>NZ_CP150917.1:4492500-4796875 GCF_039908645.1 Pseudomonas helvetica
AGCCGGGAAAGCTTACTAAAGATAAACTTGCACGGCGCGTTCACCTACACGCAAGAGACGTTCCTTGATTTCGCTGCCAAGAGCCTTGAAATCAAAGAGGTACCCATTGAGGTACAGTACTTTGATGATCGGAAATCGCGAGTAGCCGGAAGCATATCAAAGTATGCAATAAATACCTCAAAGATAATATTTAGAGGCTATAGAGACTACTTTCCGCTGCGATTCTTCTGGGGAGTTTCTGCATTTTTTGCTGTGCCAGCCACGTTATTCACTATAGCATTTATCTTGCATTATATACTGACGGGAGCTTTTTCAGGTTTTCTTTTTGCGGGATTCAGTGCAGCGTTCTTATTTTTCATGGCGACAGTGTTCTTTGTACTCGGGGTAGTAACGGATATGCTAGATCGCATTCGTACTAACCAAGAACGTATTTTGTATTTGCTGAAAAAAACACCAACTAATTTTCAAGGTATAGAAGATGTGCGGAATATTCGGTCTCGTGATCGCACCAACATCACCATTATCTAACGGTGCGATCGAAACCCTAATAAAGGCTTTATTTAAGCTATCTGAGCGTCGTGGCAGCGAAGCCGCAGGGATAGCGATTGGAGGG
The DNA here is from genome assembly GCF_039908645.1 of Pseudomonas helvetica. Classification (NCBI taxonomy): domain Bacteria; kingdom Pseudomonadati; phylum Pseudomonadota; class Gammaproteobacteria; order Pseudomonadales; family Pseudomonadaceae; genus Pseudomonas; species Pseudomonas helvetica. Next base: position 4,493,114 of record NZ_CP150917.1, read on the forward strand.
AAATCGGCGATTAACGTATATCGTCGCGCTCAACCTGCGAGCAAGGAGACGGAACAGCTGCTTTCTACAACTACATCTACCATACCGTCGCAGGATTTTCTGAGCACGATACCTTCAGGAGCAATCAAGTTCGCGCAGGGATTATAAGTAGAGAGCAGGCAATTGCGTTAATTGAGGTGGAAAACAGACCTCGCTACACGGCTATGCAAGAATACTCGAGAATTGTTGGCTTTAGCCTCGACGAGGCTCTGGTTTTGATAAACAACATCCCAAAGATCTACTAAATTATGAAAAACAAAAGTTATGCCACATGGAATAACCTATCCATGAAATTTTTCAAGCATGCATTTAAATATGTGCTGATCCATATCGCTCGAAGCTGGCTTGCTCCACCGCAACTGAGAACAATTTGTTTGAGCCTCGTGGGTCACAAATTCGCGCATAGAAACTCTGTCTTCATTGGCGCTGACGTATTATTCGACAACCCCTCTGGAGCCAGAACGCACGTCGGGAAAAATGTAACAATTACTTCTGGTGTCAAGATCATGAATCACTTTCTTGAACCCGGGGGAAAAAATCAGAACTACACGATTGGTGATGTTTTCCTGGAGGATGGGGTTTTTCTCGGAATGAATGTTCTCATTGTCCGCCCTGTAAGGATAGGTAGAGGTTCTGTCGTGGCCGCAGGCGCAGTCGTCGTAAACGATGTCCCAGACAACGTGGTGGTTGGTGGCATACCGGCTAAAGTGATCCGGGTGATCCATGAGTCTTAATTTTTTTTCACCTACCTTATTGCAATTCTATAAATACATTTCGATTAGCGTCTTGGGTTATGTATCAATCCTATCATTGATGTTTTTACTCATTGATGTTATGCACACAAACAAGTCGCTGGCTTTTTTTATTGCTTATGCTCTGGCCTATACTGCAGGGTATTTACTTAATTTAAAATACCTCTTCTATAAAAAACACAACACAAAAATTCTGCTGAAATTTGCACTACAAATTTTTTTATCATTGGTTATTGGTAGTATTGTCTTCAGAGCGCTTTTGTTGCTAGGCATTAATTATTTGGTATCGACTTTATTAACGGCCGGTGTGCTTTTACCTATCCGTTTCATAAGTCAAAAATTTTTAGTATTCCGTTAGGGGTAATCTGACATGGCACCCTGTTTCATGATGCTTCTGAATCGGCAGGACAACAAACCAAGATTCACGCATCAGACCGGGATATTTCATCCTCCCTTGATTAAAGCTCCGTAAGTGCTCCATGAAACGTAAGCGCTCCATGAACCCCATATTTTAAAAGTGGGATCTATGCCTATATAGGAATTTTCGGCGTGCAATTCCACGGTAGCAGGACCTCGAAGCCTTCTACGCTCGAAGCTTGTGGCAGGCGCTCAAGTGCGCGGCGCAGCCACGCATAGGCTCTTGGCCGCTGGCTTTAGCCGTCTCGACCAAACTGTAAAGTTGAGCGCTGGCCGTCGCGCCTTTGGGCGTGTCGTTGAACAGCCAGTTCTTGCGCCCGATCATGAAGGGCCGGATCGCACGCTCTGCCGCAATGTTGTCGATCGGCAAGTAACCGGCTTCGGTATAGCGCACCAACTTCATCCAGTTGCTGGCCAGGTAGCTGATGGCTTTGCCCAGGGCATTTTGCGCCGTTACTAGTGGCCGGGTTTTCTCCAGCCATATTTGCAACGGCGCCAACACCGGCAGGCTATTTTACTGTCGGCTTTTATGGCGATGTTCATCGCCGCCTTCTTTTAAATCTCGCTCGATACCGTACAGCTTGTTGATCAGATTCAGGGCGATATCGGCACACCCGGTTTTGCCTTTAGGCTGCACCTTTTGCGCCTCGACAAACGTAAGCGCTCCATGAACCCCACATTCTAAGCCGCAATTTGATGTTCGATGCTGTGCTCCCGATTCCTTTCCGGAGCCAGCCCCTCATGATGCGTACCGACGCCAAAGTCGAAAAGTCTACCTCTACCCAAAGCCCGTCGACTTCCAAAAATCCATCGATGGCCTCGCTGCCCTGGTCGAACTAGACATCAAGGTCGCGGTGTTTGACCCGGTGCTTTTCGTGTTCCTCAACAAACCCCGAAACCGAGTGAAGATTTTGTATTGGGAGCGCAACGGCTTCCCTCTGACTCAAGCGCCTCGAATCCGAGCGCTTCAAAACATCGCCAGATTGTTCGGATGAAGCCATCGTGCTGACGGTTCAAGAACTCAACTGGTTATTGGACGGTTTTGATTTGTGGCGCAACCGTCCGCATCAAGTTTTGACACCTAGATTCGTCGCCTGATTCGGTGTAATCCAGGGCATGATTTCCATGCCCAAAGACCTTCCTGACGACCCTGTTTTGCTCAAACAATTGCTTGAGCAAATGCTGAGTGAGCGCAAGTCGGATAAGGGCAAGATCGCTCATCCTGAAGAAGAAAAGGCGCTGTTACGTCAGTGCCTTTTTGGGCGCAAGTCAGAGTAGACACCCGATCCCACGACCCCGCAAATGGCCTTGTTCAACGAGGCTGAAAGTGTGGTCGAGGCTGTCGACGAAACGGTTGAAGAAGAGGTCGTAGCACCGACCAAGCAACGGGGCAAACGCAAACCTCTTCCCGCCGATCTTCCGCGTATCGAAGTCATCCACGAACTGCCCGATCATGAGCTGACCTGCGCCTGCGGCTGCCGTAAACACAGCATTGGCGAGGAAATCAGCGAGCAGCTCGAGATCGTGCCAATGCAAATCCGCGTGATCAAACATGTGCGCAAGGTCTACGCCTGCCGTGGCTGTGAAACCGCGCTGGTCACCGCCGACAAGCCAGCGCAACTGATCGAAAAGAGCATGGCCAGCCCCAGCGTTTTGGTGATGTTGCTGACGACCAAATACGTCGATGGCCTGCCACTGCATCGCTTCGAAAAAGTACTCGGTCGCCACGGCGTCGATATTCCACGACAAACCCTGGCGCGCTGGGTGATCCAGTGCGGCGAACACCTGCAACCCTTGATCAACTTGATGCGGGATCGACTACTGGAAAGTCGCGTAATCCACGGCGACGAAACGCGTGTCCAGGTGATGAAAGAGCCAGATCGAGAGCCCACCAGCCAATCCTGGATGTGGGTGCAAACCAGCGGACCGCCGGATCAGCCGGTGATCCTGTTTGACTACTCGACCAGCCGGGCGCAGGAGGTTCCGTCGTGCCTGCTCGAAGGTTATCGCGGCTACCTGATGACCGATGATTACGCTGGTTATAACGCCTTGGGCGTGCAATCCGGTGTCGAGCGTTTAGGTTGTTGGGCATATGCGCGACGCAAGTTTGTCGAGGCGCAAAAGGTGCAGCCTAAAGGCAAAACCGGGTGTGCCGATATCGCCCTGAATCCGATCAACAAGCTGTACGGTATCGAGCGAGATTTAAAAGAAGTCGGTGATGAACATCGCCACGAAAGTCGACAGCAAAATAGCCTGCCGGTGTTGGCACAGTTGCGAACATGGCTGGAGAAAACCCGGCCACAAGTGACGGCGCAAAATACACTGGGCAAAGCCATCAGCTACCTAGCCAGCAACTGGATCAAGTTGGTGGGCTGCACCGAAGCCCGTTACTTGCCGATCGACAACAATGTGGCAGAACGTGCGATCCAGACCTTTCGTTATCGGACGCAAGAACTGGCTGTTCAGCGACACGCCCGAAGGCGCGACGGCCAGCGCTCAACTTTACAGTTTGGTCGAGACGGCTAAAGCCAACGGCCAAGAGCCTATGCGTGGCTGCGCCGCGCACTTGAGCGCCTGCCACAAGCTTCGAGCGTAGAAGGCTTCGAGGCCTTGCTGCCGTGGAACTGCACGCCGCAAATGCCAAGATAGCCATAGGTCTCCACCTTTAAAATGCAAGGTTCATGGAGCGCTTACGTTTATTCGAGCTATTCGAGCCTATTTAGTAAGCTCAGCATAAATATTAATTTTATATTCAGCTTGCTCAGCGCGAGTCTCCAAATTTTTCAGAGCCTTATGCCATGACTTACCGTATGACCGCTGCCGATACTTACGAAAGCCAAGGTATAAAGCCATAGTCTTCAGGCTCTCATGCGAGAAAAAATGAACATGCCCCCATCTGGTATACGCTGCGTCGTGATTTTCTAAAATGGACTCATAGCTTGGCTTATTGAAGTGAGAGTTCATCACGCCATGCAACCCTGGAGTTGCTAAGCGAAGAACGCCGCCAGGCTTAAGTGTTCGATAGGCTTCAGAAAGAAAAAGGATCGCGTCTTTCTGCTGAACATGCTCAATGAAATCCTCGCAGAAGGCATAATCAAAATGGTTGTCAGGAAATGGATGGCGCTCAAGAAGATTTAATTTGTAGACGCCCTCTGCAATATTTCTAGGAACGCCGCCAATATGGCCAAAATTCCATATCAATGCGTCATCAAAGAAGTCGACGTTCAACCATCCCTCGAGAGCATTCAGCCCGCAGGCGTACTGGATCTTACTAGGCACTGTAACGTTTTTGTCAAGATGAAGTGGTGTAAATCCATCCAGCGGAATAAGATCTGTAGCGTTATAACTGGTCATTCCGTAACCCTCACCGTTTATGGGTCAATGCACCATAACATATATGCCTGACGAACCAGCATCTATGTATCACGCGCGACAACCTTCAGGGAACAGCCAATCTAGGCTGGCGCTACAGGCCAATCTATTGTTTCTGGGTAGCCTGTCTGAGTCTCGATGCGGTTTAGCGCTACCCGGTATTTCTTCCATGACTTGAGCAGTGCCACGTCGGTGTCGGTCGCCTCGTCGATGTCCACGGCATCCTGTAGCGGGGTGATCGTGCAGTCGGCGACAGAGCGACGGTGAGCGGCCTCGGTAATGGCAATGACACTGGCCAGATGCTGGAAGGCAGCGCGGCATCCTTCATAGACGTTGTGATCAGTTGAGACCATCGATATTCATGCCCGGCCCTCCGGTAGTGGCTTGGGTAGAGCTATAGGTCCGTCAGGAACATCCACCAGCGGCTCCGGAAAGGCCTGCTCCTGGCTGTAGTTCGATGGTAAAGGAAGGATGAGGGTAAGCTCCACTCTGTGCCCACCCTATCGACCTGCCCCACGAACCAGGCAGACGAAATGGCGAGTGCGAGCAAGGTGTCGCCATCGCTCATCTCTGTAAAGTCGAAGGCCTCGCCATTGATGGTCAGTACTTCGCCTACCTTGGAGACGTCTAGGGTCGTCATCACGACGTTGCGGAGATAGTTTTATCTGCATCAGTACCACCGCCCAATAGCCGTAAGCTTAACTAAGTACGGCCCAGAAGCCTGGGCACCTTAGGGTCTACGACTGTGAACGTCCGTGCGCTTGCGCTAGCAGGCCCTGATGCTATGTAGGTAGCTGCAAACAGCGAGCCATTCAGGCCGCAGAAGACGCCCGCCTCGCAGAGATCAAGCGTCAGAACGATGCCGCCGACGAGATCCAGCGTCAAACAGCGGCCCGGGAGGCCGACAAAGAAGACCGCCGCAAGATCAACCTGATCGCCAGCCGCTTGATCCCAGCCACTTCAATTCAGTACTGAGGTCGCCATGAGCAATCGTAAGCGCTCCATGAACCTCACATTTTAAAGGTCGGGACCTATGGCTATCCTGGAACTGCTCGCCAGAGATGCCAAGGTAACCATTAAACCCATCGCTTGGTATGCGGGGGTCTATGAGGCGCTTACTTTGCTCGGAGATTGATTGTTTACTCCGCCTTACACTCGAACAAACGCAAAGATAATAATTTGATCTGTTCTTGCAGGTCGACGATATGCCCCTTGTCCGCCCAACACCAAATTATCGGACAACTTGCAAAAAGCCGAAGATATTGAAATCGCCTAAAAATAAAAACAGCAGCCTCATCCCCCTGACAATAAGTCACGATATAGCTCTGCATAACACCTAGCCATGCTCTCCGAAGTGAACATTTCTTTGTATCGAACAAAGGCGGCCTGCCCCATCGCGTAGCTCGTATTCGAATCTTCCCACATTTTACGCATAGCAACAGCCAAACCAGCGGGATCTTCGGGTGGTACAACAAATCCAGTTAGCTGATCGACGTTTATGTACGTCGTACCTGTACCAATCTCACAGCAGATCATTGGCTTGGCATACATCGCAGACTCTAACAATGAAATTCCGAATGCTTCAGACCTAAGATGAGATGGAAACACAGTTGCCGTACAAAGTGTAAGAAGTGCAACCTTATCCTCATCACTGACTCGCCCGACAAATACTATATTGGTCAGACCAAGCTCAACGGCCTGCCTCTTCAGGTTATCTTCCTCTGGCCCCGAACCGGCGATGACGATCGGGTAGCCACAAATTTTGGCGGCGTCTAGAAGGGTATGTAAGCCTTTATAATATCTCAATACACCAACAAAAAGAAAAAACCGAGATGGAAGGTTCGATCGCCAATGCAACTCTCTCTCGGGTGCGGGTACTGGAAAGCTACGCTTATCTAAACCAATCGGAATAACTGAAACCTTATCTTTAAATTTTTGTAAAACAGAGCTACTTTCTAAATAGTTAGGCGAGGAGGCGACTATAGCAGATGCCGAAGACAGGAATCTGTTCATCAAAGGACGATACAGCTCAAGCGTCCAACGCTGCTTAACGATATCCGAGTGATATGAAACGACAATCGGCTTATCACGCTGAACAAGGAAGTGAGCAACATCCATGAAAGGCCATGGAAAATGGTAATGCACGATATCTACCTGAGCTGCTAGCTTACGCAAACTGAGGATTGCAGAAAGAGAAAACGGAGTTGATAGAAGAGTAAAGTTCGATCTCGCATAATGAACTCGATGTCCCTCGTAGAAAAGTGATCCAGCCCGCTGAGTCGAAACGCAAAGGACCTGGCTTTCAACACCGAACTCCTCTCCCCCCTTGCAAAGCTGATAGATACACTGCTCTATGCCACCAAAAGTATCGGGGAAATACGTTTTAAAGACATGAAGAACTTTCATTTTCTACTTTCTATTTTATTGAGAAGAGCCTTAAACCATACTGCATAAGGCTGAAACAGCCACCACTTGAGCGGAAGCTTACCATGGTGCTTACGAACGACCGCCATCGCCTCAGTATAATGAGCTACTCTTCTGGTATTAGTTTTAGTATCACCATGATCCCGGTTAACGGCAACAAACTCATTGAGGAAACGCAATGGACCTCCTAGCCGATACAACTTCCACCACAAGTCATAGTCCATGGCCATGTGGCGAGAGGCATCAAGCCCTCCCACTGCGTCCCAAGCTCGACGTCGTATCAATGTAGCAGGCTGCGAAATAATACAGCGCACCGCCAACCTTTTTTCACTGAACTCTTCAACCCAGATAGCCGTTCTTTTGTTGTCCTTCTCGCGAACATTCCAAGCCCGACCGTACACAGCAGGAGCACTTTCACTCGAGAGCAGTTCATTAACTAGCCTGGCCAGGCCGCCCTCTAGAAAATAGTCATCGCTATTAATCCAGCACACGAATGGAGCAGAACCCTTGCTAATACATTCGTTAATAGCAGCAGCTTGGCCATCATCCGCCGAACTCCTCCATCCAGCCAATCGTCCTTCCCACGACTTGATGATCTCGACAGAGTTATCTGTCGAGCCACCATCCGCAACGAACACCTCAACGGGTAAGTTTTGAGAGAAAATCGAAGACAGTGCGGCATCCAGATACTCGCCCTGATTGTAAGAAGGTACTGCGACCGTAACTAATGCTTCAGTCAACTTGTACCTTCTCTCTTACTAGAAAGTCAGCATAAGCAATAGACAAGCCTTGCTCAAGTCCGACAGAAGGCTGCCAGCCCATCCCCGTAATTCGCGAAATATCCATGAGCTTCCGAGGTGTACCATCGGGCTTACTACTATCAAGTTCAATAAGCCCATTGAACCCAATAACCTTGGCTACAAGATGGGCCAACTCAAGGATGGTCATGTCCGTGCCGCAACCGACATTGATATGAGAGAGGGTCTGTTTTGTAACACTGGCATAGAGTTCCGGGGTAGCCTCCATCACATGGACACTTGCTGCCGCCATGTCATCCACAAACAAAAACTCACGTTTTGGCGTACCGCTCCCCCAAATTAGAACTACCGGCGAACCCGCGACTTTGGCCTCATGAAATTTGCGTATAAGTGCAGGTATGACATGGCTATTTTCAGCGTGGTAATTGTCGCCTGGACCATACAAATTCGTCGGCATGACGCTTCTATAATCAACGCCATGTTGACGATTATAAGACTCACAAAGCTTGATACCGGCAATTTTCGCGATCGCGTACGCTTCATTAGTTTCTTCAAGCTTTCCGGTGAGAAGCGCATCCTCCGTCATTGGCTGCGGTGCCAAACGAGGATAAATACAACTCGATCCTAAAAAGAGAAGTTTCTGCACACCGCCACGCCAAGCCTCATGAATAATATTGGCCTGAATCATGATGTTTTGATAAAGAAAATCAGCAGGATAAGTGTTATTCGCATATATCCCCCCCACTTTTGCCGCAGCTAGATAAACCTGATCAGGCCGCTCAACCTCGAAAAAATTTCGAACGGAAACCTGATCACATAGATCAAGTTCAGCCCTATCACGAGTGACAATATTAGTATAACCGCGTTTCTTAAGCTCACGCAGAATGGCTGAGCCAACCATTCCGCGATGACCCGCCACATAAATTTTACTATTATACGGCATAATCGAAATCACTCGTGATAGTTGAATGCGCTGTAACCGTGACGCTTAACCAGCTCATCACGCTCAGCTGCCTTCAAGTCTTCTCTGACCATCTCAGAAACGAGCTCAGCAAAAGTGGTTTTCGGTGTCCAACCCAACTTATTCTTGGCCTTGGACGGATCACCCAGCAGCGTTTCAACTTCCGCCGGACGGAAATAACGTGAATCTACTTCTACAATACATTTGCCCGCCGCATCGTACCCCTTCTCGTCTACCCCTTGCCCTTTCCAGGTAATTTCGATATCAAGCTCTTTAGCGGCAGCATCAACAAAGTCCCTGACGCTGTATTGAATACCTGTTGCAATCACAAAATCTTCTGCAACTTCCTGTTGAAGCATAAGCCATTGCATTTCAACATAATCACGCGCATGCCCCCAATCCCGCTTAGCGTCCAGGTTGCCCAAGTACAAGCAATCCTGCAGATTGAGCTTAATACGCGCTAGCGCACGGGTAATTTTCCGAGTCACAAAAGTTTCGCCACGAACAGGTGATTCATGGTTAAACAAAATACCGTTACAGGCATACATGCCATACGCTTCACGGTAGTTTACAGTGATCCAATAAGCGTAAAGCTTAGCGACGGCATAAGGGCTACGAGGATAAAAAGGAGTGGTTTCTTTCTGGGGGGTTTCTTGGACCAAACCGTACAGTTCGGAAGTCGAAGCCTGATAGAACTTGGTCTTCTTCTCCAGCCCCAAAATACGGATAGCCTCTAGAATACGAAGAGCGCCCAAGGCGTCTGAGTTCGCAGTATACTCAGGCTCTTCGAAACTGACAGCAACGTGAGACTGTGCTGCCAAATTATAAATTTCGTCCGGCTGCACCTGCTGGATGATGCGAATCAAACTCGTAGAATCGGTCAGGTCACCGTGGTGCAGGATAAAATTTCGATTTTCAATATGCGGATCTTGATAGAGATGATCGATACGGTCGGTATTGAAAAGCGACGTTCGCCTTTTAACACCATGCACTTCGTACCCCTTACCCAGAAGCAACTCAGCCAGATAAGCGCCGTCTTGACCTGTGACGCCAGTAATCAGTGCAACCTTCATATCATTCTCCGAAATATTATACGTTCAATCAGCCACATTGCTCATAGACTTCTTATCAGCGCGAATGTGACTTAGTAAAAAGCATAGATGCCTGATCGGCATCAGCCATCGGCTCAACAAACCTCGCGGATACCGGGCTCTAATCTTCATCATTTCAGCACGCCCGATTTGCTCGTACTGACTGGTGGTTTTTTGATCACTGTGAATACGAAATGCACCGAGAAAACAAGGTACATGTCTGAAATGCGCACTATTTTTCACAAAACACAGCAGCATATCCCAATCCAAGGCAAATGACAGTGTATCATCAACACGCCCACCTACGCGAGTCCAAAGTGAACGCCTCCAGAATAGGGTCTCCTGAGGAATGTAGTCTATGGCGTGTAGCAAATTGTCATCATGATAAGGCAGCACCCATCTCCCGACCAAACGATCCTCCTCATCAATGATGAGTCGATTACCATATATACAATCTACAACAGGGTTTCTTTCGAATTCGCGTGCAATAAAACCCAAAGAGTTAGGCAGCAATACGTCATCGGAATTCAAATAGTGCAAGATCTCGCCTGACGACTTCTGAAACCCTCTATTAATTGCATCCGCTTGCCCTTTATCTTTTTCAGAATAAAAAACAATTTTATCAGAGGCAAAAGAAGCAACTACATCTGAAGTACTGTCAGCCGAGCAGTTGTCCTGCACAATAATTTCAATATTGGGGTACGACTGACTCAAAATACTCTGCAGCGTTCGCCCTATATATTGCCCTTGATTAAACGAAGGAATTACTATTGAAATCAAAGGCATGCTTTGACACTCAACAGCATCTACCGAATAAACGGACGGGGCAATTAATCTACCCGCGTGCTGCTTCAAAACCCCAAGCTTTACATGAAAGAGCTGCCTTACACGCACACCCAGCGATTGACGTTGCGACATATTTATTACCCCGTTAACCGCTGACGGTCAATACAGCATCTGATTTGACACTTGCAAGACCATAAAATGGCTGAGCGTCAAAGCCAAGATGCCCCGTGGGCACTATAGAAAAACTAACGACATTCGAAACAACACAGTGTCTAATCGACTCGGACTCAATCTCGGTCATCGATACTCTTTCAAGATTGGCATGCAACAGCTTAGGCCAGGTTGCAAAGCCAACATCCAGCAAATACTCACCAGAAGCAAAATCCAATGGAATATCAAACGTCACTCGTACCCGCTGCCCAGCTCGGACCATCTCAGGCACCAAAGAACCACACTGCCCCGTATTGCGCCCGTGCACAATGACACCCTTGTCTGTCCGTAATACAAACCCTACGACAGGAGTCTCCAAGTTAGCCAGTACTTTAAACTCAACATGAACCTTCATTGTATTGTATTGATGATAAACCTGACAGGCCTTACCTTCGGCGTTCGCCAATCCGATACGAGTACACACAACAGCACCGTCCCCAGTCTGTTCTCGCCCCTGCACATCAATCGTGGTCCCGTCAGGCCATATGAAATCAGAAGCGATAGCATCGTCAGGCGATTCATTATCTACCATGTTGCTTGCTGCCTGATTCATCCGAGCAGCATCTTCATTGATTATTTTTTTTGCACTTACATGACCCAGCGCATAATACTTGTTGATCGCGTCCGCTGCGTTACCAATAAAGAGGGCCTCACCCTTGTGAAGAAGCAGTACTTCATCACAGTAATGCATCACATCATCCATGCTGTGAGTAACAAGTATAACTGTACAGCCTTTCTCACGAAGTCTTTCCAGCCGCTCATAACACTTCAAGCGGAAGAAAATATCCCCAACAGCCAAGGCCTCATCGACAATCAATACATCCGGATCTATACAGGCTTGCACAGCGAAAGCCAGCCGAACAAACATACCACTGGAATAAGCCTTAACCGGACTATCTATAAAATCGCCAATATCTGCAAAAGCCTCAATCTCTGGGAATACCTGGTCAAATTTCGCTCCTGAGACCCCCAAAATTTGAGCATTCAATCTGGCGTTTTCACGACCGGTAAATTCCGGGTTGAACCCAGCGCCCAACTCGAGTAACGCTGCAATTCGGCCTTTGACCTGTACCTGGCCTGTGGTGGGCATCAAAATGCCGCTTATAATCTGCAGAAGCGTGGATTTACCGCTGCCATTTTGACCAATAATCCCAAAGAAACGACCACGCTGAATATCAAAGGACAACGGATGCAGCGCTTGATACGTACTACGCTTGTTTAGGTGCTGAAAAAGCAGCCCCTTGATTCGCTGCATCGGCGACTTATAAATATCGTACAATTTAGAAACATTGTTGATACTAATGGCGATTTCAGAGGACATCAGCGAATCCTGTTCGTAATCTATGGAAGATAAAATACCCAAATACGCTCATCAATGCACCCACGGCGAGATAAACTCCCATAGCTTGCCAATTGACTGCATCATGAGCGAACACCAGAGCTCTAACAGTCTCCACAGGAATTGTTAATGGATTGATATTCATCAGCCACCTGAACTTTTCAGGCACCATTTCGGCAGGGTAACAAATAGGGGCGGTAAACAGCATAATTGTGGCGAGACTGGTCGTAATCTGTGAAAGATCGCGAAAGTAAACTCCTATCGCCGCTAGTAACCAACCAGCCCCTACGGTGAACATGAGTAAACCACCAATGGGGATCGGTAGTAGCAAAACACCCCAAGAGACCGCCCCTGTTGAGTATAAGACGCCAGCAATCAATATAAGAAGGCCGAACAGGATACCCACTCCCGTACTCAAGACGTTCACCACTGGCAAGATCTCGAGCGGAAATATAACGCGCTTTACATACGAAGTGTTACTAATGATCAAAGATGGGGCTCGTACCAAAGTATCCGCCAGCAGGCCATGAAGCAAAATACCGCAGAACAATAGAAGTCCAAAGGGAATATCTTCACCGGAGGGAGTCTGAATACCCCACCGTGACTTCAAGACCACTTGAAACACGAAACCATACAATAGTAACTGCAACAGAGGTTGCCCAACCATCCACAACGCGCCAAAAAACGAATTTTTATAACGCATTGATATATCACGCAGCGTCATCTGAAAAATCAAACTCCTATTACGGAGCATTGATCGAACACCTATCATCAACCCAGTCTTCAAAATTTTTTCCCGTACATTAGTACATCTCAGTTTTTGCTATTAGCGACCTTAACGGACGACACAAGGCGCATGAACGAGTTCGCAAATTCTACTTGAGCTTCCTTGTAGTTCAACTCTTCTCGCCGGGGTTCAATTTGTGAATATTTTTCCAACAGCCTGGATAGCTGTTCGGCATCATCGGGTTCAAAAAAATCGATATTTTTTTGAGATTGCTCGATATTGGCAGGTATCGCTGAAGCAATCACGTATTGAGATACGGATTTTGCATCTTCAATCACTGTAGACCATCCTTCGAACAACGAAGGTTGCACAATGCAGGTTGCTGCCTCAAATACAACCATCTGGTCATCTCTAGGAATAAAACCCAAGAATCGAATATTGTCAGTCAACCCCAACATTTCAACCTTGCTTTTGAGTCTGGATGTATGATCTGGAGCACGGTGATCATGCTCTTTACCAGAGAATGCTACCGTTACGTTCACTCCACGCTTCTTAAGCAAGTCTACAGCGTCTATAACGACGTCATGATTCTTATGAATCCAGAACTGATTGGGGCAATAAAAGAAGGTTTCCGGCAATCCGTACCTCTGCAAAACCTCAGCCTTGCTCTTTCCTACCGACCGATTCTCAAAAGTAGCGAACCTGACCACGTACTGATTAACATTCGCCTCAGGGAAAAACTCATTAAAATCCGCCTTGACGGCTTCACTGCTAAAAACAAGATGTTTATAGTTTTGGAAGTATTGTCTGTGTTGAGCATCCCGCGCAGCAAGTTCATCCGCACTAAAAAAATCGGGAAGGCGCTTGTCTTGAAAATCAGGTATCCAACAAGCAGTTTGCTGCATGCGCGTATCGATTGGATAGGGGAATACCAAATCGAACCGCATTTGATTTTTGAAAAAACGCGGGGTCAACCAAGACAACAATTTTGTCCGCCTCGATATCCCGCCATCAATATTGGCTATATTAGCGGGCTTTATCCAGTTCAGGCGTGGATACCCAGTACTGCCATTAATAAAATCAAAAGACTCTTTCGAGTGACTGATAATCCAAACATCTGGCTTTTCACTATCTGCAATCTCATTTAAAGAACTAATGAGATTCTTTATGTAATATGTGCCGCCTATCCAGCTCTCGTCATAGTTAAATGGCACACCAATTACTGGACGCTTAAACACGGCCTTGCTCCTACCACATCAAAAATATAAAAATAAATTATTGCTCGTGCATCCAGGCCGCTACTTTTTCCAGGCCTTGCTCAAGCGTGAAGTCGGGGGTGTAACCCAAAGAACTCAAATACTGTATGTCTGCCTGCCAATTCAATGGATCACCAAGTCGTTCAGAACCGCTAAACTCTATAGTTTTTTGCAGCCCCAGCGACGAAAGCAAGCTTGTTGCCGCACAACGAATAGTCGAAGCTATCCCGTTTGCAACATTCACTGCTCGACCATCAAAACAGCCTTTCTCAATCAGACACATCACAGCCTTGGCAACATCATCCACATAAATAAAATCCCTGGTTTCATATCCCGTCCCGAACAACTCCAGTGTTTTACTCTTCAGCGCTTTATTATAAATATCCCAAAAAATTTGTTTCTTTAAACCCGGCCCAAATGCCGAGAACACTCGCAGCGAAATAGTTTTAACCCCGAACATTTCATAATATTCTTTACAAATATTCTCAGCATGGTACTTGTGCCAGCCATACGGCGATAGCGGTTTCACTCTGCACGTTTCAGCCACAGGGCTAACATCAGGGTTCCCGTAAACAGCCGCACTCGAAAAGTGCACGAACTTTGCAGTTGGCGCACAAAGACGAATGGCCTCTAACATCTCGGCAATCCGGGCGGTATTAAGCGTGTAATCGTACAAAGGGGCGGTGAAGGAGTCTGGAACGCTCGCGGCACCTGTACAATTGATAACTACATCAGGTTTAGCTTCCCTCACCAGACTTTCAAAATCCGGGCTCAATGCGTCGAAGCGTATAAACGGCATCTCCGTTGAATCACGAACATCGGCACCCACTACATCCAGTCCCGAGGAGCGCATTGTTCTGAAAAGTGCCGCTCCAATAAAACCGGTAGATCCCAAAATCAGGTGTTTCATTGGTGCACCTCGGATTTTTTTGCGATAAAGGTGTAGGGGCGCCCTGCAATTTCCTGTTCAGAAATGGACTCAGCAACTTCCTTTGTATGAGGAAAATAGTTTATAGGGCTGCCAGCAAATACCAGCGTTTCTAGCAACTCAAATTTTGCCTGTTGAATGAAGGACTCATATTCATCGGCACGATATCCATTTTCCCCACCACTATATTTGTGGAAAGGGTGATTCAATAAAAAGTTTGTCTTATCTTCATCATCAAAAATGATGTGCTCTCTGACAAGAAGCGCAACGCCTCCCACATTGAGATTATCGTTAACTTTCTGCAAGGCCTTTACAGGATCTCTGAAGTGATGAACCACTTGCCGACAATAAGCGATATCAAAAAGTTGGCTTCCATCCAGACTCTCAACGGATGTTTGCCTGATAGTAATACGATCCTTGACAGTCGGATCTAGAGATTCACAAGCTAAGCGTACTAATTTCTCTGCCGCTTGTGTACCGACTATATTGTCACTGGACGGCTCAGCCAGTGTTACCGAGTAACCTTCAAGAGCAAGTGCGACAGACATCACGCCACCGGCGCCACCAATATCGATGATGGTCTTGGCCTCAGGCGCATGCTTACGTAACTCCTGCAATGTGGCGCTAAATTCTTCTGTAGCGCGGAATCTGTTAAGTGACCCAAGCAAGTCTTTGTGCAGATACGCATCCATCAACATCTGCTGGTCCTTGGGATTCCCTTGGGAGGCGTGAATTATTTCCTCCCAGCTCCAAGTGTCGCGTGGAACAAAACCTATAAACCTAGCGGGAGTACCTGCATAAATACAAAAAGGGGCAACATCACGCGTCACCATAGAACGCGCCCCGATAACTGCACCCTTTCCGATATGGACACCTTTCAAAATAGCCGTTTCAAACCCTACCCACACGTTATCATCAATACGGATAGGAGCAGAGGCTACCTGAGACCAATCTTTATAAGCACCGATACGGTTCGCATCTACACCAGCCTTCCAGTCATACGCATCGGATGCGCGGACTTCGGGATTAAGAGAATGCGAATCGGAATCCATCACCGTACAATCCCAAGAGAGCATTACATTGTTTCCAATGTGTATCCCACCCTCTTGGGTACAGATGAGTTTACATCCGCCACCAATTGAACTCCGATTACCGATGGTGATATCGCCCAGCCCTCTTTCAAAGACAAAAGTGCCACCTACATGGCTGTATTCACCAATATTTACGTAAGGGCGATCTTCAATATTTACACGCACATCGATGTACAGGGCCTCAAGTCTCGTACCAGTACCCGCTCTCAAAAAGCGTTGTCCGCTGAGATCCACCCCGCTGTGCTGAAGCTCACCCGCCAGGGTATTCTTGATTTTGATGGCTCTCTGTACGAGTCGTCGAATCAACCCAGCCCGGATTCTTTTTGCAAAGCGCTTGGCGCCTGCAAGTGTATACCTGTTACGTCGGACTTTGCCTTGAAGCAGATTCTTCCCAAAATCGTGACTCTTGCTCTCCAGCGCATCTGCAAATGCTTTGATTCCTTCATCACCATGAAGACGAGCAAACTCCACATCACTTTTGGAGGTTTCATCATGCAAACGGTGCAAAAATTCAACTTTGTAAGCATCTGCTACATGCGCATTGAAAAAATTAATAGGCGCAATATAACCAGCCACGATTGGACCGAGACGCTCCCGCTGACCATACTTTTCAAATAGATCCAAGCACGACTTTCTGACAGTTAAAAAGTCCATCGCCTTACGATCATTAACCTTGGTCGTTGAGTCCTGGCGCTGGTAATAAGAGTATGAAATACTTCCATCAACATAAACCCGATTCGCAGTCAACATCAAATGAATTGCAAAAGGGTGATCTTCATAAAACACACCGTGCTCAAACTCTATCTTATGCTCAAGCAGGTGTTTACGTGTGGCTATCAACCGCCAAGGAGGAGTATTCCAGCAAGAAACAGCAGCAAATGTGTGGACATCAACCGTCGGATGGATCATCTCACCCACTAAATGCCCAGGCACCAAGCTGGAAGGCATTGCGGCTTTGTCGTCGAAAGAATATTCGAAGTTCGCTACAAAAACGTCGGGACGCAACTGGCTCAGTATTCGATTGATCCTAGGCATTACGGACGGCAGTAACCAGTCATCGCTATCAACAAACCAGATATAATCACCTGTAGCCTGTTTCAACCCCAACGAACGTGCCGCCCCCTGCCCTGCATTAGCCTGGGTAATAGAAAACACTCGACTATCGAGGGTTTTATATAAATCTATAATCTGCTGCGTGGCATCCGTTGATCCATCATTAACAATGATTATTTCGCAATCATTGAATGGCTGCCTCAATATTGAATCCAAGCATCGTTGCAGTGTGGCAGCAGAGTTATAAGCTGGAATAATAAAAGAAATTTTCATATATTTTTGTATTCTATGATTTGATGAATACTGACAGTTTAGCCAGCGCAGCCACAATAAATAATGAAAACCGTTCCTTTACTCGCCGCTTTGGAACCGCCCCCCCCCCTGAAACATCTGCATCATACTTAGCAGCCATTGCGGTCTCGACAGCAAGAGATAACGCCCTATCACCTGCATACCTAGAGAGTACAGAAGACAGACTATCCCCTCCTATCCAGCCCCTTACTACTTTAAATACAGTCTCCGCATCTGCCTGCGAGAGGACTGGAAAATTCCCTCTCACCAAACTGTATGTTTCAGCCATGATCAACTCATCATTGTTCGACGATGTTCCGTCAAGGCTAAAATTAACAACTACTGAATTAACTCTGGCGCATCGACATCCGGCGATGATGGATCTGTGGACCCAGTGAGCATCTGCACAAATTTTATAGTCGAGACTGTACTCACCCACCCGCTGGTACGCGGCAGGTGTTACAAACATTGCGTTGTGGCAAAAAGGGATTCCGCTGACTAAAGCACCCACTCCATAAGCTTCGTCCACCCGGAGCGATGAGCTACCATCTGGTTTAATCAGCAGTGCTTTTCCAGCAATAATATCTGTACGGTCATTTCTCCACGCTTCATCTACGGCCTTCAATGCACCTTCAGCTAGGCTGTCATCTGAACCAATAATGCAGATCAGGTCGCCACTCGACATTCTGATACCTTTGTTAATGGCATCATATATACCGCGATCTTTCTCGCTGACCACAACACAACTCAGACCGGCATAATTACTGATCAAAGCCAACGTATTATCGGTAGACTTCCCATCTACGATAACCACCTCGAGCGGCGTCCATCTTTGGGCACTTAACGATTCAAGAGTTGACAATATCGTTTTAGCGGAATTGAAGGTCGGAACAACAATACTGAATTTCGTAGGCTTCACAAGCTTAAACACCTTCCGATGTTACACGACCATAATTATCTTCAAAACGCACGATGTCATCTTCACCCAGATAATCACCGCTCTGCACTTCGATCAGCACCAGGTCAATCACACCCGGGTTCATCAAGCGGTGCTGGTGGCCTGCACGGATGAAGGTAGACTCATTGGTGTTCAACATCAGTTCTTGCTGATCGTTGACGACCATTGCCATGCCGCTGACGACGATCCAGTGCTCACTTCTGTGGTGGTGCATCTGCAGGGACAGAGAAGCCTTTGGCTTCACCACGATACGCTTGATCTTGAAGCGCTCGCCGTTCTCCAGCGTCGTGTAAGTACCCCACGGACGATGCACCGTCCGGTGAAGCAAGTGTACCGTATGGCTATTGGCCTTGAGCTGGCCAACAATGTGTTTCACATCTTGCGCGTGGTCTTTATGCGCGATCATCACGGCATCTGGCGTGTCGATTACCAGCAGATCCTCGACGCCAACCAGAGCAGTGAGTCGACCTTCACTGTTTACATAGTTGTTGCGAGAACCATGAGATAACACTTCACCTTCGAAACGGTTGCCGTCAGCATCGGGCGCTGTCAGCTCAGCAACAGCATTCCACGAGCCGATATCACTCCAGCCGATATCACAGGGAATGGTCGCAACCTTGGCAGAACGCTCCATCAACGCATAATCGATGGAGATATCCGGCACCTCTGCAAATGCCTCGGCATCGAGGGCCAGGCAACGGTACTTGTCAGACGAAGTAACGCGAGACTGCTCAATGGTCCTGACAACCGCTTCGACTACGTCTGGAGCATGCTCACGCAGTTCTTCGAGGACAGTGCCGACCCGGAAGCAGAACATTCCGGAGTTCCAGTAGTAGTTGCCGGCACTTACGTAGCCTTGAGCGGTTTCAAGGTCAGGCTTCTCGACGAAACGCGCAACTTTCAAGCCGCCGTTCAGCGGAGCATTCTTTTGCGCCTCGATGTAGCCAAAACCGGTTTCAGGGTAGGTCGGCTGGATGCCAAAAGTGACCAGCCAGCCTTCGGCGGCTAACGCAACGGCATTTGCTACTGCAGCGGCAAAGGCCTTTTCATCCTTGATCAGATGGTCGGCTGCCAGCACCAGCATATGGACGTCGGAGCCATGGGTGGCCTCCAACTGCAGCGCAGCCGCCGCAACAGCCGCAGCCGTATTACGCCCGAAAGGCTCGAGAATGAAACCTTGAGAGTGCTTGGCAGTATTGACAGCGCCGTATTCGTCTTCGGTCTTGAACAGAAGCTCACGATTAGTCACCGTAAGCACTTCTACAACACCCTCCAGTTGCGAAGCTCGCAGGAAGGTTTTCTGGATTAGATTCTGGCCACCTGGCAGATCCATGAACGGCTTAGGATGGGCCTCTCGAGAAACAGGCCACAACCGGCTCCCCACACCGCCAGACAAAATTACGGGAATCAGTTCCATACTCAACGTCCTTAATCCTCACTCTCTGAAAGGTTAACTACAGAAAACGGAGTTCGTTTATATTCTGGTCGCCTTGCACCTCTTTCAGATGCAAAGTCGAGGGGTTGAATTCTTGCGAAACCATCGAGCAGTTCGCTTGTGCTACGGCCGTTCCGCCGTTAATGGCCATTACATTTGACCCGAGCTGTAGAGGCTCGCTCGGCCAGAAATGCATATCCACGCATTCTACAGCTAACACCATTTTTTACGAACAACTCACAACCCCGAATCTGAATCTCGATCAAAGGCCAATCGGAGACCTGGTCTGGCGCCGGCTAACCCGTCCCAAACCTAACGATAAGGCCCGAAACCACAGATTTTTTAGCGAGTGAATCACCTTCGAGCATGGCACTCACCAAAGCCCGGTCCTGCACTCCACGGAGCTATCGGATCGACCTCAAAATGCTGGCGGAACAGAACACGCCAAATCCGAGAGGCCGGCGTAAAGCTTCGATCAATCAGCTCATGTGTCCAGCAGCTTTGGCAAATACTGAGCATAAACAACGCTTTTCAGTCGCACAGCCTGAACATCGAGTTCAACCGGTGTGATCCGACCAAATTATAAGCAATCCAGTCCAGCCAAGCGATCTTCAGCCCCAGGAACTGCTCAACGGTATGGATCCTTATCCATTGGATTCACGGCGACCACGGTCAACGCCTCACCGCACCTACGCGCAAAGTCGACAACATGACAAACATAGCCGCACCCGAAGATTTCACCATCCACGACCAAGCGATAACCACCGCCAAACCCCGGATGTTCGACACCTCAAAACCGCCATCATTACGACATCAGTCATGAGAGCAACGCCAGTTACGCATACCAATCTGATCAGCAATTACACTCAAAGTTTCCTGATCTTTGCTCAGGCGCAGCATCGTCTTGGCGAAATTATTACCGCGAGCCTCACAAATCCAACCCGTACGAAAAATCAGGTATTTGCAGCCGGAACGGGTTTCGCCTGATTCCATCAAGCCAGATGTTTACGCCTTGCTTTGCCGACGCGCCCGACAAGCCACCCAAGACAAGGGCCAAGCAACATTCCGAGCAGCAGTGCAATGACCGTGACTACCGAGACCGGCAACTGTGGCCCTGCCCACCCCAGGAACAACAATGAAACTGACTGCTGATTCTCCAGCACGAATGCCAATACTGCCAAAACCAGCAACAACACAAAGACTCCGAGGAGTACGCGTTTGAGATTACGCATGAATCGCTCTCTGAATGACGACTGTCAAAGCCCCTCCTCCTCATCCTCATTCACCCGATCCCGGAGCTCTTTGCCCGGTTTGAAATGAGGAACGAATTTACCGTCGAGGCTGACGGATTGGCCGGTCTTTGGGTTACGGCCGACGCGCGGTGCACGATAGTGTAAAGAGAAGCTGCCAAAGCCACGGATTTCGATTCGATCACCGGTAGCCAGGCACTGGGACATTTGCTCAAGCATGGTCTTGATGGCCAGCTCCACATCCTTGGATGAGAGTAGCCCTTGATGGGTGACAATTCGTTCGATCAACTCCGACTTCGTCATATTTTTCCCTTCTTTTTCAAGCAGCTAGATCAGCGCTTCAAAGGTTTTAGCATGCTCGAAGGGTTTTGAACAGCCTATATATTGACTTATCTATATTCCCTGACAGACACCGCAAAGCTCGCTTCTCGGAGACCGACACCCCCACCCTTCCACCACAGAGGCAAACCGAACCGTCACCTGCAAACCACCAGCATGACGCGAGTGAGGTATCCGGCCGGGTTCCACCCGAATAGATAATCCTCTTCCTCCTCCTTAGCATCACTGGACCTGCCAATGACCTTGTACCCCTCCACCCCACACTCTCTTGCAGCACGCTTGTAACACTTATCCCAACCTGATCCGAGCCCCGAACAATCGATCTCGATACCACTCACGCCGCGCACTACGTGAGTCTTGGCACTAGTCGTACACCCCACCAAGACCAAGACTGCCAATGCAACAATGAGCTTGTTCATTCCCTTCCTTAATGCCAGGAGTCACACCCGACGAATGCTCGGTTCAAGCTAAAGCCTAGCTCCAGATAGGCAATTGATACACCCAAACAACAGACCACCTTATTCCCGCATTGTTTCCCCAGCACCCCGACAACCTCAAATTTCAGGCACAAAAAAGGGCGACCGAAGTCGCCCTTTTTCTATGGTCTGACAGAACTTAGTTCTGTTTTTCCATTTGTGCACGCAGCAGAGCACCAAGAGTGGTGTCAACTGGAGCATCCGAAGCAGCTGGCTTGTCGCGCAGGCTCTGGATTGCTTCCTTCTCGTCTTCAACGTCTTTCGACTTGATCGAGAGCTGGATTACACGGCTCTTGCGGTCAACGCTGATGATCTTGGCTTCAACTTCTTCGCCTTCTTTCAGAACGTTGCGCGCATCTTCGATGCGGTCACGGCTGATTTCGGAGGCTTTCAGAGTAGCTTCGATATCGGTAGCCAAAGTGATGATGGCGCCTTTAGCGTCAACTTCTTTCACGATGCCTTTAACGATTGCGCCTTTGTCGTTCTCTTGAACGTACTCGGAGAACGGATCGCTTTCCAGTTGCTTGATACCCAGGGAGATACGCTCGCGCTCTGGGTCAACCGACAGGATAACGGTGTCCAGCTCGTCGCCCTTCTTGAAGCGACGTACGGCTTCTTCGCCCACTTCGTTCCAGGAGATGTCGGACAGGTGAACCAGGCCGTCGATGCCACCGTCCAGACCAATGAAGATACCGAAATCGGTGATCGACTTGATGGTGCCGGAGATTTTATCGCCCTTGTTGAACTGGCCAGAGAAATCTTCCCATGGGTTAGATTTGCACTGCTTGATGCCCAGGGAGATACGACGACGCTCTTCGTCGATGTCCAGAACCATAACTTCCACTTCGTCGCCGACTTGTACGACTTTCGAAGGGTGGATGTTCTTGTTGGTCCAGTCCATTTCGGAAACGTGTACCAGACCTTCAACGCCTTCTTCCAGCTCAGCGAAGCAGCCGTAGTCGGTCAGGTTGGTTACACGCGCGGTAACGCGAGTGCTTTCTGGGTAACGGGCTTTGAT
This sequence comes from Pseudomonas helvetica, assembly GCF_039908645.1. NCBI lineage: Bacteria > Pseudomonadati > Pseudomonadota > Gammaproteobacteria > Pseudomonadales > Pseudomonadaceae > Pseudomonas > Pseudomonas helvetica. Next base: position 4,516,085 of record NZ_CP150917.1, read on the forward strand.
AGCAACCCATGGATCTTCGCCCAGTTGCTTCAGGCCCAGGGAAACACGATTGCGCTCGCGATCGTACTTCAGAACCTTGACATCGATCTCGTCGCCAACGTTGACGATTTCGGAAGGATGCTTGATACGCTTCCAAGCCATGTCGGTAATGTGCAGCAGGCCATCGACGCCACCCAGATCGACGAATGCGCCGTAATCGGTGAGGTTTTTGACGATACCTTTGACTTGTTGACCTTCCTGCAGGGATTCCAGCAGAGCTTCACGCTCAGCGGAGTTCTCGGCTTCGAGGACGCTACGACGGGAAACGACAACGTTGTTGCGTTTCTGGTCGAGTTTGATGACCTTGAATTCCAGCTCTTTGCCTTCCAGGTGCGTGGTGTCGCGCACTGGACGGACGTCAACCAGAGAACCAGGCAGGAACGCACGGATGCCGTTAACGTCGACAGTGAAGCCGCCTTTAACCTTACCGTTGATAACGCCCTTGACCACTTCTTCGGCTGCGAAGGCTGCTTCCAGAACGATCCAGCATTCAGCGCGCTTGGCTTTTTCACGGGACAGCTTGGTTTCACCAAAGCCGTCTTCAACCGAATCCAGCGCAACGTGAACTTCGTCACCGACGTTGATATTCAGTTCGCCAGCGTCGTTGTAGAACTGCTCAAGCGGGATGAGTGCTTCAGACTTCAGGCCAGCGTGAACGGTTACCCAGCGAGCTTGGTAATCGATATCAACGATAACACCGGTGATGATGGAGCCTGCCTGAAGGTTCAGGGTTTTTAGGCTTTCTTCAAAGAGTTCCGCAAAGCTTTCGCTCATTTTAATTCCTGTTGATAAGGGCGAAGAATACGCCCATCTGCCACATCCCAGACAATGTGGGTTACGTTTATATAAAAGAAACGCCGCAAGACTATGACTGGTCCCCTGCGGTGCTTCTTGGTCACCCGGCGATATCGCGAATGGCGATCTCGCTCATGATGCGTTCCAGCACCTGCTCGATGGACAACTCCGTGGAATCCAGCTGTATGGCGTCGACCGCCGGCTTGAGCGGGGCTACCGCTCGCTGGGTGTCGCGCTCATCGCGCACACGGATCTCATCTAGCAGACTCGACAGACTAACACCCTCGACTTTGCCCTTCAACTGCAAATAACGTCGGCGCGCCCGTTCCTCGGCGCTGGCGGTCAGAAAAATCTTCAGCGGCGCGTCGGGAAATACAACGGTGCCCATGTCGCGGCCATCAGCCACCAACCCCGGCGCCTCCTGAAATGCCCGCTGGCGCTGCAGCAAGGCGTCACGCACGGCAGGCAGTGCCGCCACTTGCGAGGCCCATGCACCAACCTGCTCGTTGCGCAAATCGTCAGTGACATCATCACCTTCAAGGATGATGCGCTGCGGATGACCTTCGGTCGCCCCGATGAACTGCACATCGAGATGAGCGGCCAACAGCTTCAGCGACTCTTCGTTGGTCAGGTCGACACCATGATTGCGCGCAGCGAATGCCAGCAAACGGTACAACGCACCGGAATCCAGCAAGCACCAACCCAGGCGCTTGGCGAGAATCCCGGCGATGGTGCCCTTGCCCGAGCCGCTCGGTCCGTCGATGGTGATTACCGGAGCGTGGCTGGTCACGACTGAGCCTCTTGAGCAACACGAATACCGACTTGCGCGCACAACGCGAGGAAGTTCGGGAAGGAGGTCGCAACGTTGGCGCAATCATGGATACGGATCGGTGCATTGGCACGCAACGATGCAACGCTGAACGCCATGGCAATCCGGTGATCGCCGTGACCATGCACTTCGCCGCCGCCAATCTGGCTGCCGTCGATGATGATGCCGTCCGGCGTTGGCTCGCACTTGACGCCCAGCGCCAGCAAACCATCCGCCATCACCTGGATACGATCCGACTCCTTGACCCGCAACTCTTCCGCGCCGCGCAAAATAGTCCGACCTTCTGCACAGGCCGCCGCCACGAACAGTACCGGGAACTCGTCGATGGCCAGCGGAACCAGCGCTTCAGGAATTTCGATACCCTTAAGCTTAGCTGCCCGCACGCGTAAATCAGCCACTGGCTCACCACCGACTTCACGCTGGTTTTCCAAAGTGATATCGGCGCCCATCAGACGCAGGATGTCGATCACACCGGTACGGGTCGGGTTGATCCCCACGTGCTCGAGCACCAACTCCGAACCCTCGGCAATCGACGCCGCGACCAGGAAGAATGCCGACGAGGAGATATCGCCCGGCACTTCAATGTGCGTCGCGCTCAGCTTGTGGCCGGATTCGACCGACGCGGTGGCGCCGTTGACGGTAACCGGGTAGCCGAAGCCACGCAGCATACGCTCGGTATGGTCACGGGTCGGAGCAGGTTCGGTGACGGTGGTCTTGCCCTCGGCGTACAGACCCGCCAACAGCAGGCAGGATTTAACCTGGGCGCTGGCCATCGGCATGGTGTAGGTCAGGCCCTTGAGCTTGTTGCCGCCACGAATGGTCATCGGCGGACGACCTTCTGCCGCCGTCTCGATCACCGCACCCATTTCGCGCAGCGGGTTGGCCACACGATTCATCGGACGCTTGGACAGCGACGCATCGCCCGTCAAGGTGCTGTCGAAGTCCTGCGCAGCCAGCAAGCCGGACAATAGACGCATCGACGTACCCGAGTTGCCCAGATAGATCGGGCCGGGAGCCGGTTTCAAGCCATGCAGGCCGACACCGTGGATGGTCACGCGACCATGGTGCGGACCTTCGATCACGACACCCATGTCACGGAAGGCCTGCAAGGTCGCCAGGGCATCTTCACCCTCGAGGAAACCTTCGACTTCGGTAACGCCTTCAGCGAGGGAGCCGAGCATGATCGAACGGTGGGAAATTGATTTGTCGCCCGGTACACGAATCCGCCCACTCAGGCGGCCACCAGGATTTGCCAGGAAAATCAGATCGTTGGAGTTCATAGCGTCCACATAGGCCCGGCGGGCCAGGATTTTACTGAAATGCTCGCGGGCAACCCGGGCGCGCGTAAAGACGCCCAACAGTTGGTGCCCGTCCCCTGCATCGACCGCGTCGCGCAAGGCGTCGAGATCGCTGCGAAATGTATCGAGTGTGCGCAGGACAGCTTCGCGATTGGCGAGGAAGATGTCGTGCCACATGACCGGGTCACTGCCGGCGATTCTCGTGAAATCGCGGAAACCGCCGGCAGCGTAACGGAAGATTTCCAGATTTTCACTGCGTTTAGCCAACGAATCGACCAAACCGAATGCCAGCAGGTGCGGCAAATGACTGGTCGCCGCCAGCACTTCGTCGTGACGCTCAACCTGCATGTGCTCGACATCGGCACCCAATTCACGCCAGAGCCGGTCGACACCTGCCAGTGCAGCCGGATCGGTTTGTTCAAGCGGTGTCAGAATCACTTTGTGTCGACGGAACAACTGAGCATTGGAAGCCTCAACCCCGCTCTGCTCGGAACCGGCGATCGGATGCCCTGGAACGAAGCGTGCCGGCATGCCACCGAAGGCTTCGGTCGCTGCGCGCACCACATTGCCTTTGGCACTGCCGACATCGGTCAGAATCGCCGCCCCCAGGTCCATGCCAGCCAACAGCACCAGCAGTTTCTCCATCGCCAGGATCGGCACCGCCAGCTGAATCACATCGGCGCCGCAGCACGCGGTAGCGAGGTCGTCTTCACAACGGTCCACCACGCCCAGCTCAACCGCCAGTTTTCGCGATTGCGGATCGAGGTCAACACCCACCACTTCGCGGCACAACCCGCTTTCACGCAGGCCCTTGGCGAACGAACCACCGATCAGCCCGAGACCGATCACCACCAGGCGACCGATCATAGGCACAGCAGGTTGCACGGCGATGACATCAACCACGGGCCAGAACCTTGGCCAGCGCCTCGAGGAAGCGACTGTTTTCAGCCGGTAGACCGATGGTGATGCGCAAGTGATTCGGCATGCCGTAATTGGCCACCGGACGCACGATCACACCTTCATGCAGCAAACCCTGGAAAACCGGCGCCGCAACGCGCCCCAGATCGACACAGATGAAGTTGCCCTTGGAAGGAATCCAGCTCAGCCCCAACTCACGAAAACCTGCTTCGAGCTGCTGCATGCCGGACTCGTTCAGACGACGGCTTTCAGCCAGGTATTCATCGTCCTGCAACGCTGCGCAGGCTGCTGCCAGGGCCAGGCTGTTGACGTTGAATGGCTGACGCACACGGTTCAACACATCGGCGACCACTGCGGTCGACAAGCCATAACCCACACGCAGCGCAGCCAGACCGTAGGCCTTGGAGAAGGTCCGGGAAACCAGCAGGTTCGGGTACGCCGCGAGGAAATCCAGACCATCCGGCAGGTCGCTGCCTTCGGCGTATTCGATGTACGCCTCATCCAGCACCACCAGCACGCGCTCAGGCACGTCCTGCAGAAACTCGTCCAGCGCCTCGGCGTCGAACCAGGTTCCGGTCGGGTTGTTCGGGTTGGCGATGAACACCACGCGGGTGTTGCTGTCGATGGCTTCAAGCATCGCCGACAGGTCATGACCCCAGTCCTTGGCTGGAATCACTCGCGCCTCGGCACCCACCGCCTGAGTGACGATCGGGTAGACGGCAAACGCGTGCTCACTGAAGACCGCATTCAGACCTGGCGCCAGATAGGCACGCGCGACCAGCTCCAGAATGTCGTTGGAGCCGTTGCCCAACGTCACTTGATTGAGCTCGACCCGGCACTGCTCAGCCAGCAGGGTTTTCAGCGCAAACCCGTTGCCGTCTGGATAGCGAGTCAGCTCAGCCAGTTCTTCGCGAATCGCCGCCAGCGCCTTGGGACTGGCACCCAGCGGGTTTTCGTTGCTCGCCAGCTTGACGATTTTTGCCGGATCGATGTCCAGCTCGCGGGCCAGTTCGTCCACGGGTTTGCCCGGAACGTAAGGCGAAAGTTGTTGCACGCCCGGCTGTGCCAGAGCGAGGAAGTCGCCACTCATTATCAACGCCTTTAGAGAACTGCTTTCGGGTAGGAACCCAACACTTTAAGTGCTACCGCTTCCTGACTGATTTTCTCCAGCACCGCTTTTATCAGCGGGTCGCGGTGGTGGCCGACGAAATCGATGAAGAACACGTAGGTCCACTTGCCGCTGCGCGATGGACGGGTTTCGATTCGCGTCAGGTCGATGCCATTGTCATGGAACGGCACCAGCAACTCGTGAAGCGCGCCAGGTTTGTTGCTCATCGAGACGATGATCGACGTTTTGTCGTCGCCGGTCGGTGGCACTTCCTGGCTGCCGATCATCAGGAATCGCGTGGAGTTGTCCGGGCGATCCTCGATTTTTTCGGCCAGACGGGTCAAACCGTACAAGCCTGCCGCCATGTCGCCGGCAATCGCCGCCGAGTTCCACTCACCCTTGACCCGTTTGGCCGCTTCGGCGTTGCTCGATACCGCCACGCGCTCAACGTTCGGGTAATGAGCGTCCAGCCACTTGCGGCACTGCGCCAGGGACTGGGCATGGGAATAAATGCGGCTGATGCTGTCGGTCTTGGTGTTTTCACCCACCAGCAAGTGGTGGTGAATGCGCAGCTCGACTTCGCCACAGATAACCATGTCGTGTTCGAGGAAGCTGTCGAGGGTGTGGTTGACCGCACCCTCGGTGGAGTTTTCCACAGGCACCACGCCAAAGTTCACCGCTCCGGCAGCCACTTCACGGAACACTTCGTCGATCGCCGCCATTGGCTTGCTGATCACCGCATGGCCAAAGTGCTTCATGGCCGCCGCTTGAGTGAAGGTTCCTTCAGGGCCGAGGTAGGCCACTTTCAGTGGCTGCTCGAGCGCCAGGCACGAGGACATGATTTCACGGAACAACCGCGCCATCTCTTCGTTACCCAGCGGCCCCTGGTTGCGCTCCATTACGCGCTTGAGCACCTGAGCCTCACGCTCAGGACGATAGAACACCGGCACTTCGCCTTCGGCCAGCGTAGCCATCTTTACTCGCGCGACTTCCTGGGCGCAGCGTGCACGCTCACTGATCAGCTCGAGGATTTTTTCGTCCAGAGCATCAATGCGCAGGCGCAGTGCCTTGAGTTCTTGCTCAGACATTAGCCGTGTTCCTTCTCGAACTCTGCCATGTACGCCACCAGCGCGTTGACTGCGTTGATGTCGACGGCGTTGTAGATAGAGGCACGCATGCCGCCTACCGAACGGTGACCCTTGAGGTTCAGCAGTCCGCGTGCTTCAGCACCGACCAGGAACGGCTTGTCGAGGCGATCGTCAGCCAGACGGAACGGCACGTTCATCCACGAGCGGTCAGTCTTGTTGATCGGGTTGCTGTACAAGCCGCTGGCATCAATGAAGTTGTACAGCGTGCGCTGCTTGACTTCATTGAGCTTGCCAATGGCCTCAACACCACCCTGCTCTTTCAGCCATTCGAACACAAGACCGGACAAGTACCAGGCCAGTGTTGGCGGGGTGTTGTACATCGAGCCGTTGTCGGCCGCGACCTTGTAGTCGAGCATGGTCGGGCAGAACGAACGGGCACGACCCAACAGGTCTTCACGCACGATGTTGACGACGATGCCGCTCGGGCCGATGTTTTTCTGGGCACCGGCGTAGATCATGCCGAAACGCGAGATATCCACAGGGCGCGAGAGAATGTCCGAAGACATGTCGGCGACCAGCGGAACATCACCGGTTTCCGGGATCCACTGGAATTCCAGACCACCGATGGTTTCGTTCGGCGCGTAGTGCACGTAGGCCGCGTCTTGCGACAGCTTCCATTCGTTCTGGCCGGGAATTGCGAAATAGTCGTAAGGCTTGGCGGTCGCGGCGACGTTGACGTGGCCGTAGCGCTGCGCTTCTTCAATGGCTTTCTGCGACCAGATACCGGTGTCGATATAGTCGGCCTTGCCGTTTTCCGGCAACAGGTTCAGAGGAATCTGAGCAAATTGCTGGCTGGCGCCGCCTTGCAGAAACAGCACTTTATAGTTCGAGGGGATATTCAGCAGATCACGCAGATCCTGCTCGGCCTTGGTCGCAATGGACACGAACTCATCGCTGCGATGGCTCATTTCCATGACCGAGAGACCCTTGCCATGCCAGTCGAGCAATTCCGACTGGGCACGCAACAGGACAGCTTCAGGCAGCGCAGCAGGACCTGCGCAGAAGTTATAGGCTCGTTTGCTCACATCCACTCTCGCTATGCATTCACGGTAGCGGACAGAGCAAACACTCTGCCCTGCTACGATTTGGTTAGTCTTGCGACTCTTCTTCGTCAGCTGCTTCAGCCTGCTGGCTTTCGACAGTATCGTCCGGCTCGGTGCCGGCATCGAGCACCACACCTTCGAGTTCGGCACCCTCTTCGCCTTCCAGCTCTTCGCCTTCGACTTCCGATGGCTCCTGAACCCGCTCCAGACCGACCAGTGTTTCATCGCTGGCCAGTTTGATCAGGGTCACGCCCTGGGTGTTACGACCCAGACTGGATACTTCGTCAACACGAGTACGCACCAGGGTGCCCTGGTCGGAAATCAGCATGATTTCCTCGCCGTCGAGCACCTGGACTGCACCGACCAGACGGCCGTTACGCTCGTTGCTGACCATGGCGATAACGCCCTGACCGCCACGCTTGTACTCAGGGAACTCGGTGATGGCGGTACGCTTGCCGAAACCACGCGCCGAAGCGGTGAGGATCTGGCTGCCTTCTTCCGGGATCAGCATGGAAATCAGCTTCTGACCTTCCGGCAGACGCATGCCGCGGACACCGCGAGCGGTACGGCCCATGGCGCGAACGTCGGACTCTTTGAAGCGGGTAACCTTGCCGCCGTCGGAGAACAGCATGACTTCACGCTCGCCATCGGTGATGGCAGCACTGATCAACACGTCGCCTTCGTCCAGCTCCAGCGCGATCAAGCCAACGCTGCGCTGACGACTGAAGGATTCCAGCGGGGTCTTCTTCACGGTGCCGTTGGCGGTAGCCATGAAGATGTAGTGACCTTCGGTGTATTCCTCGACCGGCAGCATGGTGGTGATGTATTCACCGTCGTCCAGCGGCAGCAGGTTGACCAGCGGACGACCGCGGGCAGCGCGGGATGCCTCAGGAATTTCGTAGGTTTTCAGCCAGTAAACCTTGCCCTTGCTGGAGAACAGCAGCAGCGTGGTGTGGCTGTTGGCGACCAGCAGGTGAGCGATGTAGTCCTCATCCTTGACGCCGGTAGCCGATTTGCCTTTACCGCCACGACGCTGGGCCTGGTACGCAGCCAAAGGCTGGGTCTTGGCGTAGCCACCGTGGGAAATGGTCACGACGCGCTCTTCTTCCGGGATCATGTCACCCAGGGTCAGGTCCAGACGCGCATCGAGAATTTCGGTGCGACGCACATCGCCGTACTCGGCACGAATCACTTCCAGCTCTTCGCGGATCACTTCCATCAGGCGCGTGGCGCTGTTGAGGATGCGGATCAGCTCGCCGATCTGGTTGAGGATCTCTTGATACTCAGCCAGCAGTTTTTCGTGCTCCAGGCCGGTCAGACGGTGCAGACGCAGCTCCAGAATGGCTTGTGCCTGTTCCGGCGACAGGAAGTACTTGCCTTCGCGCAGACCGTATTGCGGGTCCAGGGTCTCTGGACGGCAAGAGTCAGCACCGGCACGCTCAACCATCGCAACCACCGCGGAGGACTCCCACGGCATGCTGATCAGCGCTTCCTTGGCTTCCGACGGCGTTGGCGAAGCCTTGATCAGGGCGATGACCGGGTCGATGTTCGACAGCGCAACTGCCTGACCTTCGAGGATGTGACCACGCTCACGGGCCTTACGCAGTTCGAACACGGTACGGCGGGTCACCACTTCGCGGCGGTGACGGACGAAGGCTTCCAGCAGGTCCTTGAGGTTCAGGATCCGCGGACGGCCGTCGATCAACGCAACGATGTTGATACCGAACACCGCTTGCAGCTGGGTCTGGGCGTAGAGGTTGTTGAGGATAACCTCAGGCACTTCGCCACGACGCAGCTCGATCACCACGCGCATACCGTCTTTATCGGACTCGTCGCGCAGTTCGGTGATGCCTTCCAGCTTCTTCTCTTTGACCAGCTCGGCGATCTTCTCGATCAGACGTGCCTTGTTCAACTGGTAAGGCAGTTCGGTGATGACGATCTGCTGACGACCACCAACCTTGTCGATGTCTTCGATGATCGAACGGGCACGCATGTAAATGCGCCCGCGACCGGTACGGTAGGCTTCGATGATACCGGCGCGACCATTGATGATCGCGGCGGTCGGGAAGTCCGGACCTGGGATGTATTGCATCAGCTCATCGATGGTCAACTCGGGGTTGTCGATGAGTGCCAGGCAACCGTCGATGACTTCACCGAGGTTGTGCGGCGGAATGTTGGTCGCCATGCCCACGGCGATACCGCTGGAACCGTTGACCAGCAGGTTGGGAATGCGGGTCGGCATGACCGCCGGGATCATTTCGGTGCCGTCGTAGTTCGGCACCCAGTCCACGGTTTCTTTATGCAGGTCAGCCAGCAGCTCGTGCGCCAGCTTGGTCATGCGCACTTCGGTGTATCGCATCGCAGCGGCGTTGTCGCCGTCGACCGAACCGAAGTTGCCTTGACCGTCTACCAGCAGGTAACGCAGCGAGAATGGCTGCGCCATACGAACGATGGTGTCGTACACCGCGGTATCACCGTGCGGGTGATACTTACCGATCACGTCACCGACAACACGGGCAGATTTCTTGTACGGCTTGTTGAAGTCGTTACCCAGCTCGCTCATCGCGAACAGCACACGCCGATGCACGGGCTTCAAGCCATCGCGCGCATCAGGCAGTGCCCGACCGACAATTACGCTCATCGCGTAGTCGAGGTAGGACTGTTTCAGCTCGTCTTCGATATTGACCGGGAGGATTTCTTTGGCCAGTTCGCCCATGAGAAGCCTGATTCCTTTTTCTGGTGAAACTTCGTCACATCCATATGGGACGAACGAAGCTCGCCGCTGCAGGCTGAGTGCCAGCACCGACTTACGACAAATCAACGAGTTATGCCATGGATCTGCGCAGTAAAGGCAGCCACATCGGACTACCTTGGAAACCGCCGGATGTTATCACAAGAGCCGCCACGCACCTATCCCCCAGATGCGCATGGAGCATAGTTAGTTGACCGGTGACAGGCGTAAAGGCGACGAGAGAGGCTTAGAGCCGTGACAACCCTCGATTCACAAGCAAAATATGGGTGCCAGGAACGGCAGACCGAGTCATCGTTCATCGCCGGCAAGCCTTGCTCCTACAGAGCAAGGCTTGCCGGCGATGGCAATATTTCAGGCGCCCCGGATCGTCAGTGCAAGCGCTTGCGGCACATCAGTTGCGCCATCTTCGCGGTATCCGGCCGCTCGACGATGCCTTTTTCGGTAACGATGACGTCGATCAGGTCAGCCGGCGTGACATCGAACACCGGATTGAATGCATCAACATCAGCCCCCACCCGCTTGCCACTGATGTCCAGCAACTCGCTGCCATCACGCTCTTCGATCGGGATGTCGTCGCCACTGGCCAGGTTCATGTCGATGGTCGAACTCGGCGCCACCACCATGAAACGCACGCCGTGGTGCATGGCATTGACCGCCAACTGGTAAGTGCCGATCTTGTTCGCCACGTCACCGTTGGCGGTAATTCGGTCAGCGCCGACGATCACCCAGGTCACGCCCTTGGTTTTCATGATGTGCGCAGCGGCCGAGTCGGCGTTCAGGGTGACCGGAATGCCTTCGTTGGCCAGCTCCCAGGCGGTCAAGCGCGAGCCTTGCAGCCAAGGCCGGGTTTCGTCGGCATAAACCCGCTCGATCATGCCCTCGAGGAACGCGCCACGAATCACCCCGAGCGCAGTACCGAAACCGCCAGTCGCCAACGCCCCCGTATTACAGTGGGTCAAGACAGCCTGGGCATTGCCCTGATGCTTGCGGATCAGGTCGACACCCAATTGCGCCATGGTCAGGTTGGCTTCGCGATCACTTTCATGGATTGCCAAGGCCTCTGCCTCAAGCATTTCCAATGGGTTGGGGTGATCCTTGAGCCGCTCCAGGCGTTCGCGCATGCGACCCAATGCCCAGAACAGGTTGACGGCGGTCGGCCGTGAATCCGCGAGCAGGGCAAAGTCTTCTTCCAGCGCCGCCTGCCAGTCGCCACCCGCAGCAAACCGCGCGCGCGCCGCCAGCACCACGCCGTAGGCTGCGCTGATGCCGATTGCCGGAGCACCACGCACCACCATCGAGCGAATAGCCTCAGCCACACCCGCTGCGCTGGTATAGGCAATCCAGGTTTCCTCGAATGGCAGAATGCGCTGATCCAGCAGGTACAGGGCGCCGTCCCGCCAATCGATGGCCTTCACCTTCTCCGCTGCCAACAGTCGATCGCGCATCCCTCACCCCGCACTCATGAACAAAAGCCGCCGATTATAGCGATCCCCCCGCGAAGACGCTCGGGTATACTTCGCCATCCTACATAAAAGCACTGGACCGAACCCTCGATGCCGAATCCTGCCGCTGCGCTCGACTTACTCTTGCTGCCAACCTGGTTAGTACCTGTCGAACCTGCTGGCGTAGTCCTCAAGGAGCACGGCCTGGGCATCCGTGACGGGCGTATTGCCTTCATCGGCCCGCGCAGCGAAGCCTTGAAGCTCAAGGCCAGCGAGGTCCGTGAACTGCCGGGCATGCTGCTGAGCCCGGGCCTGATCAACGCCCACGGACATGCGGCGATGACATTGTTCCGTGGCCTGGCCGATGATTTGCCGCTGATGACCTGGCTTGAGCAGCACATCTGGCCAGCCGAGACCAAATGGGTCGATGAGGCCTTCGTCCGCGACGGCACCGACCTGGCCATTGCCGAGCAGATCAAGGGCGGCATCACCTGCTTCTCGGACATGTATTTTTTCCCGAAAGTTGCCAGCGAACGCGTGCACAACAGCGGTATTCGCGCACAAATCGCCATCCCGATCCTCGATTTCCCGATTCCCGGCGCCTGCGATGCGGATGAGGCTATCCGTCAGGGCGTCGAGCTGTTCGGCGATCTCAAGCATCACCCACGCATTAAAATCACCTTCGGCCCTCATGCACCCTACACCGTCGGTGACGAAAACCTCGAAAAAATCCGGGTAATCGCCGAGGAGCTGGACGCAGCGATTCACATGCACGTCCACGAAACAGCCTTCGAAGTCCAGCAATCGGTCGAACAGCGCGGCGAGCGGCCATTGGCCCGCCTCGGTCGCCTAGGCTTGCTCGGCCCGCGCTTCCAGGCCGTTCACATGACGCAAATCAGCGAAGAAGACCTGACGTTACTGGTAGAAAGTAACACCAGTGTGATTCATTGCCCGGAATCGAACCTGAAACTGGCCAGCGGCTTTTGCCCAGTGGAGCGCTTGTGGCAGGCTGGAGTCAATGTGGCGGTCGGCACCGATGGCGCGGCCAGCAACAATGACCTCGACCTGCTGGGCGAAACCCGCACCGCCGCCCTGCTGGCCAAAGCCGTTGCCGGCTCGGCCTCCGCCCTGGACGCTCATCGCGCCTTGCGCATGGCGACCCTCAACGGGGCCCGTGCGCTGGGGCTGGAAGCCGAAGTGGGCTCGCTGGAAGTCGGCAAGGCCGCGGACATGGTGGCCTTCGACCTGTCTGGCCTGGCCCAGCAACCGGTTTATGAGCCGGTGTCGCAGCTTATCTACGCCACCGGCCGGGACTGTGTGAAACACCTTTGGGTCGCCGGCAAGCAATTGCTCGACGACCGGCGCCTGACGCGCCTCGATGAACAACAGCTATGCGCCACGGCCACCGCCTGGGGCCTGCGCATCAGCGGACACGCCGAATAGAACGACCCCTTGAATCGAACTTCAAGGCTGACAGCAGAATTTTTTAGATTTAGAGGATTACCCATGAGCAACGTCGACCACGCTGAAATCGCCAAATTCGAAGCCCTGGCTCATCGCTGGTGGGACCGCGAAAGCGAGTTCAAGCCGCTGCACGACATCAACCCGCTGCGGGTCAACTGGATTGACGAGCGCGTCAAACTGGCCGGCAAGAAGGTCCTGGACGTCGGTTGCGGCGGCGGTATCCTCAGCGAATCCATGGCACAACGCGGTGCCACCGTGATGGGCATCGACATGGGCGAAGCGCCGTTGGCGGTCGCGCAACTGCATCAACTGGAATCAGGCGTCAGCGTCGAGTACCGGCAGATCACCGCTGAAGCCCTGGCGGAAGAAATGCCCGAGCAATTCGATGTCGTCACCTGTCTGGAAATGCTCGAGCACGTGCCCGATCCATCGTCGGTCATTCGTGCCTGCTTCCGCATGGTAAAACCGGGTGGCCAGGTGTTTTTCTCGACCATCAACCGTAATCCGAAGGCTTACCTGTTCGCTATCGTCGGCGCCGAATACATCATGAAACTGCTGCCGCGCGGCACGCATGATTTCAAGAAATTCATCCGTCCTTCCGAACTCGGTGCCTGGAGCCGCCAGGCCGGCCTGAGCGTCAAGGACATCATTGGCCTGACGTACAACCCGCTGACCAAGCATTACAAGCTGGCCGCCGACGTTGACGTCAACTACATGATCCAGACGCTGCGCGAGGAGTAAGCCGATGGCAATCAGAGCAGTTCTTTTTGACATGGACGGCACCCTGCTCGACACCGCGCCGGACTTCATTGCCATCTGCCAAAGCATGCTGGCAGACCGCGGGTTGGCACCGATCCCGGACAAACACATCCGCGACGAGATCTCTGGCGGGGCCAAAGCCATGGTGGCGGTAACCTTCTCGATGGACCCGGAATCACCGGGTTTCGAGGCATTGCGACTGGAGTTCCTGGAACGTTATCTCAAGGGTTGCGCAGTTCACAGCAAACTCTTCGATGGCATGGCTGAACTGTTGGCCGACATCGAGAAATCCAATCTGATCTGGGGCGTGGTGACTAACAAACCGCTGCGCTTCGCTGAGCTGATCATGCAACAACTGGGACTGGCCGAACGCTCGGCGCTGCTGATTTGCCCAGACCACGTGACCAACAGCAAGCCGCACCCGGAGCCGTTGATCCTCGCCTGCAAAATGCTCGACCTGGACCCGGCCAGCGTGCTGTTCGTGGGCGATGACCTGCGCGATATCGAGTCGGGCCGCGATGCCGGCACCCGGACCGCCGCGGTGACCTTTGGCTACATTCACCCTGATGACAATCCACGAAACTGGGGCGCGGATGTGGTGGTGGACCACCCTTCGGAGTTGCGCAAGGTGCTCGATAGCGCGCTGTGTAGCTGCTGATCTAACTGGCTGCCGGAGGCATTTGTGGCGAGGGGGCTTGCCCCCGTTCGGCTGCGAAGCAGTCGTAAATCAGCCAGTTCGGTGAAGCTGACAAACCGAGCTTGGGGTCGCTTCGCAACCCAGCGGGGGCAAGCCCCCTCGCCACAGTCTGTTTTCTGCTTTGTAGAGGTTTTTTATGTTTGATTATTCCGCCCGCCCTGAACTACTCAAAGATCGGGTCATCCTGGTCACCGGCGCCGGTCGTGGCATCGGCGCTGCCGCGGCAAAAACCTATGCCGCTCACGGCGCTACCGTACTGCTGCTGGGCAAGACCGAGGCCAATCTGACCCAGGTTTACGACGAAATCGAAGCGGCCGGTTATCCACAGCCTGCAGTGATTCCGTTCAACCTGGAAACCGCCCTGCCGCATCAATACGACGAACTGGCGGCCATGATCGAAACCGAGTTCGGTCACCTTGATGGCTTGTTGCACAACGCCTCGATCATTGGCCCGCGCACGCCACTGGAGCAACTCTCCGGCGAAAACTTCATGCGCGTGATGCACGTCAACGTCAACGCCATGTTCATGCTGACCAGCACCCTGCTGCCACTGCTCAAGCTGTCTCAGGACGCCTCGGTAATCTTCACCTCCAGCAGCGTCGGCCGCAAAGGTCGTGCGTACTGGGGCGCTTATGGCGTGTCGAAATTCGCCACCGAAGGCCTGATGCAAACCCTGGCCGACGAAGTCGACAACGTCGCGCCGGTTCGCTCAAACAGCATCAACCCAGGCGCAACCCGCACCAGTATGCGCGCTCAAGCGTACCCGGGCGAAAACCCGGCCAACAACCCGACGCCTGAAGAGATCATGCCGGTTTACCTGTACCTGATGGGGCCGGACAGCACTGGCATCAACGGTCAGGCGTTCAACGCTCAGTAAGCCCCTCGCCGCACCCCGCTGCCGCGACGGCATACTGTCGCGGCACGTGCCTCCCCTCCTTCAAGCGTCTGTTTGAAGTCAATCAAATGCCGCCGAATCAGCCACCAGTCACCGACACACAAGCCAACAAGCTGATTTAAAACGAATTTTATTCGTCTGAACCGAATGGCATGACTTTCGCTCTAATCCTGTTGAAACACGCAGCGTGTTAGCGATCGGGCAGCGCCATGTCGAGCTTACGTTTGCTCGACAAAGCAGACTAAAATCTAGCCACATGTCCTACGGGACTGATGGACCAGTATGACGCGCAGCCCAAAGCCGCTCTCACCCAGCCTGTAAGACAGCATTCCTGCTTAGGGGCTCACGCCATATGAAATCTCCAACCCAGACCAACGCAATTGACTTTGATAGCGCCAAAATGCAGCGGCTGGGCTTTGGCCAGTTGCCAGCCCTTTTGGAGCGTCCTGCCAGCCTCGGTCAATTGCGCCAGCAGCTGGGCCTGCAACTGCAAACCAGCCTTGAGCCGCAGCGCATTCTGGGACTGTTTTTCCGCGAAATTCAGCGCCTTGTGCCACTGGACGCCTTGAACTATCAACACAAAACCAGCGACCTGCGCCTGGAGTTCGGTCAGCGCGGACATCACTCGGTGAGCTATAGCCTGAGCCACGAAGGCACACACCTGGGCGATCTGGTGTTCCGTCGCAATCAGCGCTTCAGCGAAAAGGATCAGGGTAACCTCGAATCCCTGCTATCCAGCTTGCTCTTCCCGATGCGCAATGCCCTGCTCTATCGAGCGGCCACTCAAAGTGCACTGCGCGACCCACTGACCGGCACCGGCAATCGCATTGCCATGGATCAGACCCTGCAACGGGAGATCGACATGGCCCGGCGACACTTGCAGCCGCTGTCGTTGTTGATGCTCGATATCGATCACTTCAAACAGATCAATGACAACTACGGTCACAGCGCCGGCGATGACGTGTTGAAGGCTGTCGCAACCTTGATCAAAGACCAGTTGCGCAACGTAGACATGGTCTTTCGCTTCGGCGGAGAAGAGTTTCTGATTCTGCTGTCCAACACCAGCCGCGATGCCGCTGCAATGATAGGCGAACGCCTGCGCTATGCCGCACAAGCCGGGGAGTATTCGGCGGATGGGACGCTGATCGGCTTAACGGTCAGCCTCGGATGCTCGACGCTGCTGCCGGGTGAGTCCGCAGACAGCTTGTTGCGACGCGCCGGCAGTGCGCTGTATGTGGCCAAGCGCGAGGGGCGTAACCGGTTGGCGATGGCGGGTTGAAGCTTGAACTCAAGCGCTCCGGAAAAGATCGCAGCCTGCGGCAGCTCCTACAGACTGCGGTCTGTCATGACACCCCGCCGAATATAGGAACTGCCACCTGGCTGTGATTGTTTAGCTTTCGGCCAGCGCCATCCGCTCCCGGGCTACCGGAACCCTTTCGGAGTGTTCCAGTTGCATGCAGCGTTCCAGGAACAGGTACATGTAGTCGTAGCTCTTGCAGATCGCCTGACGCAGTTCAGCTTGCAGGGATCTGGTGGGGTTCAGGCCCGCCAGCGTGCAGATGATTTCCAGGGCTTCCCATGGATGGGCATCATCGTATTGAGCGTGCATTTTCAGCCACTTCATCGCGCGCTTGCGGTCGTCCTCAGGGAACGCTGCCGCATAGACTCCACTGGAACACACCAGCGCCGACCACTCCCCGGTCGCCCCTTCAATGGCATAGTTGGTTGCCGCAATGGCAACAATCAGCGAATCCGCCGAGCTGGTATGCCAGCACCAATGACTCAACGCATGAAGCTCAGGTGCAACCTGCTGCGCCTGCAAATCATCGAGGCTGACGCCATGCGCGCGACTCCAGTGCACCCAATAGTCGGCATGATTGAGCTCAACCCGAATGTTGCGCATCAGCCAGCGACGCGCCATGTCCTCGCCGGGATGGCGGGCAAAGCGGGTCTTCGTCAGGTTTTGCGCCATGTACAACGCGAACTGTTCAACGACCGGCCAGCCACCAATCAGGTACTGACGCATGGTCCTTGCACTGAGTTTGTTGTCACGCATCCGCTGATACAGTTCATGTTCGACAACCCGACGCTTGCTCTCGCTGCAATCCCGGATCAGTTGCTGAGCCCAGGCGGGGTAACTTGCGGCTTCCATAAGCGGGCCGGACCTGTTGAATGTATCGATCACTGTCGCACTCCTTTTGATTGTGATGGTACGGATCAGCAAGAGATTTCAACGGAACGTGCCAGGCGCCCTGAATAACAGAGGCTGCGGTCTGGCGGGCCGACATTGCAGGCTGTCACAGGTAAACAATTGCGGGCGTTCAATGATATACCCTTGAGCATAATCCACCCCGATCTCCAGCAATGCCTGCTCGATCTGGGGTGTTTCAACAAACTCGGCAATGGTGCGCTTACCCATGACATGACCGATGTGATTGATCACTTCGACCATTGCACGGTTAATCGGGTCGTCCAGCATATCCTTTACGAAACTCCCGTCGATCTTCAAGAAGTCTACAGGTAAATGTTTTAGATAGGCGAATGAGGACATACCGGCACAAAAGTCATCCAGCGAAAAATGACATCCCAACCCTTTGAGCTCATTGATAAATCTGATTGCGCTGCCCAAATTGGAAATCGCGCTGGTTTCAGTGATTTCAAAACAAATCATTTCAGGCGGGATGGCATAGGCAGTGAATTTTTCACGCAGAAAGTGCAGAAAAGCCTCATCACCGATGGTAGTGCCTGACAGATTGATCGCACACATGGCCAACGGCCCTTTGCGCTCTTGGGCGATGCCCTGCGCAATGATCCTGAAAACATTCTCGACCACCCAACGATCCAGGGACGTCATCAGTCCATAACGCTCGGCGGCAGGAATGAAGCTGTCCGGCAGAATCATCCGCCCGGCTTCGTCGTGCAGACGCAGCAGGATTTCGATATGCCCGCCGCCCCGTTCGATATGCCCCAGCGCAGCGATTTCCTGTGAATACAGACAGAAGCGGTTCTCTTCCAGCGCCATGTGCAGGCGTTGCACCCAGGCCATCTCGCCAAAACGCAGGGACAACTCGGAGTCGTCGGCATGATAGACCTGCACCCGATTGCGGCCCTTCTCCTTCGCCATGTAGCAGGCCATGTCTGCAGCACGCAATGAAGCCTCAAGGGTGGCCGGAGCTTGAATGATGTGCACCAGACCGATGCTGACGGTGGTCACGAATGGCCGGCCTTTCCAGACAAAGTGCAGGTTTTGTACCGTCTGGCGCAGGCCCTCGGCGATTTTTTCCGAGGCTTGCGGCGAGCAGTTTTCCAGCAGAATGCCGAACTCGTCACCGCCCAATCGGGCCAAGGTGTCACCTTCGCGCAAACCCGATTGCAACAGTGCGCAGATATGCCGCAGCAGCTCATCACCCGCAGCATGCCCGCAAGTGTCGTTGACCAGTTTGAATTGATCCAGATCGAGGAACATCAAGGCATGTCGGGCTGGCTGGCGCGTCAGGCTGTGCAACGCCTGCTCCAGGCGATATTCGAATTCGCGGCGGTTGGCCAGCCCGGTCAACGCGTCGTGGGTGGCCTGCCAGGAAAGATTGGCAATGTACTGCCGCTCCTGGGTCATATCATGCAGCACCAGTACCGTGCCACTGACTTTACCGGCATTGCGAATCGGCGAACCTACCAGCGTGACTGAAACCGTGCTGCCATCCAGCCTCTGGATCAATTTGGAATGTTCACTGCCGCCGCTGAGCTGACCGCTGAGAATATGCTCGATCAGCGTGAAGCCATCCGCCTGGGCATTGTCATCCAGCAGATTGAACAAGGCTGCCAGCGGTAGCCCGATTGCCTGCTCAGCCTTCCAGTGGGTCAACTCCTCGGCTGCCGGGTTCATGTAAGCAATGGCACCTTCAACGTCGGTGGTGATCACGCCATCGCCAATGGACTGCAAGGTGATTTGCGCGCGTTCCTTTTCCAGCTGCAAGGCATTGGCAAACGCGTGGCGCTGAGCCAGTAGCTTATGGGTGCGCAAGAGTGCCAGGGCAATCAACCCCAACGCCGTGGCCAGGTTAGTGAACAGCAACAACCGCAGAATCAGCCGCGAGCCCTCGCCCAATGCGTCACTGAATGCTTTGGCGGCGGGGGTCACCGCTTCGTTGATGGCAAATATCCGGGCTTTCCAGCGCTGAATGTCGGCGTCGCTCGCCTGGTTGCCGACAATGCGCTGATGCATTTCAAGGGCGACGTTATCGAGCTGCATCAGGTAGGCATCGCCCACGGTCCAGCGATCGATAGCGGTTTCCAGGTAACTGAAATGCCGGAAGTTCAGGTACAGCCAAATCAGGCTTGAAACGTCATCGGGATGGTTACCGCCGTTGAGGATACCCCGCCTCGCGGCCTCAAGATCAGGCGGTTGATGATCCAGCGCGACCCGCAGTTCATGCCCGCCCTGGGGGACTGAAATAGCCTTCTGATACTTGAGGAAAATCGACTCGTCGCGACTGTCAGCGTACAGATTGAGGTAATAGATAGCGTCTTTCTGACCCTTGGACCACAGGCTTTCTCCGGCAACATAGCCGCGAACCGCCGACAAAACGTACAGGCTGACGCCGCCCAACAGGGCCTGAAACAATACGACGGCGATAAATGGCCAGACGATGCCCAACAACCGTGGCGTTCCGAGAGTCCGCTTTTGCTTCATGAGGTCCCTTGCATAAGCGCTGCCTGATGAACACCCTAGAGAATTCCGCTCCTAGCAGCACAGACTAGGCTAATTTTCGATTTTTCGAAGGCGTCAGGCTTCGATCAAGCTCGATTTAGGGACAATGTAACAATCAAAGGGTCCACAAGGCCGATTCCCAAAAAGGATGGCTGATCAATAAGTACAGAAATCCGGGCAAAACTCAAGATTGCTAATGCTGCTGCAAATGCCCATACAACTTGGCATACAGGCCACCTTCAGCAATCAGTTGCTGATGGTCGCCGTCTTCGGCAATCTGCCCGCCATCGAACACCAGCACACGATCCGCCTGTTTCACCGCCGACAACCGGTGAGCAATGATCAGTGTCGTGCGACCGCTGAGAAACCGCGCGAGCGCCTGATGGAGGTTGTATTCGGTGGCGGCGTCCAGCGCCGAAGTCGCCTCATCGAGGACCACGACCTTGGGTTCGGCCAGCACCATGCGCGCAATCGCCAGGCGCTGACGCTGCCCGCCGGACAAGCGCACACCGGAACGGCCAACGACGCTATCCAGACCTTGCGGCAGCGCCTTGACCGTTGCCTCGAGCTGGGCGATTTCCAGTGCCTGCCAACAGGCTTCGTCACTGCGTTCGCGGCCCATGGCGAGGTTGGCCCGTATGGTGTCGTTGAACAGTGCCGGGTGCTGCAACACCACGGCGACATTCTCGCGCACGGTTTCCAGGCCGATGTCCTGTTGAGTGACGCCACCAAAACGGATGCTGCCCGACTGTGGCGTATAGAGCCCCAGCAGCAACTGCACCAGCGTGCTTTTACCGCCACCACTGGCGCCGACGATGGCGACTTTTTCACCGGGTGCGATGGACAGGTTCATCTGATCCAGCACCAGCTCACCGCCATAGCCGAAACTCAAGCCTTGCACCTCGATGCCCACCGTCTCGCGCCCTTTGAACGGGTCGACGCCACCTGGGTATTGCGGCTCGTCGGCACGCGATAACAGCTCGTTGATTCGCGTCAGTGCACCGCCGGCCGCGTAATAGGCGTATTGCAAATTCAGCAACTGCTCGACCGGCCCGATCATGAACCAGAGGTAGCTGAACACCGCCAGCATCTGGCCTATGGACAGGTCGGAGAACAGCACCGTGAGCATCGCGGCGGCGCGGAAGATATCGATACCGAACTGGAACAGCAAACCGCTGGCACGGCTCGATGCGTCGCTTTTCCACTGTGAGTTGACGGCGTAGTTGCGCACTTCCTGCGCCCGCAAGCCGAGCCGTCCCAGGAAAAACCCCTGGCGATTGCCAGCGCGGATTTCCTGTATCGCATCCAGGGTCTCGGTCAGCGCCTGGGTGAACCTTGAGGTACTGTCGTTCTCAAGTTTCTTCAGGTGTTTGACCCGCTTACCCAACTGCACGGTGGCGTAGATCACCAGCGGGTTGAACAACAGGATCAGCAGCGCCAGCTTCCAGTGCATCCACACCAGAATCCCCGCCGTGCCGACCAGTGTGAGCATCGCCACCAGAAAGCGGCTGAGGGTTTCGCCGACGAATTTGTCGACCGTGTCCAGGTCCGTGACCAGATGCGTGGTCACCGTGCCGCTGCCCAGGCTTTCGTATTCGCCAAGGGAAATACGCTTGAGTCGCTCGATCAGCCGTACGCGGATACGGTAAACGATGTCCTTGGCCAGACTTGCAAACAGACGCGCCTGCAAGACGTTGAACATCAATGCGCCGCAACGCAGGGTCAAGGTCACCAGCAACATCAAACCGATGTAACCGGCAGCACGTTGCCAGCCGGCGGGCAGCGCGTGGTTCATGACTTTCAGTGCGGCGTCGCCATGCCCCAGCAGCACTTCGTCCACCAGCAATGGCAACAGTAAAGGGATTGGCACACTGCACAGGGTTGCCAATACGGCGACGCCGTTGGCGATCCACAAGGATTTTTTATGCTGAAGTGCCAGTCGACGGATTTCCGCCCAACTCAGCCGATCGACCCGCTTGGGTTGCGGTGCATCATCGGGTTGCTCATACACAGGCTGCGCGCTCCAGCCAACGGCCGAGCAACGGTGCCAGTTCGCTGAGCGGTTGATAACCATTGGTCAACAGCGCCAATTGACCGTTGCGCTCGGCGAGCAAGGTCGGGAAGCCGGCGATGCCCAGATCCTGAACCCAGGTGAAGTCTGCCGCCGTCGCCGCGTGCTGATCGGCACGGTCGAACGCTGCCGCGAACTCGATACGCGGCAAGCCGGCTTGTTCGGCCAACTCCACCAACACGCTGGCGCGGGTGACGTCACGACCCTCGGTATAAAAAGCCTGCTGGATGAGTTTGAGCAGTTTCCAGGCGCAATCCGGTGCCAGGCTGCGCGCCGTCACCAGCGCACGGCAGGCAGGTTCGGTGTCGTAGACAAAACCGTCGGGCAGCGCGCCTTCGAACTTGAACGGCTGGCCGGTGGCTTCGGCGACCGCCTGCCAGTGTTCGAGAATGTAGCGCCGCGTGGTGGGTTCCAGTGCTGCACCACTGCCGGTGCGCAAACCGCCGACGACCAAATGCACATCGACGCCCGCAGCCTGCGCCTGCTTGACCAGGGCCTCGGCCACCGGAGCGAAGCCCCAGCACCAGGAGCACATCGGATCCATTACATAGAGCAGGCGCGCGGACATGGTTCAGGCCTCGGTGTTGGATTGCTTGTAGTTGTAACCGATCGGGTGCGGCTGATTACGGGCCTTGGCCAGTTCGATCTGTTTCTGCCGGTCGATCGCACTGCGACGGGTCTTCTCACTCAGCTTATCCCAGCAATGCGGGCAGCTGATGCCAGCGACATAGTGCTCGGATGCACGGTCTTCCACACTCACTGGCGTACGACAGGCATGACATTGATCGTAGTCGCCTTCGCTCAGGTCGTGGCGAACGGTGACGCGGTTATCGAACACAAAGCAGTCGCCCTGCCATTTGGTTTCTTCCTGCGGCACCTCTTCGAGGTACTTGAGGATTCCGCCCTTGAGGTGGAAGACTTCATCGAAGCCCTGGCTGAGCATGTAGCTCGAAGCCTTTTCACAGCGAATGCCGCCGGTGCAGAACATCGCGACTTTCTTGTGCTTGGCCGGGTCGAAGTTGGCTTTGATGTAGTCGGGAAATTCGCGAAAACTGGTGGTCTTCGGATCGATCGCGCCTTCGAAGGTGCCGATCGACACTTCGTAGTCGTTGCGGGTATCGATCAGCAGCACTTCAGGGTCGCTGATCAACGCGTTCCAGTTCTGCGGATCAACGTAGGTGCCGACCTTCTTGTTCGGGTCAACGCCTTCAACACCCAGGGTGACGATCTCTTTCTTGAGTTTGACCTTGGTGCGGTAGAACGGCTGCTCGTCGCAGTACGACTCTTTGTGATCGATGTCGTCCATGCGCGGATCGTTCTTGAGCCAGGCCATCAGCCCGTCGATGCCTTCGCGGCTACCGGAAACCGTGCCGTTGATGCCTTCTTCGGCAATCAGCAAGGTGCCTTTGATGCCGTTGTCGACCATTGCCTGCAACAGTGGCTCGCGCAAGGCGACGTAATCTTCAAGGGTGACGAACTTATACAGTGCCGCCACGACAATCTGTTGTGTCATGGGTGATTCTCCAGGTGGCTACCCGCGCAAGGGGTGAACCGGATGCGAAAAAAAACGCGCCGGCTAAGCGGCGCGTTGCGGATTCTAACAAAAACACTGTGGTTTTAGGACTGTGGTGTTTCACCTGTGGCGAGGGAGCTTGCTCCCGCTGGACCGCGAAGCGGTCGTAATCCGGCAATCGCGTTCCATCTGAATACTCGCGGCGGTTGATATTAGGGTCGCTTCGCAACCCAGCGGGAGCAAGCTCCCTCGCCACAACAGCCCTCAGAATCAGTGCTTGCTACCGCCAGCACAGGTCGGCGAGGCAGGTGCCGCGCCGGTCTTTGCCCATTCCTCAGGCGTATAGGTATGCAGCGCCAACGCATGGAATTCACCCATCAGGTCACCCAACGTGGCGTAGACCTTCTGGTGACGCTTGACGCTGTTGAGCCCGGCAAATTGCTCGCTGACCACCACGGCCTTGAAGTGGGTTTGCAGCCCGCGGCTGTGCATATGACTTTCGTCCAGCACCTCCAGATGTGCAGGTTGCAACGCGTTCAGTGCCGATTCAATACGTTGTTGCATGGTCATTGCGGGGCTCCGCTCAAGGCTTTTTCTTGGCGGGAGCAGCGGCGTCTTTCGGCGTCAGCTCGGCAGTCATGTCAGCCAGCAGCTTGTTGACCACAGGCACTGCGCTTTCCAGCTTGGCTTGAGTCATCTGGGCCGATTGCTGAGTCAACTGAGGCATTTTTTCCAGGACTTTCTTGCCCAGTGGCGACTGGTAGAACGCGACCAGGTCCTTGAGCTCGGATTCGCTGAAGTTGGTGGTGTAGAGCTTGACCATGTCCGGCTTCAGTTTGTTCCAGCCAATGGCTTGGTCCAGAGCGGCGTTGGCCTTGGCCTGGTAGGTTTCCAGCAAGGCTTTTTTCGATTCCGGCGCTTTGGTTTGTTCAAAGCGCTGGGCGAACATTTGCTGCACTTGCATGTACACCGGTGTGCCCAGTTTGTCAGCATGCGCCAGGGTCAGGAAAGCTTCGGCACTGGCGTTGTGGCTGGCGGTATCGGCGAAAACCTGGCCGCTGGCACAGACCAGAGCAACCGCGGTACAGATGGCACGAAGACGAGTCATCGAGTTTCCTTTTCTAGCAGGCGAGGTAAAACCCCAAGGGGGGCCATTCTGCGCCTAAAAAACTCATGCGCTCAACCCCTCCCCCTTGCCAGGCCTGATTTTCAGGACCGAACGGTTAAAAAAACGACTGATGGAACCCCAAGCGTCATTCACGACCTAAACTTCGCTATCAGACCTACAGGAATGTAACCGATGAGCCGTATCGAAACCGACAGCCTTGGCCCAGTGGAAGTCCCGGATGAAGCCTACTGGGGCGCTCAGACGCAGCGCTCGCTGATTAACTTTGCCATTGGCAATGAACGCATGCCGCTGGCCGTACTGCACGCCTTGGCCCTGATCAAGAAAGCCGCGGCACGGGTCAATAGTCGCAATGGCGATCTGCCAGCCGACATCGCCCGGCTGATCGAGCAGGCCGCCGACGAAGTGCTCGACGGCCAGCATGACGACCAGTTTCCGCTGGTGGTCTGGCAGACCGGCAGTGGCACCCAAAGCAACATGAACGTCAACGAAGTGATCGCCGGCCGCGCCAACGAACTGGCCGGCAACCCTCGTGGCGGCAAGGCTCCGGTGCACCCCAACGACCACGTCAATCGCTCGCAAAGCTCCAACGACAGCTTCCCCACCGCCATGCATATCGCCACGGTGCAGGCCGTACAACAGCAGCTGTTGCCGGCCATCGCTGAACTCTCCGCTGGGCTGGCCGAGCAGGCCGCACGGCACATGAAACTGGTGAAGACCGGTCGCACGCACATGATGGATGCCACACCGATCACCTTCGGCCAGGAGCTTTCAGCGTTCATCGCCCAGCTCGATTACGCCGAACGTGCGATCCGCAGCGCCTTGCCGGCCGTCTGCGAGTTGGCTCAGGGCGGTACTGCGGTGGGGACCGGCCTCAACTCGCCGCATGGCTTTGGCGAAGCGATTGCCTCCGAGTTGGCCGCGCTCTCCGGCCTGCCGTTTATCACCGCGCCGAACAAGTTTGCCGCACTGGCCGGGCACGAACCGTTGACCACCTTGTCTGGCGCGCTGAAAACCCTCGCCGTGACCCTGATGAAAATCGCCAACGACTTGCGCTTGCTGGGCTCCGGACCACGGGCGGGTTTCGCCGAGGTCAAGCTGCCCGCCAACGAGCCCGGCAGTTCGATCATGCCTGGCAAGGTCAACCCGACTCAGTGCGAAGCATTGTCGATGCTCGCCTGCCAGGTACTGGGCAACGACGTGGCGATTGGCTTCGCCGCCAGCCAGGGCCACCTGCAGTTGAACGTGTTCAAGCCGGTGATCATTCACAACCTGCTGCAATCGATCCGCTTGCTCGGTGATGGCTGCAGTAACTTCCAGCAGCATTGCATTGCAGGCCTTGAGCCGGATAACGAGCAAATGGCCGCTCACCTGGAACGCGGCTTGATGCTGGTGACGGCGCTGAACCCGCACATCGGCTACGACAAATCCGCCGAGATTGCCAAGAAAGCCTATGCCGAAGGGCTGACCCTGCGCGAGGCGGCGTTGCAGCTTGGTTATCTGACGGATGAGCAGTTCGATGCGTGGGTGCGGCCGGAGAACATGCTGGAGGCCGGGAAGCAGGGTTGAATCAGTCAGTTATCTAGCGTCTGACGGTCAGTCATCGCGAGCAAGCTCTGCTCCTACAGAAGAGAAGCTCGCATCTCCTCTGCAGGCGTAAAGCTTGCTCGCGATGAACGATAACGCGGTTACCGGCTGACCGCGGCCCGCATCCGCCGGGCCTTGAGCCCGGCGATCAGCGATGGCCCCAACGCGACCAGTGCCGACCCCAGCACCACCAGCACCGCACCGCCATACGCCAGACTGTTGATCTGTTCGGCCTGTACATAATCGGGCCATAACCAGGCGGCCAGCGCCACGGCCGCGAAGGTCACCAACGGTGTGATGGCGAGCGTCGCACTGACCCTCGACGCCTCCCAATGGGCCAGCGCTTCGGCAAAAGCGCCGTAAGCGATCAGCGTGTTCAGGCAGCACCCAAGCAGCAACCAGCCTTGCAGCGGGCTCAGTTGCAAAGCTTCCAATGGATGTACCCACGGCGTCAGCAACAAGGCGCAAAACAGGTAGATCACCATCATCACCTGCAACGAATTCCACGCCGTCAGCAATTGTTTCTGGCCCAGCGCATAGAAGGTCCAGACGGTTGACGCCGCCAGTACCAGCAACACGCCTGCGGTGTAATCACTCAACGATGTCAGCAACTCGCTGAGCCGCTGATTGAAAAACAACCCGAACCCCAACAACAGCACCAGCAGGCCAATCCCCTGCCCCACGCTGAAACGTTCCTTGAACACAAACAGGCTGGCGATCAGCAACAGGATCGGCCCCATCTGCACGACCAGTTGCGCAGTACCCGGGCTCAACAGGTTCAGGCCCATCAGGTACAACACGTAATTGCCCACCAGCCCGAGTACCGCCATCAGCACCAGCCAGCCACCTTTAGGCCCGAGCGCCCGTCGGCTCGGCAGACGCTTGGTCGCCGCCAGATAAAGGAACAGCAAGCTGCCGGATACAATCAGCCGAAACCAGGTCACCGTGACCGGGTCCATCACCAGCAATACCTGCTTGAGTTTGATCGGCAGGATTCCCCACAAAAACGCGGTCAGCAAGGCGAGGAACAGACCATAAACCCAGCGACCGGACGAAATGTGCATGGAAACCCCAAAAGGCTGACGGCGAGAAAAGCCATTCTAGGCTGCCGGCGAGGCATCACACACGGACAGTTGGCGACAAGCCGTAAATGAGACTGTATCGGTCGCACCGAGAAGTTGACGTTTACCGTTGATCAGTTAACCACGCGTGCCCATGACATCGCCCCTGCCAGCTCCCGGCCGACCGCGACAATCATCCACCCCGCGTATGCAAACCCATCGGGCTACTTCTTGTCCTTCTTCAGCTTCTTCTGGTCCTTGTCGGATTTCTCGAAGGCCTCTTCCAGCGCGCGGTTGAGGGTGCGCAGTACTTTGACCCGGGCCCAGCGCTTGTCGTTGGCTTCCACCAGGGTCCAGGGCGAAACCTCGGTACTGGTGCGGTCGACCATATCGCCGACAGCCGTCCGGTAGTCGTCCCACTTCTCGCGGTTGCGCCAGTCGTCTTCGGTGATCTTGAAGCGCTTGAAGGGGATTGCTTCGCGCTCCTGGAAACGCTCCAGCTGGGTCTGTTTGTCGATGGCCAGCCAGAACTTCACGACGATCACCCCGGAGGCGCTGATCTGCTCTTCGAAGTCGTTGATTTCGCCATAGGCGCGCAGCCAGTCGGCCTGGCTGCAAAAGCCCTCGACGCGTTCCACCAGCACCCGGCCATACCAGGAACGGTCGAAGACAGTAAATTTTCCCCGCGCCGGGATCTGGCGCCAGAAACGCCACAAATACGGCTGGGCGCGCTCGTCCTCGGTCGGCGCGGCAATCGGCACGATGCTGTACTGGCGCGGGTCGAGTGCGGCGGCCACACGACGAATCGCCCCGCCCTTGCCCGCGGCGTCATTACCCTCGAATACCGCGATCAGTGCGTGTCGGCGCATGCGTTTGTCACGCATCAGGCCGGATAACCGTGCCTGTTCGGTAATCAGTTGCTCCTCGTAATCGTCCTTTTCCAGCCGCTGGCTCATGTCCAGACTACCGAGCAAACTCAAGTGATCGACACTGGCCGACAGCGGCGCAGCGCTGACTTTGTCCGGGTTGATCCTGGGGCGCTTGAGGGCATTTTGCAGACCGTCGAGCAGGATCTTGCCCACGGTCAGACTGCGGTAATGGGCATCCACACCTTCGATCACATGCCAGGGTGCGTAGTCGCGGCTGGTGCGGCGAATCACCCGCTCACCATACTGCACGAACTTGTCGTAGGTTTTCGATTGCTGCCAGTCCAGCGGGCTGATGCGCCAGCTGTGCAACGGGTCGTCCTGCAAGGACTTGAGGCGCGCTTTCATTTGTTGCTTGGACAGGTGAAACCAGAATTTGAAGATCACTGCGCCTTCATCGCAGAGCATTTTCTCCAGGCGCTCGGTCTGGTTGATCGCCTGGTCCAGCACCGCATCCTTGAACAAACCATGGACCCGCCCTTGCAGCATCTGGCTGTACCAGTTGCCGAAAAACACCCCCATTCGCCCCTTGGCCGGGAGCATTCGCCAATAGCGCCAGGCCGGTGGTCGCGCCAGCTCTTCATCGGTTTGCTGATCGAAGGTGCGGACCTCAATCAGTCGCGGGTCCATCCACTCATTGAGCAACTTGACCGTCTCGCCCTTGCCTGCACCTTCAATCCCGTTGATCAGCACGATCACCGGAAATCGCGCCTGCTGCTGGAGGTCGAACTGGGCTTCAAGCAAAGCCTCACGCAACGCCGGCACTTCAGCATCGTAGGTTTCTTTATCAATCACATGACCGATTTCAGCAGATTCGAACATGAGCGACTCCCTTCCAAGATTGTCCAAGACTAGCGGATTGAGCAGGTGCTTAGCAGAGAAATTCCCTGTGGCGAGGGCGCTTGCTCCCGCCGGCCGGTCCGCGCTCGGGCGAAGCAGTCGCGAATCAGGATGACGCGTTCTGTCCGATAAACCGCGCGCGCCGGTTTTGGGTCGGCTTCGCCGTCCAGCGGGAGCAAGCTCCCTCGCCACAAAAAACGAACCCGACCGGGACTTTCGTTGAGCCAGCATCCCAGAACGTTGCCATGGATCAATCGCTTGTGTCGCGATCGGCTAGAATGGCCACCTAGCCTCGCTTGAGCCGACCATGAACCCTGAAACACTGCCGAACCCCGTACCGCATGCCCAGCTCGACTGGGACGACCAAGGTCGCCCGCGCTCGCGGGTGTTTGACGACGTGTATTTCTCCGACCAGTCGGGCCTTGATGAAACCCGTTACGTGTTCATCGAGCAAAACCGCCTGAGCGAACGTTTTGCCGAACTGCCGGCCGGAGAAAGGTTGGTGATTGGCGAGACCGGTTTCGGTACCGGGCTGAATTTTCTCTGCGCCTGGCAATTGTTCGAGCAACAGGCTGTGGCTGGTGCACGGCTGCATTTCATCAGCGTCGAAAAGTACCCGCTGAGCCCGGCAGATATGCAACGGGCCCTGACACTCTGGCCCGACCTCAAACCGTTTGCCGATCAGTTGTTGGCGCAGTACGTCGCCATCCACCAGGGCTTTCAGCGACTGGTGCTGGACAATGGCCGCGTAACCCTGACGCTGTTGATCGGTGACGTGCTGGAACAACTGCCACAGCTGGACGCGCAGATCGACGCGTGGTTTCTCGACGGCTTCGCTCCAGCGAAAAACCCCGACATGTGGACCGCTGAACTGTTTGCCGAATTGGCGCGTCTGTCGGCACCCGGTTCGACCATCAGCACCTTCACCAGCACCGGCTGGGTCCGCCGCCTGCTCAATGCGGCGGGTTTCAAAATGCGCCGCACGCCAGGCATCGGACACAAATGGGAAATCCTGCGGGGTGAGTTCGTCGGCTGGCCGCAGGAAACACCGGCCCCGGCAACCGCCAAACCCTGGTTTGCTCGCCCGAATCAGCTGAGCGGCGAACGTCGTGCGCTGGTGATCGGCGCCGGTCTGGCCGGTTGCGCCAGCGCCGCCAGCCTCGCCGCGCGCGGTTGGCAGGTCAGCCTGCTGGAACGGCATGCCGACCTGGCCCAAGAAGCCTCCGGCAACCCGCAAGGCGTGCTGTACCTGAAACTCTCGGCCCACGGCACCGCACTTTCGCAATTGATCGTCAGCGGTTTCGGGCACACCCGGCGCTTGCTTGAACACTTGCAACGTGGCGTCGATTGGGACGATTGCGGCGTGCTGCAACTGGCATTCAATGCCAAGGAAGCCGAGCGTCAGGCGCAACTGGCGGCGGCCTTCCCCGCCGATCTGTTGCACCTGCTGGACCAGCCGCACGCGCAGGCCCAGGCCGGAATCGAACTGGCCCATGGCGGGCTGTTCTATCCAGAGGGTGGTTGGGTTCATCCGCCGGCCCTGTGCCAATGGCAAGCATCGCCCCCCAATGTCCAACTGCTGACGCACCGCGATGTACTGGAACTGCGCAAGGTCGATGATCAGTGGCAAGCCTGGGACGGCGAGACCCTGCTCGCCAGCGCGCCCGTGGTGGTACTGGCCGGCGCGGCGGAAATCAAACGCTTCGCGCACAGTGCCGAGCTGCCGCTCAAACGCATTCGCGGGCAAATCACCCGCTTGGCGCAAACTGCTGAGAGCCAGTGCCTGGCGACGGTGGTTTGCGCTGAAGGTTACGTCGCACCCGCACGCTTGGGTGAACACACCCTGGGCGCCAGCTTCGATTTCAAGAGCGACGACCTGACTCCAACCACCGCCGAACACCTCGGTAACCTGGAACTGCTGGAAGAGATATCCAGCGATCTGGTCACCCGTCTGCACGCCAGACAGCTGGACCCGGAACAGCTACAAGGTCGCGCCGCGTTCCGTTGCACCAGCCCCGACTACCTGCCGATCGTCGGCCCATTGGCTGACAGCCAGACGTTCGCCCAAGCCTACGCCGCACTGGGCAAAGACGCTCGGCAGGTGCCAGACATAGCGTGTCCATGGCTCGACGGGTTGTACGTCAACAGCGGGCACGGTTCACGCGGATTGATCACTGCACCGCTGTCCGGCGAATTGCTGGCAGCGTGGCTGGACAACGAACCGTTGCCCCTGCCGCGAAGCGTCGCCGAGGCCTGTCATCCGAATCGGTTTGCCTTGCGCAAGCTGATTCGCGGTTCGTGATGATGGGATCAAGGCGGACAGACTGGTCCTGCGGCGTGAAGCGCCGTAGGATCGCCGGATTGATGATCCGAGGTGCCTATGCTGATTCCCCACGACCAACTTGAAGTCGACACCCTGACCCGCCTGATCGAAGACTTCGTCACCCGTGACGGTACCGACAATGGCGACGAAACCCCGCTGGAAACCCGCGTGTTGCGGGTGCGCCATGCGTTGAGCAAAGGTCAGGCGCTGATCGTGTTCGACCCTGAAAGCCAGCAATGTCAGCTGATGCTCAAGCACGACGTGCCCAAGCACCTGTTTGACTGAGCACCCGTTTGGCCGGGCAGCTATTTGTTCGAGTACTTCAGCCGCGTTTGCCGTGTACCTGTTTGGCCTGAATGCGCTCGTAGACTTCAGCACGATGCACATTGATGTTTTGCGGGGCTTCGATACCGAAGCGGACATTGCCTCCGTTCACGGCGAGGATACGCACAGAGATGTTGTCGCCAATGGAGATCATTTCGCCCACAACGCGGCTGAGTACGAGCATGGCTCTAGTCCTTGAGATTACCGGGCCTTGAAGATGACCGGCTGAGGCCGGGTCTACAATGCAACAGCGGCAAAACAGTCCCCCCCTACGCGGCAAAACGACTCCTCTTACAGACTTCCCTTTCACGGCAACATCAATGACTCAAGGTGTCGTGAAGCGTGGGCCAAACAGAATGATGCTCGCGCCTAGTACGCACAGTGCAACGCCCAGCCAGTCCGAGCCCAGCGGTCGAATCCGCTCGACCACGCCGAGCCAGCCGATGGACGCAATAATGTAAATGCCGCCGTAGGCTGCATAAGCACGGCCCGCGTAGGTCGATTCGACTTTGGTCAGCACAATGGCGAACAGCGTCAGGCTGAGCAGCGCCGGCACGACCCACCAGATGCTTTTGCCCTGCCGCAACCACATCCAGAAAGCGAAACAGCCGGCGATTTCGAACAGCGCCGCAAGGAAAAACCACAGGTAATTGAGCATGCACACATCTCGTCAGGGCGGCCAGAAGCGGCAACCCTAACGACGCAGCCCGCTACTCGCAAGCTCAGCTGGCGCTTTGCCTGGCCTTGGCGCGCATCTTGTCGGCCATCACGGTCATCTCGTTGTAGAGCAACTGCGGATTCTTCTGTTTGAGTGCCCAGGCCGTACGGCCCTGCTCATGAGGCAGAATCATGAACTCGCCTACGGCAACATGCTGGTAGATGTAGTCAGCGATATCGCTGGCGGTAATCGGCGAGCTTTCCAGCAACTTGCCGACCTGGGCTTTCATGGCCGGGGTCGGGCCACGGAAGGAGTCCAGCAGGTTGGTCTGGAAGAACGACGGGCAGACCACATGCACAGTGATTTCCTGCTGTGCCAGTTCAATCAGCAGGCTCTCGGACAGCGCCACGACACCGGCCTTGGCCACGTTGTAGTTGCTCATGGCAGGCCCCTGCATCAACGCAGCCATCGAGGCGATGTTGATGATCTTGCCTTTACTCTTTTCCAGCAGCGGCAGGAACGCCTTGCAGCCTTTGACCACGCCCATCAGGTTAATCGCAATCTGCCAATCCCAGTCTTCCAGCGACAGCTCACTGAAGAAACCGCCCGAGGCCACGCCGGCGTTGTTGACGATCACATCGATGCCGCCCAGCTTCTCTTCACAGGCTTGGGCGAAGGCGGTCAGCTGGCTGTAGTCGCGCACATCGCAACGCTGAATGAAACCGTCACCACCCGTCTCACGGACCTGTTTCAGGGTTTCTTTCAAGCCTGGCTCGCTGACATCGGACAAGGCCAACTGCCAGCCTTCTCGAGCCCAGCGCAGAGCGATTTCGCGACCCAGGCCGGACCCGGCACCAGTGATCATCATGCGATTTTGCATAGGGAGTTGCCTTGATGTTCCGGGGGAAGATGCTCGCAGTGTAGCGAAGGATTTTCCTACACCCATGACCATCAGATTGCTGAATACCCCAGGCAAACCATAGCGGTTGCATGGCACGGAAACGCGCCGAGCCGACCGGGTTGTCGGCAGGGTTCAACCGCCCGCCGACAGATTCGGCAGACGAAAAAAAAGGCCCTCGCGGGCCTCTTTTTTATTGACGGTTTACTTGGTCTGCATGCTTTCGGTCACACCGGCGGTGTTATCCAGCAAGCTCTTGGTCGCGGTTTGCAGGAACGCTTCCAGCTTGAGCTTCAGCTCAGCGGTACGCGGTGCATTCGGGATGATTTCGGCATGCGGGTTGGCACCCAGTTGGTACTGGTACATCTTCGGATCCATTTCCTTTTCCTTCGGCAGAATCAGGATCTGGTCAGCCGTGACGATGGCCGTGGTCTGTTCAGTACCCGATGGCTTGATCACGCCAAAACCGGTGTCGCCTTGCGGCAGGTTGAGCAGGTCTCGTCCCCAGCACTGTTGACGCACTTCGCCACCGAGGCGGCCCATGATGGTCGGCACGATGTCGATCTGAGTGCCCACTGTGTGGTCACGCTGACCGAATTTTTCCTGGATGCCCGGTGCAATCATCAGCATCGGCACGTTGAAGCGGCCCAGGTCCATTTCGGTGATTTGACGCTCGTTGCCGAAACCATGGTCGCCCACGATGACAAACAGGGTTTCCTTGAAGTACGGCTCTTTACGGGCCTTTTCAAAGAACTGCCCCAACGCCCAGTCGGCGTAACGCATGGCCGTCAAATGCTCGTTCAGGCTGCCACGATCAGTGACTTTTTCGACCGGCAATGGCGTCGGCAAGGCATAGGGAGTGTGGTTGGACAGGGTTTGCAGCAGCGCGTAGAACGGCTTGCCTTCGCGCGCCTTGAGTTCCTGCAGGCCACGGTCGAACATGTCCTGGTCGGACACGCCCCACGTCGGGTCGGAGAACACCGGGTTGACGTAGTCGTTACGCCCGATGAAGTTGGTCATGCCCTGGTTGCTGAAGAAGCCCGACTGGTTGTCCCAGGCAAAATCACCGTTGTAGACGTACACATCGTCGTAGTTACGGGCGCTGAGCAACTGTGGCAGGCCGGACAGCATGTGGCTGCCTTCCGGGGTCTGCATCAGGTATTCGAAACCTGGCAGGTTCGGGAAGCAGGCCATGGTGGCGAACATACCCTGGTGGGTATGAGTGCCGTTGGAGAAGAAGCGGTCGAACAACAGGCCTTCTTTCGACAATTTATCGAGGTTGGGCGTGATGTTGCCCGGCGCGCCCAAGGCACCGACCGAGTGACCGGCCATGCTTTCCATCAGGATCACAACGACGTTCTTGATCGGCAGCGTCTTGTCGGCCGGTGGCGTGTAATCGCGGCGTACCGCAGCGATACCGGCATCAACCAGCTTATCGTCCGGCATCACCAGCATATCGCGGACAATTTTCTGGGCCACGGACTGTTCCATCGTCGGCTTCCAGATGTTGTCGCGCTCTTCGGACATGCGGCTCTTTGCAGCAGCAACCAATTGCAACGTGCCGTTCAGGCCCAACTGGTTGGCGAAGTTCGACTCGGTGGTGTAAACGTCACCCCAACGCAGCGGCGGACCTTGACGCAACGTGCCACGGGCAGCCACGACGCAGATCAACAGGCACACCACGAATACCGCGATGCGCGCGTACCACGGGGCTACCTGACGGGTGCTGATGGCGCCACCGCTGAACGGGCCGCGTGGGCGGGTTGCACGGTCGGCGCCCTTGAACGCCAGGCTCAGCAACCAGGTGCCAACGGCCCAGGCCAACAGATAACGGACGACCGGGAAGCCATACCAGAGCATGCTCATGACGGTTTTCGGGTCTTCCTTCACATACTGGAAGACCAGGCCGTTGAGGCGCTGGTGGAACTCACGGTAGAAGTCCATTTCCATCAGGCCGAGGAACAGCGCGATGCTCGAGGCAATGGTCAGCCAGCACCGGAACAGACCACGGGCAGCCATCGCCCGGACACTGAACAGGGACAGCAATAGTGGAATGCTGAGGTAGACCACCAGGCGCAGGTCAAAACGCAAGCCATTGGCGAACGCTTCGAGGAAGGTCGAGGCGGGTGTGTCGAGGATCATCTCCCGGTTGTACACCAGCAGCGCAACGCGCAGCAGGGAGAGCATTGCCATCATGACCACGGCACAGAGCAGTGTGTACGCCAGATGCGATTTGACGGTCGGTTGCAGCAAGCGATTCGAAGCTCGCTGCTGACTAAGGGCGTCCGGGTTAGCCATGTCGTTTATAGGACTCATTGGAAGTTGAAGTTTCAAAGATGTTGCGGCGCCCTGCCCTCCGTTGCGATTACTTGCAGGAAGTGGCCGGGAGCGTGCGCGATGCGCAAATGTTGCACGATCACTCGCGGCATTACCATTCATTACTGGCAAACACCCCCCCAAAGCCTGGCTTCCAGGGCTCTGGAACAAGGGTCACAGGGGGTTGAGCGTTAAATCGGCGTGGGTGAATTGTCTTGGAGTGTTTGTGAAAATTTCGTGCAACGTATATCTGGAAACACAAAAAGGGCCTCTCGGCCCTTTTCGGTCAGCCCGGCTTAATCATTACTCGGCTTGTTCACCGCTTGCAGCACGTACTGCGGAAGAGCGAATGCGCCAATATGGATTTCCGGATTGTAGTAGCGGGTGATGATGCCGCTGCCGGCAAAACGCTGACTCAGGGTTTCGCGCGACAGCTTGCGGTACGCCGTGTTGGTCGCGCCCCAGGCAAACGTCATGGCACCGCCGATGTAAGTCGGCACCGCAGCCTGATAGAAGTGCCAGTCCGGGAACAGACTGCGCAAGCGCCCGGCGGTGGTTTTCACTTCTTCGATCTGCATGAACGGCGTGCCGTTCTGGGTCACCAGAATACCGCCTTCATTCAGGCAGCGGCGGCAGGCCTGGTAGAAGTTCTCCGAGAACAGCACTTCACCCGGACCGATCGGGTCGGTGGAGTCAGAGATGATCACGTCGAATTTTTCCTGGGTGGTGGCGACGAAACGCATGCCATCGTCGATCACCAGGTTCAGGCGTGGATCATCGAACGCACCTTTGGAGTGATTCGGCAGGAATTCCTTGCACATGTCGACCACGGTGCCGTCGATTTCGACCATGGTGATGTGTTCGACACTGCGGTGCTTGGCCACTTCACGCAGCATGCCGCCGTCGCCACCGCCGATGATCAATACGCGCTTGGCGGAGCCGTGAGCCAGGATCGGCACGTGAGTGAGCATCTCGTGGTAGATGAACTCGTCGGCTTCGGTGGTCTGGATCACACCGTCGAGCGCCATGACCCGGCCCATGCGCGGGTTCTCGAAAATCACCAGGTGCTGGTGCTCGGTGCGCACTTCGTGCAGCAGTTTTTCCATGCGAAAACGCTGGCCGTAGCCTTCGTAGAGGGTTTCCAGGTACTCGCTTGTCTTGGTGGTGCTCATGGGAAGTCCCCCGGTGAATGCTGGTGGCAACGGACGGTTACCCGCCCATGATGGACAATCGCAGGCGCTGGGCAGGCGATTGTCCACGGAAAGGCGCGCATTCTACGTCGCCGAACATGACAGGTCGAACCTCACGTTACGGCTGGCCATACTTCGGCGTAGGAGCAAGGCTTGCCCGCGATGCAGACTCCGCGTTTTTCAGCCAAACCGCGTTATGTTCATCGCGGGCAAGCCTTGCTTACAGGGTCATGGTGTGGGGGTTAGAACCGTACGTTGCCCCGGGGGCCCGCAATTGCCCAAATAACCAGGCCCAGCACCGGAAGCAGGAGAATCAGCAGCACCCAGATGATTTTCATCCCGGTTTCTGCACCGCTTTTAAGCACGTTGATGATCGCCCAGATATCCAGCGCGAGGATGATCAGGCCAACCAGGCCATTGAAGGTGGAACCCATGGTGTCGCTCCCAGGAGAAGAATTTCCCCCTTAGGATAGTCGGGCCTGACAAGGGCTCCGATTTATTACGGTTGGCGCCGTAATGGCCTTAAACGTGGATCGCCACTTTCAGCGCTTCCAGCGACGGTGCCGCGGCAATCCCGATGTGCGCACACAACTCCAGCACCCGTGGGACATCGTTGCCATAGACCAGCACGACCTGAATCTCGTCATCGAGCAGCTGGCTGAAGTTCATCAGCGTGTAGCCGCCGTTTTCCGGGTTCATGCTGCCCATCTGGATCTGGATGCGGTTGAGTGCAGTCAACGCTTCGGTCTTGGCCAGTTGCTTGGGCTTGATGTTGAACGTCACGCCCGGGCCGAAAGACGCAACGATCTGCTCAAACAGGTCCATGTAGGTGTCGGCCTGGAACAGCACGGTTTCCGGCAGGCTGCCGACTACCACCCATTCACCCAGCGGGATCGGGAAAGTGTCGTCGTAGTTGATGTCCGGGTTGGCCGCCAGAAACGCCTCGGGATCGGCATAGGCCTGGGCGGCTTCATCGGCGATCTGCACAATTTCCGCCTCGCTCATGCAGCCGGAGCTGATTTTGCTGATGAGTTCGATGAGTGCGGCTTTCATGGGCAGATCCTGTAGCGAGGGAAATTTGAGGGCGCGAAGGATAGCGCATTCGCGAATGGATACCGAGCCCGAGGTCAAGCGCGAACCTGTGGCGAGGGAGCTTGCTCCCGCCGGCCGGTCCGCGCTCGGGCGAAGCAGTCGTAATCAGAAACACTCGGAGTATCAGATACAACCGGGGTTCAGGATTCAGGGCCGCTTCGCGCCCCAGCGGGAGCAAGCTCCCTCGCCACAGGGTTCGGGATCAGCCAAGCAGCTTCTGCAACTGCGCCGTGGTATCTGCCGCGCCCATGGTCCTGGCCGCGTCCAGGGCGTTGATGCCGTTGGCGTCCTTGGCCTTGGGATCAGCACCTTTGCTGATCAGGTAGTCGACGATTGCGCTGCGATTGAACATCGCGGCCATCATCAACGCGGTGCGGCCGTCAAAGGACGAACCTTCAACCTCGGCGCCACCCTCAACCAGGGCGGTCACCACTGCCAGATCGCCTTTGAACGCCGCGCCGGCAATCGGGCTTTGGCCATTTTCGTTGCGAATCTCTGGATCGGCCTTGTGCTCAAGCAGCACTTTCACTGCATCGACGTGGCCGTGATAGGCGGCCAACATCAGCAAGGTGTCGCCCTTGTGGTTACGCAGGTTCGGCGGCAGGCCTTTGCTCAGCAGTGCGGCGAGCATCGCCGCGTCACCATCACGTGCCTTATTGAACACCTGCTCGGCAAACTCCGCGGCTTCTTCCGGGGTCATCTGGCGGGATTTGTCTGTCATTGGGGACTCCACATTCGGTCAATCGCAAAGCCGCTAGTTTCCTTAAGCGGCGTGATACCTGTCACTCCTTTTTTCTCTCGTCCGGCCATAGCCAGAATCAATAACGGAACTTGCCAGCGTGGATATCCGCCAGTACCTGTTCGGTGACCTGCACATAAGTGTCCGAGCCCGGCAGCCAGGCGTAGATTGGATCTTCGCCGGTTTTGCGCGGATCGAATGCTTCATCCTTGAGGCGGGTCTTCTGGTACTTGAAGGTCCCGGTGGTCTCCATTTTCACTTTCACCCGCAAAAACAACGGCACCGCATAGGCCGGCAGGTGTTGACGGGCGAAGCTCAGCAACTCGCTGAAGTCCAGGGTCGCCAGGGACTCAGCCGGGGTAATCGCAGCCATGCCGGCGCGGCCGTTGGTGTTGTTGATCTCGACGCCATAGGCCACCGCCTCGGCGATGTGGGAGTGTTTCAAGAGGATGTTCTCGACCTCGGTGGTCGACACGTTCTCACCCTTCCAGCGGTAGGTATCGCCGAGGCGGTCGACAAACTGTGCATGACCAAAACCGATGCTGCGCAGCAAGTCACCCGTATTGAAGTAGCGATCGCCCTTCTCGAAGACATCGTGGAGCACAACTTTTTCGGTCTTCTGCGGGTCGGTGTAGCCGTCCAACGGCGCCTTGTCATCAATCTTTGCCAGCAACAGGCCTTGCCGTCCTTTACCGACTTTCTGCATGAAACCCTTGCTGTTGCGAATCGGCGTGCAGCTGTCGTGGGTGTACTCGACCAACGCCCAGGACATCAGTGAGAAGCCGATGGTGTTGTCGAAGTTGAGGATGTTGCTGAAACCGATATTGCCGTCGCTGGCGGCGTACAACTCGCAAATGTGATTGACCCCGAAGCGCCGCTTGAACTCGCTCCAGACGCCGGGGCGCAGCCCGTTGCCGATCATCTTCAGCACCGCGTTATCACAGTCGGCGGTGCTCGGCGGCTGATCGATCAGGTAACGGCACAACTCGCCGACGTAGCCGATGGTGGTCGCCTGGTATTTGCGCGCGTCGTTCCAGAACTGACTGGCGCTGAACTTGCGCCGAATGGCAAAGCCCGACGCCCCACAAATTGCCGAGCCCCAGCACACGCACAACCCCGTGGCGTGGTACAGCGGCAAGGTGCAATAGATGACATCGTCGGGGGTCATATCCAACGCGATCAACCCGAAACTGGCGGAGGTCTTCATCCAGCGGCCATGCTTGAACACTCCGGCCTTGGGTAACCCGGTCGTGCCGGAGGTGTAGATATAGAAGCAAGGGTCGTTGAGGTATACCTGCTGACTGCTGAGCGGGTTGTCGGTCGGGCAATCTGTACTGACAAGCATCAGGTTGATGAAGCCTGCGGGAACCGAACCGGGATCACGGGAAGTGTCCTGATCGGCCACCCACCAGGTTCTCGCGGTATCGATTGCAACCTGCTCGCGGATCGCCGAATAAACCCCGACCAACTCCTCGCCCACCACGATTGCCGCCGGAGCCACCAGATTCACGCTGTGCACCAGCGCCTGTCGGGTTTGCGAGGTATTGAGCATGGCGCTGATCGCGCCAACCTTGGCCACCGCCAACACTGTGACCAGCAGTTCCGGGCGGTTTTCGATGAAGACCCCGACCACATCACCTTTGCCAATGCCCTGGGCAATCAGGTAGTGAGCAATGCGGTTGGCCCACTGATTGACCTGTGCATAACTCAGTCTGACCTCACCTTGCAGCAGCGCCGGACCATCGGGATTACGCTGCGTCGCTTGCTCGAAGCTCCAACCGAGGCCGCAGGGTTGATCCGGTTGTTTGACATTGGCGACTTTCAGCCCCTTGACCACCCGTGGCAGGGCCTTGGCAATGGACGGCAACTTACGGAGCATCATGCCCCAGGTGATCATGTCGTTTGACGCGAGACTCATGGTTGCTCCCGTTCGGCCCTTGATGCCAGGCCTGTTTTGTTATTGTCGGGTGAACATTTGGTCGCAGATGTTGAGGCAACTTCATCCCCGAATCAGAGACGGCAGATAACCTCTGGTTAGAGATAAAAACAAACGTGGAAGAGTCGATTCAAGCCAAAAAGTACGCCCGCGCTTGTGTCGCTGTACACGCGGTTTTTGAAATGTTTTGTATCCGGGTCGATACTGCGGCAAACACGCAAAATGCAGGATGCACGATGGCCATTCATGCAAAATGCACGATGCCAAAAAATTACTAACTTTCTATACTATTGATTTATAACAGTTTTTATAAAATCTCATAATGGCACAATCAGTGCACCTATCACTCCATGCTTGCCATTCAAGTGCAAACGGAGCTGATCGACATGAGCCTGATCCAGGAAAAATTTTCGTCCCTGTTCTCCAACTTCGACGTCACCACGCAAGCACGCCCTGACGGCGGTATTCTGCTGACGCTCAATAGCAGCGATGGCCGAGTGTTCAAACGCTCGATTTCCTACGCTCAATTGCACGCCGGCGATCAACTGTCCTGGGTAATCAGTGCCATTCGCCGTGACTTGGCCGAACAGGCCAGCGAACTGCCGCAGATTTCAATGCTGCAAAGCCAGCAGCGTTTCGCCTTGCCGACCTATCACTCGAGATAAGCTTCAACCGTTCAAACCTTTCAGGTCGTGCAAGCCTTGCGCTGCACGGCCTGAGTGCGTTTTGAGCTCAGCTCAACAAGCCACGATTAACCGCCTCGCCGACCGCTTGGGCACGGTTGGTGACTTCGAGCTTGGAGTAGATGTTGCTCAGGTGAAACTTCACCGTCGCCTCGGAAATGTCCCGAATCACACTGATTTCCCACACCGTTTTGCCGGCCTTGGCCCAATACAGAATCTCCAGTTCCTTTTCGCTCAGCGGTTTGCCTGCCGGATCCGGACGCTGTCGCTTTGGTGTTTTCATCCTTAGCCCTCTCACCAGGAGTCCGCACCATTGCCAAGCGCGAAAAGTGCCTGGGTAAGCGAACAAACTTAAGGGCCGAAGAGTTACACAGGGACAAGATTAAACAAGTAAGGAAAACCACAAACAGGCATGGCCGACTTATCAACAGGCAACTTCCTACACGTCCTACAGACGTGCGTTGGCCATGATGTTAGTCCGTGATGGAAAGTCGGCTGACCGCGTGAGTTGCAGTCAGCCGTAGCCACTCAGAACGTGGCGGGATCGATCTGTGAAAAGCTGCTGACGTTCAGATGCCCGGCGAGCTCACCGCCTTCGCGTACCAGTCCGCAGGTGGCCATGCCGGCTTCACGGGCGGCATCCAGCTCCTGAACGATGTCGGAGAGAAACAGGATCTGCGCAGGCTCGCAGCCAATGGCTTGAGTAATGCGCTGATAGGACTGCGCCTCACGCTTGGGTCCCGAAGTGGTGTCGAAGTAGCCACTGAACAGCGGCGTCAAATCACCGGCCTCGGAGCAACCGAAGATCAGCTTCTGGGCCTGGATCGAACCGGACGAGTAAACGAACAGTTGATAACCGGCCTGATGCCAGCGTTTCAGCGCCTCGACTGCGTCCGGGTAAACATGCCCCTTCAACTGCCCGGCCTGATAACCCTGCTCCCAGACCATCCCTTGCAACGCCTTGAGTGGCGTGGCCTTGCGGTCTTCGGCAATCCAGCCCAGCAGGATTTCAATCACCCGTTCAACGTCAGCGCCAGGCTCGGCGCTGTCCTGGCGAACGGCGTCGATCTGCCGGGCAACATCGGCCCGTTGCGCCTGTTGCCGGACAAAGTCCGGCAAATGTCTGGCGGCATAGGGAAACAGCACGTCGAACACAAAACTCACCGCGCTGGTGGTGCCTTCGATGTCGGTGAGAATGGCTTTGATCGTCATGCCATCAGTCCTCGAGACGCGGGAAGCGGCTGGCGATGTCGTCGCCGGTGAAGTTGGCCACCCAGCCTTCGGGGTTGTTGAACAGCCGAATCGCCACGAAGTGCGGGTGCTCGCCCATGTCGAACCAGTGTGCAGTGCCGGCGGGCACCGAAATCAGGTCGTTTTTCTCGCAGAGCACGGCGTACACGTAGTCGTCGATGTGCAAAGTAAACAGGCCACGGCCCGCGACGAAAAATCGTACTTCGTCTTCGCCATGACGATGTTCTTCCAGAAACTTGGCACGCAATTCGGCTTTTTGCGGGTGATCGCTGTTAAGGCTGACCACGTCGACGGTGATGTAACCGCGCTCGGTCATCAATTGATCGATCTGCACCTGATAAGCGGCAATCACTTCTTCCTGACTGGCACCGGGCTGGATCTTCGCCGCGGCTTGCCAACGGTCGAAGCGCACACCTTTTTCGGCCAGGGT
This sequence comes from Pseudomonas helvetica, assembly GCF_039908645.1. Taxonomy (NCBI): domain Bacteria; kingdom Pseudomonadati; phylum Pseudomonadota; class Gammaproteobacteria; order Pseudomonadales; family Pseudomonadaceae; genus Pseudomonas; species Pseudomonas helvetica. The sequence continues at coordinate 4,558,944 of NZ_CP150917.1, forward strand.
CGAGGCGATATCGTCGAAGTGGGTCAGGACCTTGTTCGGCAGGTCCGGGCTTGAAACGTGGTAAACGGACAGGCTGCTCATGCTGGCAATTCCTCGTTAGCGGCGCTGCCGTCCGGCTTTTACAGACCGGTCAGGCAACGCGTTTCATCGGGCGGTTGGCGACTTCAGGTAGAAGTAGGCCTTAACGGTTAATCAACGCGCGCATTTTCAGCTCGCATTCAAACAGGAACTCAAACGCTTCGATCTGCCGCAACGCATCGCTCATCTTCGGGCCCCAGGTGTAGAGGCCATGACCGCGAATCAGGTAACCGACACAGTCGGGATGGTCGTCGAGCCATGGCTGGACTTTGGACGCCAGGCGCTCGATGTCCTGATCATTGTCGAAGATCGGCACCCGCACCTTGGACTCATGAGTCGAGATCCCACTAAAGGCTTTTTGCAGTTCGTAGTCTTCAAACGTAATGACCGGACTCTGCAGCAGCCGCGACAACACCGTGGCATTGACCGAATGGGTGTGCAGCACCGCACCGATGTCGGCACGCCAATTATATAACTGGGTGTGCAGCAGGGTTTCGGCAGACGGCTTCTTGCCCGGTTCCAGGCTGCTGCCCGACATATCCGTGGCCAGCACGTCATCCATCCCCAACTGCCCTTTGTGTTTACCGGAAACGGTCAACAGGGCTTCGGTGGCCGACAGTCGCGTCGAATAGTTGCTGCTGGTGGCGGGCGACCAGCCACGGCCATACAAAAAACGCCCGGCGTCGATGATTTGCTGGGCGAGTTGTTCACGGGTAAGGCTCATGGCCTGTCCTCTTGCATACGTGTGGCAATGATAACGGCTGCAGCGAACGCTGCGAGGCTGGCAATACTAAAGGTCAATGTAGCGCCCAGGGCATTCCAGCTGTAACCGGAATACAACGCGCCCAACGCTCCGCCGGTGCCGGCCAGTGCCGCGTACAACGCCTGGCCCTGCCCTTGCTGGCGTGCACCGAAGCTACGTTGCACGAAATGGATGGCCGCGGCGTGAAAACTGCCGAAGGTCGCCGCGTGCAGAATCTGCGCAAACAGCAGCACCCACAGGAATTCGGCGAACGAGCCGAGCAGCAGCCAGCGTAACGCCGCCAGCAGGAAACTCGCCATCAACACCCGGCGTACCGAGAAGCGCCCAAGGATCTTGCTCATGAACAAAAACATCAGGACTTCGGCGACCACTCCCAACGCCCAGAGCATACCGATCACGCCGCGGCTGTAACCGAGGTGTTCAAGGTGCAGGGTCAGAAAAGTGTAATACGGCCCATGGCTCATCTGCATCAGTGCCACGCAGCCATAAAATGCCAACACGCCGGGGCTGCGCAGTTGCTTGAGAAAGCCCTCGCCCGCCAGCCGATTGCCTTGCGCCGGCTGGGCGTTCGGCACCCAGAGGCTGCTGATGATTATCCCGCCCATGATCACCACCAGCGTCACCGGGTAGATGTCCAGGCTCAACCATTCAAACAGCCGCCCCAACGCAACCACGGTGATGATGAAACCGATCGATCCCCACAAGCGGATCTGGCTGTAGCGCGAAGTCTGGCCCTGCAAATGCGCGAGGGTGATGACCTCGAACTGCGGCAATACCGCGTGCCAGAAGAATGCATGCAGCGCCATGACCATCGCCAGCCAGGCGTAGCTTTTGCTGACGAAGATCAGCGAAAAGGTCAGCAGCGTACAGATCGCGCCGAAGCGCACGATGGCCAGGCGCCGGCCGGTGTAGTCACCGAGCCAGCCCCAGATATTCGGTGCGACGCAGCGCATCAGCATCGGAATCGCCACCAGTTCGCCAATGCGCGCACTGGAAAACCCCAGGTGATCGAAGTACAGCGCCAGGAACGGCGCGGTCGAACCGAGCAAGGCGAAATAGAACAGATAGAAGCTGGACAACCGCCAGTATGGAAGCGCCGCCACGGCCGTCAGACCGCGGCGACGTCAGGGCATGGCTTCACAGCTGGCCCAGCACCGGAGTGCTGACGCGCACATCGGCGTTTTGCCCGCGATTGCGCAGCAGGTGGTCCATCAACACGATGGCCATCATCGCTTCGGCAATCGGCGTAGCGCGGATGCCGACGCACGGGTCATGACGGCCCTTGGTAACGACGTCCACCGGGTTGCCGTGGATATCGATCGAACGGCCCGGCGTGGTGATGCTCGACGTTGGCTTGAGTGCCAGGTGCGCAACGATCGGTTGCCCCGAAGAGATGCCGCCCAGAATCCCGCCCGCGTTGTTGCTGAGGAAACCTTCCGGGGTCATTTCGTCACGGTGTTCGGTGCCGCGTTGGGCGACACTGGCGAAACCGGCACCGATTTCCACGCCTTTCACCGCGTTGATGCTCATCAGCGCATGGGCCAGTTCGGCGTCGAGACGGTCGAAGATCGGTTCGCCGAGCCCAGGCTTCACGCCTTCGGCGACTACGGTGATCTTCGCGCCGACCGAATCCTGGTCGCGGCGCAATTGATCCATGTAGGCCTCAAGCTCTGGCACTTTGTCCGGGTCGGGGCTGAAGAAGGCGTTTTGCTCGACCGAGTCCCAGGTCTTGAACGGGATTTCGATAGGCCCAAGCTGGCTCATGTAGCCGCGAATGACGATGCCCTGGGTCGCCAGGTATTTTTTCGCAATCGCCCCCGCAGCCACACGCATGGCGGTTTCCCGCGCCGAGCTGCGACCACCGCCACGGTAATCGCGCTCGCCGTATTTGTGGTGATAGGTGTAGTCGGCGTGGGCCGGGCGGAACAGGTCCTTGATCGCCGAGTAGTCCTTGGACTTCTGGTCGGTATTGCGGATCAGCAGGCCAATCGCGCAACCGGTGGTGCGGCCCTCGAACACGCCAGAGAGGATTTCGACTTCGTCGGCTTCCTGACGCTGGGTGGTGTGGCGGCTGGTGCCGGGCTTGCGGCGGTCCAGATCACGCTGCAAGTCTTCCAGGGACAGTTCAAGGCCCGGCGGGCAGCCGTCGACAATGGCGACCAACGCCGGACCATGGCTTTCGCCCGCGGTGGTGACAGTGAACAGCTTGCCGTAGGTATTGCCGGACATGCAGGGCGCTCCGTGAATTCGCTGAGTGACTCAACCTGAAAATGTAATGTCGGCGAGTATACGCAGGCTATCCAACTAGTTCATCCTCGAACCTTATCGGTGCCTGCAAGTCCAACCGACACCTTCTGAATGATGGCGTGATGATGCTGCGAGTTATTGCCTTGAGCCTTACCCTGTTTACTGGCCTGCTTTCCAATGCAGCCCAGGCCTCTGTTGTACTGCAACGGCCAATCAGTCTGGATACCGGCAGCGGTGAGCTTTTCGGCTCGATGTTGCTGCCAAAGTCCGACAGCCCGGTGCCGGTTGTGCTGATCATTTCCGGCTCGGGCCCGACTGATCGTAACGGCAATAACCCGGAAGGCGGCAACAACGACAGCCTCAAGCGCCTGGCCTGGGTGTTGGCCAAACACAACATCGCCAGCGTGCGTTACGACAAACGCGGCGTGGCGGCCAGCCTCGCAGCGACCCCGGATGAACGCAATCTGACCCTTGAGGCCTACGTTGCCGATGCCGTGGCCTGGGGCCAGAAACTCAAGTCCGACCCGCGTATGGGGCCATTGATTCTGCTCGGGCACAGTGAAGGTGCACTGGTGGCCACACTCGCCGCTCCGCAAGTCGATGCCGCCGCAGTAATCTCCGTGTCCGGTAGCGCCCGTCCGGTAGATCAGGTCTTGCGTCAACAATTGAGCAATCGAATGCCTCCCGATCTGCTGCTGCGCAGCAATGAGCTGCTGGACAGCCTCAAGGCCGGACATGTCGATGAACATGTTCCGACGCCGCTGCAGGTGATCTTCCGTCCCAGCGTGCAACCGTACCTGATCAGCCTGTTTCGCCAGGACCCGGCAGCGGCTTTCGCCAAATTGAAAATGCCGGCGCTGATCATCCAGGGCAGCAACGACATGCAGGTCGGTGTCGGTGACGCACAGATGCTCAAAGCGGCGAAACCGGATGCCCAACTGGCGCTGATCGAAGGCATGAACCACGTGATGCGTATCGTGCCCAATGACATCAAACGGCAATTGGCCTCCTACAAAGACCCGCAACTGCCCCTCGCTGTCGAACTCGGCTCGAGCATCCTGAGCTTTATTGACGGACTTCGCGCCAGTTAAGCCGGTTTTACCCTCCAGTCCTGGAAAAAACGGCCGATAAGCCTGTGTCGGCAGCCCATTGGCTGCCGCCAAGCAGGGCTTGGACAGGATCTCGCCGTTATGACTGATACCCAGAATTCACCCGACACTGCGCCGCAAACCACCGCCACTGAAGTGGTCGACCTGCCGTGGTCGGACGTCCAGGCCGAGCACCACAAGATGCTTCGCCTGGCGCCGCTGAAAACCGATCGAGCGACCGGTGGGCGGCCATTGCGCTTTGTCGAGTTCGGTTATGCCGAGCGCAACAGCAAAGAACGCAGCCTGCTGCGCATGAGCATTTCACTGCCCGGTCAACGGGTGCGCAAAGAACAGAACCACCTGGACGTCTGGGTCGATCATGAGAACCGTCGCGTGCACTTCGGTCCCGACAGCGGTCTGCAGATTGAACCGCTGAACCGTGGCATTGGCCGTTTTCTGGCCGCTCAAGGCATTACGTGGGCGAAGAAAAAGTGGTCGAGCTACACCGTCGACGGTGCGGACCTGAACAACAAGGACGCCCTCAACGAAGACACCCGCCTGCGCCGCGACCACTTCCTGCGCGTGCATGGCTTTGACGTGGTCTACGCCGACGCCCAGCATTTGAAGGGCAGCGTCAAAGAGGTAAAGGTCGGCGATCTGCTCGGCGACTGGAACTCCGAAAAACTGCAATTCGTGGAAATCCTCGAAGCCGCGCAGATGCTGCAGCAAGCCGAGCAGAATCTGGCGGAGCAGGAAGTCAAACTGCAAAAGCAGGAAGAGAAAGTCAGCAAATACAAACGCGAGGACACCGGGCTACGTTTCACCATCACCTGTCTGGTGGCGTTTTCGGTGTTCCAGGCGGGACTGCTGATCTGGATTGCTACGCACCGCTAAAAACCTGAGTTTGCTGTGGTTCTTGTGGCAAGGGAGCTTGCTGAGGCTCTTGTGGCGAGGGAGCTTGCTCCCGCTCGAGCGCGAAGCGCTCGCAATCCTGTTACCTCATCGTTGAGAAAACAAGGTCGGGGGCTGCTGCGCAGCCCAGCGGGAGCAAGCTCCCTCGCCACGTTCACCACATTAAACCCTGGCAGCGAACAACGCCTGATGCTGGCGGCATTGCTCGGCGCTGAGCATGAACACACCGTGACCGCCGCGCTCGAATTCCAGCCAGGCGAAATCGACTTCCGGGTACAACGCCTCGACGTGCACCTGGCTGTTGCCGACTTCAACGATCAGCAAGCCCTTCTCGGTCAGGTGATCCGCCGCTTCGGCGAGCATGCGCCGCACCAGGTTCAAACCATCGTCACCACAGGCCAGACCCAGTTCGGGTTCGTGCTGGTATTCATCCGGCATGTCGGCAAAATCTTCGGCGTCAACGTAAGGCGGGTTGGACACGATCAAGTCGAAACGCTGCCCTGGCAAACCGTCGAAGCCATCGCCCTGAACGGTGTACACGCGCTCATCGACGCCATGGCGCTCGATGTTCTGATTGGCCACTTCCAGCGCTTCGAAAGACAGATCCGCTAACACCACTTCAGCGTTCTGGAACTCGTAGGCGCAGGCAATGCCGATGCAACCGGAACCGGTGCACAGGTCAAGAATCCGTGCAGGTTCGCTGCCCAACCACGGCGCAAACCGTTTTTCGATCAGCTCGCCAATCGGCGAACGCGGAATCAATACACGCTCGTCAACGATGAACGACATCCCGCAGAACCAGGCTTCGCCCAACAGGTAAGCCGTCGGGATGCGCTCCTCGATTCGACGCTTGAGCAAGCGCTGCAGGTTGACCAGTTCGTCGTCTTCAAGACGGCAATCCAAGTAGCTATCGGCGATTTCCCACGGTAGGTGCAATGCCCCCAACACCAGTTGACGGGCTTCGTCCCAGGCGTTGTCGGTCCCATGGCCGAAAAACAGATCCTCCCCATGAAAACGGCTGACAGCCCAACGAATGTGGTCGCGCAAGGTGCGCAGGCGGGAAGTGATCACGGGGGCAAACTCCTGAAAAAACGACTGGCGATTCTAACAGCCTAAACCCTCCTCGACGACGCAAGAAAATCACCGGACGGATGTAGGATTGATCCTGATTTTCAGCTTTTGATTGAACATCTGCTCAGCTCTTGACAGGCTGCAGGCCAGCAACGACGGTGCCTACGATGGTAGCGATTCACAGAAGCGCTCAGCCAGAGGACAATGTCGCAAAAGCCCCACTCGAAGGAGCCCCAGAATGTCCGTTCCAAAAACGATGTTTCAACTCAGCGGTCGTGGTTACGCGCCGGCCAATCTGGCCCATGCGACGCTGGTGATCATCGATGCCCAGAAAGAATACTTGAGCGGCCCCCTGGCCCTTTCCGGCATGGACGCCGCCGTCGACAATATCAAGCAACTGCTCGCGGCTGCCCGCAAGGCGGGTAGGCCGATCGTCCATGTACGCCACCTCGGCACCGTCGGTGGCCTGTTCGACCCACAAGGCGAACGCGGTGAATTCATCCCGGGCCTTGAGCCACTGGCTGACGAAACTGTCATCGGTAAATTGCTGCCCAGTGCGTTCCACGGCACCCCGTTGGAAAAACGCCTGCAAGACCTCGGCTCGCTGGACCTGATCGTCTGCGGTTTCATGAGTCACTCCAGCGTCAGCACCACCGTGCGCGCCGCCAAGAACCTGGGCTTTCGCTGCACCCTGGTCGAAGACGCCTGTGCCACCCGGGACCTGCCTTTCAAAGGTGGCGTCCTCAGCGCCGAACATGTCCAGCAGACTGAAATGGCGATCATGGCCGACAACTTCGCGACCCTCGCCCAGACTCAGGAACTGATCTGATCAAGCGCTTGATGAGCGGCCAACGCAGCCGCTCATCCGCAAAAACCGCTCATTCCCCGCAATTGCCTTAGCCTCAGGAACCACCCGGTCAACTCCCGGTCGAAGGGCCGATACCCATTGAGGAAGGTCGGAATGAAGAAATCCGATGGTTTTGACGCTCGCCGCTTGCGGCCCAAAGGCCCGCGCAACTGGCGTTATCGTTTTGGTGCGGCATTTTCCGCGCTGCTGGCAACCCTCGGCGTGTTGCTGGCGCTGGCCGGTGCCGCCAGCCTGTTGGGCCACCCGCCGGCTCTTGGCGAGTTGAACACCAGCCCGGCCGGCGCCGCGGTGGTCTTGGCGCTTGGCCTGTTGCTGCTGTATGTCGGTGTCGCGTTGTGGCGTCGCTGCCGTCGCCGGATGCGCCAACCGCGTGAGCTGAACCTGGCTCCGCATTTGATGAAAAAACATGACTGAGTGGCGCGCGTTGCGTTTTGACGCGCCCGATTCACCTCGACTTGGGTAAACTGGCCGCCCTTCGCGGAGGCTGACATGCAAGACGACGATTTTTCCCTGTTCAAAAGCGCGATCCAAGGCGTCAAGCCGATCAAGCACGATCGCGCCGAAACCGGCAAACCCAAGGCTGACCGCGCGCACATCGCCAAGCTGCGTCAGGCCGCCACCGTGCGCACCGATGCCACCACTGTTGACGGTCTGTCCGATCAGTTCGTGATCGATGTCGGTCCGGAAGACGAGTTGATGTGGGCGCGTGACGGTGTGCAGGAAAGCCAGATGCGCAAGTTGAAGGTCGGGCAGATCCCGTTCGAAGGCAGCCTCGACCTGCACGGCATGACCGTCGAAAAAGCCCGCGAGACGCTGTGGGCTTTTCTCGCCGAAGCAACAAAATTCGAAATCCGCTGCGTGCGCGTGACTCACGGCAAGGCTGTACGCCTGGACGGCAAGCGGCCGATGATCAAAAGTCACGTCAACACGTGGCTGCGCCAGCATCCGCAGGTGCTTGGCTTCACCTCGTGCCAGGCCAGACACGGCGGTGCCGGAGCGGTTTATGTGATGCTCAAACGGACCATGATGGAAGGTCGCGACGAGTAAAGCTGATGCGCTACGCTTGCAGCGCCGTGTCCGCCGCCGTACCCTTGCCCTTTGCGTAAAATCCCACAGGTAGTTTCATGTCCCTGGAACAGAATTACACGGCGATCCTCGGCCAGCTTGGCGAAGACGCCACCCGCGAAGGTCTGCTCGACACGCCGAAGCGTGCCGCCAAAGCCATGCAGTACCTTTGCCGCGGTTATGAGCAGACGCTCGAAGAAGTCACCAACGGTGCCTTGTTCAGCTCCGACAACAGCGAAATGGTGCTGGTCAAGAACATCGAGCTCTACTCGTTGTGCGAACACCACTTGCTGCCATTCATCGGCAAGGCCCACGTGGCCTATATCCCGAGTGGCAAGGTGCTGGGCCTGTCGAAAGTCGCGCGGATCGTCGATATGTACGCCCGCCGCCTGCAGATCCAGGAAAACCTTAGCCGGCAGATCGCCGAGGCTGTCCAGCAAGTGACTGGCGCCCTGGGCGTGGCGGTGGTGATCGAAGCCCAGCACATGTGCATGATGATGCGCGGTGTAGAGAAACAGAACTCGTCGATGATCACCTCGGTGATGCTTGGTGAGTTCCGCGAAAACGCGGCGACCCGCAGCGAGTTTCTCAGCCTGATCAAGTAATCGCTGTACGAAGAAAACCGGCATTCATCGCCGGTTTTTTTTCGCCTGTGAAAAATCAGGTAAGCTGCGCGCCTTTCTTCATTCGCCCGTGAGGCTTATACCGTGTTAGTAAAAGCGCTTCGTGTCGGCCTCGGCCAGCTGATCATTTTCATCGACTTCCTCACCCGCCCGAGCAAAAAGAAGCGCCCCGCTGCCGCTCAGGCCCAGGTCGAAAACGTAGCGAAAGGCCTGACGCTGTATCAGTTCCACGCCTGCCCGTTCTGTGTGAAAACCCGCCGCACCCTGCGCCGCCTGAATGTGCCGGTGGCTTTGCGTGATGCGAAGAACAACGAACAGGATCGCCAAACCCTGCTTGAGCAAGGCGGCAAGATCAAGGTGCCGTGCCTGCGTATCGAAGAGAATGGCCAGACTACCTGGATGTATGAATCCAAGGTGATCATTGATTATCTGGACAAGCGCTTCGCTGCAGCCTGATGGTTTTGTGGTGTTTTTGCCCGCGATGAGGCCAGCACAGACAACATAAATCCTGAACAAAAATAAACCGGCTCATTCGCCGGTTTATTGGTTTTTAACCTTCCCTCACGCAGCCTGAGCAGCCTGTGCCTGACGCACTACTCCAGCCAATCGTTTAAGCCCTTCGTCCAGCCGCGCCGGATCGATGTGGCTGAAGTTCAGCCGCAGATGCCCCGGATTGTTGTCCGGTTCAGAGAAGAACGGCTCCCCCGGCATAAAGGCCACGTTCTGCGCCAACGCCTCGTTCAGCAAGGTCCGGGTGTCCAATGGCTGCTTCAGGATCAACCAGAAAAACAGCCCGCCTTGCGGTACATTCCACTCGGCCAGATCGCAGAAATGGGTTTCCAGTGCCAACTGGAAGGCGTCACGCCGAACCCGGTAGAAGTCCCGCAGCTCACTCAGGTGATCGCGAAACTTCTCGCTGCCAATCCATTGCAACGCCTGCCATTGGCCAACACGGTTGGTGTGCAAGTCAGCCGATTGCTTGAGTCGCAGCAGGTGCGGGAACAGGTCCGGGCTGGCGATCAAATAGCCGACGCGCAAGCCAGGCAGCAAGGTCTTGGACACGGTGCCGGTGTAGATCCAGCTGGCCTTCTTCAAGCGACTGACGATGGGCGTCGCGCTGCCGCCATCAAAGGTCAGTTCACGGTAGGGTTCGTCTTCGATCAGGGTCACGCCGAATTCATCGAGCAACGCTGCCACTGCATCGCGCTTGGCTTCGCTGTAGCGCACGGCCGAGGGGTTCTGGAACGTCGGGATCAGATAGATGAACGCCGGGTGATGTTTTTCCAGGCGCGCGCGCAGCTCATTCAGGTTCGGGCCGTCAGCCTCCAGCGGCACGGTCAGACAGTCAGCGCCGAACAGCTGGAAGATTTGCAGCGCCGCCAGATAGGTCGGCGCTTCGAGCATGATCTCGGTGCCTTTGTCGATGTACAGCTTGGCCGCCAGATCCAGGGTTTGCTGGGAGCCGCTGACCACCAACACCTGACTCGCCTCACACGGTACGCCCAAGGCCCGGGCCTCAGCCGCCAGCGCTTCGCGTAATGCCGGTTCGCCTTCGCTCATGCCGTATTGGCCCATGGACAACGGCATGTCAGCCCACTCGACCTTCGGCAGCATGGCTTCGGCAGGCAGGCCACCGGCAAACGACATCACTTCCGGGCGCTGAGCCGCGGCAAGGATTTCACGAATCAAAGAACTTTTAAGGCGCGAGACACGTTCGGAAAAAGCCATGGGGGTCACCGGTAGCGAAGGCCAAGGAAATTAAGTCAAACTACTTGACCGAAATTACGACAGCGCGAGCAGATACGTCAATATGCTTGACCTTAAAAACCAAAGCACCCAGCAAACCGCCATGGAAGCGTTCTTCTTCGGCTACCAGGCCTTTACTGCCAAAGCCGACGAAATGCTTGAGCGGCGCGGTTTGAGCCGCGTGCATCAGCGCATCGTGTTTTTCATCGCCCGCTACCCAGCCCTGAGCGTCAAGGAATTGCTCGCACTACTCGGTGTGAGCAAGCAGGCGCTGAACATTCCGCTGCGTCAGTTGGTGGAAATGCACCTGGTGGACAGCGTGGCGTCAGCGACCGACAAGCGTAAACGCCTGCTGGAGCTGACCGTCGACGGCGCGCGGTTCGAGGAGTCGCTGCGGCGTGAGCAAGTGAAATTGCTTGAGCGAGTGTTTGCCGAGGCTGGCGAGGCGGCGGTGGATGGCTGGTTGGCGGTGAACAAAGCGCTGGGCGAAAACCGCTAAACCACGCTTTCGTAGCAGCTGGCGAAGCCTGCGTTCGGCTGCGAAGCAGTCGTAGGGTTCCCCCCGATAAACCATAGAGTTGAGTTGGATTTTACGACCGCTGCGCGCTCGAACGCAGGCTTCGCCAGCCGCTACGGAACAGCCCTATCCCCTGCATATAGCTTTCTCTCCAGACTTTTCGTCTACAAAATCAAAAACATTATTTGCTTTATTTGTATACAAAAGCATAATCCGTTTCGTGCGAGTTCCTGACCAAGCGGTCAACAAATTCGCAAGTACCTCAAAGAGCCGCTGCCCACCTCATGTGTCCGGCTCTGGAAATAACAATAAAACTCTTGAGGAGTACTCGCTGTGGAAAGCCGCAAATCCGAAGCCTCGACGCTGGAACTCTCGCCGCCGTTACGCAATGGCTGGCTGGAGCGCATTTTTAAACTCAGCTTGCATGGCACCACGGTGAAGACCGAGTTGATCGCAGGTATTACCACCTTCATCACCATGGCCTACATCATCTTCGTCAACCCCAACATCATGGCGGACGCCGGGATCGACCACGGCGCCGCCTTCGTCGCGACTTGCATCGCGGCTGCGCTCGGTTGCCTGTTGATGGGTCTGTACGCCAACTGGCCCGTCGGCCTCGCGCCAGGCATGGGCTTGAACGCCTTCTTTACCTACACCGTAGTCGGCACCATGGGTTACCACTGGGAAGCGGCACTGGGCGCGGTGTTCATTTCCGGTGTGCTGTTCATGTTCCTGACGCTATCGCGCGTACGGGAATGGCTGCTCAACAGTATTCCGGTGAGCTTGCGCTTCGCCATGGGCGCAGGCGTTGGTTTGTTCCTCGGGATCATCGGTCTGAAAACAGCTGGAATCATTGTCGCCAGCCCGGCCACGCTGATCAAACTGGGCAATCTGCGTGATCCTGCTCCTCTGCTGGCAGCCGTTTGTTTCCTGATGATTGCGGTACTGAGTTACCACCGCGTGTTCGGCGCGATCCTGATCAGCATCATCACCGTGACCCTGGCAGGCTGGGGTTTGGGCCTGGTGCACTACGGCGGCATTCTGTCGACACCGCCAAGCCTGGCACCGACCTGGATGGCCATGGACATCGCCGGCGTGTTCAACGTCAGCATGATCAGCGTGGTGCTGGCGTTCCTCTTCGTACACATGTTCGATACCGCCGGGACCCTGATGGGCGTGGCGCAACGGGCAGGTTTGGTCGGCAAGGACGGGAAGATCGAAAACCTCTCCCGAGCACTGAAAGCAGACAGTGCGTCGAGCGTGTTCGGGGCGATGGTCGGTGTGCCGCCAGTGACCAGTTACGTGGAAAGTGCCGCGGGTGTGGCCGCCGGTGGTCGTACCGGTCTTACCGCAGTGACCGTAGGTGTGCTATTTATTGCTGCGATGTTCTTCGCGCCGCTGGCTGGCATGATCCCCGCTTACGCCACCGCCGGTGCGCTGATCTACGTGGCCATGCTGATGATGAGCGGCCTGGAGCACATCAAATGGAGTGAAGCCACCGACAGCATTCCGGCGATCGTCACGGCCATCATGATGCCGCTGACCTTCTCGGTTGCCGACGGTATCGCGCTGGGCTTTATCACCTACGTGGTGCTCAAGGCCGGTACGGGTAAACACAAGGAAATTTCCATCAGTCTTTGGGTGCTGTGCGCGATCTTTATCGCCAAGTTCATTTTCTTGTAAGCGGTACGCGTTTCAAACCAGCCTCACCCCGTCGGGTGGGGCTTTTGCACATAGGGAGGAAAGTGATGAGTCTGGAAACCTGGCTGCTGTTCAGCGGCGCTGCACTGGTGGTGATCCTGATCCCGGGGCCACTGTCGTTGCTGATGATCAGCAACAGTCTGAATTATGGTCTGCGGCGTTCTTACCCGGCGTTTCTCGGCGGCGTATTTGCCTCGATCTGCCTGCTGAGCGCATCGGCATTGGGTCTGGGCGCCCTGCTGCTGGCTTCGGAGCAACTCTTCAGTGCGCTGAAGATTGTCGGCGCGCTGTACCTGTTCTACCTCGCTTGGCAAAGCTGGCAGCAATCGCGCCAGCCATCGGTCGGCGCCGAAGTGCCCCAGACCGCGCCGACACCGCGCTTTCGTGCACTGTTCGGGCGCGCGTTCGTGCTGGGTGCCAGCAACCCGAAAGACATTCTGTTCTTCGCCGCCTTCCTGCCACAGTTCTTGAGCGCACAGCAGCCCTTTCTGCCGCAGTTACTGATCATGATCGCCACCTGGACCGTGCTGGATCTGTGCTGCAAGGTGGCCTACGGCCTCGGTGCGCATGGTGCGGCGCGGTATCTGCGCAGCGGCAAGGGCCAGAGCTGGTTCAACCGGATCAGTGCCGGGTTGTTCAGTGGCGCGGGTGCTGCCTCCCTGTTGAGCCGCTAAAAGCATCGCGGGCAAGCCTTGCTCCTACAGGTCCTGAGTCGCTCTCAATGCATGCGAACGACATAAATCCGTAGGAGAGGGGGGACGCCTAGTTCTTGCCCGCGATGGCGTCATCAGACACACCACATTTCTCAAGACGAAAAAAAGCCCGCAGTGTGAGCGGGCGAAAGACCAAAGAAGCTATATGCGCAGTCGCTTCTGAGAAAGATAGCTGGGGGAAAGTCCTAGCTTCCTCTGTAGGTCGAATAGCTGTAGGGCGAAATCAACAATGGCACATGGTAGTGATCCTGCTCTGCCGAGATGCCGAAGCGCAGCACCACCACATCCAGAAAGGCCGGCTCCGGCAGCTGTACACCGCGCGCGCGGTAGTAATCGCCGGCATGAAACTGCAGCTGATAAACCCCGGAACGGTAGTCATCGCCTTGCAACAAGGGTGCGTCGCAACGGCCGTCGCTGTTGGTCAGTGCACTGGCGACCAATTCCAGCTGCGAACCTTCAACGCGGTACAACTCGACCTTGATCGAGCTGCCCGGGCAACCGTGTGCTGCGTCCAAAACGTGTGTAGTCAAACGTCCCATTGATTCTGCGCGCCTGCCTGCGTTTGCAGCAGTCAGGCCTCGCGCCTCCCGGAGTCAGTTAAAAAGGAGACCGCACCTTTTCGGAGCACGAAAAGCGGCGGCAAGCGACTGATTAAGACACTTTTTAAAAAAATTGTACACAATAAAAACGACATTTTTACCACTGTACTCGCCGTCCATGGTTTCTCGGCGAATCTGACGCTGAACCATAAGATCAGAGGACCTTCCATCCATTAGCTGACCACTCAGGCAGGTTTCTTGCAGCCCCCTGAAAAGATGACAGCTGATGAAAAATGCAAAAAATCAGGCTTACAAAGTGAATATAAAGTTGTATACAATCAGTCCATCGCTGTGACGCCAGCCTGTCACCTCACCTTCAGGCCGCCACACACCCCTTATCGCGAATAAGTAACCCCGAATAAGAAGGAAGACTGCAGTGAGCGCTGACTACCCACGCGACCTGATCGGTTACGGCAGTAACCCTCCCCACCCACACTGGCCGGGCAATGCCCGCATTGCCTTGTCTTTCGTGCTCAATTACGAGGAAGGCGGCGAGCGCAACATCCTGCACGGCGATAAAGAGTCGGAAGCCTTCCTCTCGGAAATGGTCTCGGCGCAGCCGCTGCAAGGCGAGCGCAACATGAGCATGGAGTCGCTGTATGAGTATGGCAGCCGTGCCGGCGTCTGGCGGATCCTCAAGCTGTTCAAGGAATTCGACATTCCACTGACCATCTTCGCCGTGGCCATGGCCGCCCAGCGCCACCCGGACGTGATCCGCGCCATGGTTCAAGCCGGCCACGAGATTTGCAGCCATGGCTATCGCTGGATCGACTACCAGTACATGGACGAAGCACAGGAACGCGAGCACATGCTCGAAGCGATCCGCATCCTCACCGAAATCAGCGGCGAGCGCCCGCTGGGCTGGTACACCGGCCGTACCGGGCCGAACACCCGTCGGCTGGTGATGGAAGAAGGCGGCTTCCTGTACGACTGCGATACCTACGACGATGACCTGCCGTATTGGGAACCGAATAACCCGACCGGCAAACCGCACCTGGTGATCCCGTACACCCTGGACACCAATGACATGCGCTTCACCCAGGTTCAGGGTTTCAACAAGGGCGACGATTTCTACCAGTACCTCAAGGACGCGTTCGACGTGCTTTACGCCGAAGGTGCCGAATCGCCAAAAATGCTCTCCATCGGTTTGCACTGCCGCCTGATCGGTCGCCCTGCCCGCCTGGCCGCACTCAAGCGGTTTATCGAATACGCAAAAAGCCATGAGCAGGTCTGGTTCAGCCGCCGGGTCGATATTGCCCGCCACTGGCACGCAACCCATCCGTACCCAGGGGCTTCGAAATGACTGCTTTCCAAACCCTGAAGCCATCGACCTTGAGCCGCGACGCCTTCGTCAACGCCTTCGCCGACATCTACGAACATTCGCCATGGGTCGCCGAAAAAACCTTCGACCTGGGCCAGGACGCGGCAATCGACGAGATTGAAACCCTGCACCAGCGCATGAGCGATATCCTGCTCTGTGCCGATCACGCCAGCCAGCTGGCCTTGATCAACGCTCACCCGGACCTGGCCGGTAAAGCCGCCGTCCAGGGCCAGCTTACCGCAGCCAGCACTGAAGAACAGTCTGGCGCGGGTATTCACCAATGCACGGCCGAAGAGTTTTCTCGCTTCACCGAGTTGAACGACGCCTACAAAGCCAAGTTCAAGTTTCCCTTCATCATGGCGGTAAAAGGCAGCAACCGGCATCAGATCCTCGCTGCGTTCGAAACGCGCATTCACAACTCGGCAGACACCGAATTCAAATGCGCGCTGGCGGAGATCAACAAGATTGCGCTGTTCCGATTACTGACTCTTTAGCGAACATGACCCGAGCGTGAATGAACGTGAAAAACGCCCAGGGCCCTGCAAGCATCCCAAGCCACTTCAATTAAAGGCAGACAAGAAGAATGAAAGCTTACGCCGTACCTTTCGAGAAGTTCGTCAACCTGGCCGACGCCCGCCTGGGCACCAAAATCATCTCGGTCACCGATGACTGGTTCGCTGATGCCAACCGCCTGTTCCAGCCAACCCCGGCCGTATGGAAAGAAGGCGTGTTCGATGACAACGGCAAGTGGATGGATGGCTGGGAATCGCGCCGCAAGCGCTTCGAAGGCTACGACAGCGCGGTGATCCGTCTCGGCGTGCCAGGCTCGATCAAGGGCGTGGACATCGACACTTCATTCTTCACCGGCAACTACCCGCCATCTGCCTCCCTGGAAGCCTGCTTCGTGGCCTCCGGCGAGCCGACTGAAACCACTCAGTGGGTTGAAGTGCTGTCGGCCGTCGAGCTGCAAGGCAACAGCCACCACTACCACGAAATCAACAACGACCAGGCCTTCAGCCACCTGCGCTTCAACATCTACCCGGACGGCGGTGTCGCCCGTCTGCGCGTGTACGGCATTCCGTACCGCGACTGGTCGACGGTTGGCGACAACGAGCAAATTGACCTGGCCGCAGCCCTGAACGGCGGTCGCGCCCTGGCTTGCTCCGACGAACACTTCGGTCGCATGAGCAACATCCTCAACCCGGGTCGCGGCATCAATATGGGCGATGGCTGGGAAACCGCACGTCGTCGCACTCCGGGCAATGACTGGGTCATCGTCGCGCTGGGCCACCCGGGCGAGATCGAAAAAATCATCGTCGACACCCTGCACTTCAAGGGCAACTACCCGGACACCTGCTCGATCCAGGGCGCGTTCGTCAAGGGCGGCACCGACAGCCAGATCGAAACCCAGTCGCTGTTCTGGCGCGAATTGCTGCCAGCGCAGAAACTGGAAATGCACGCCGAACACACCTTCGCCGAGCAGATCAAGGCCCTGGGCCCGATCACCCACATCCGCCTGAACGTGTTCCCGGACGGTGGCGTGAGCCGCTTGCGTGTATTGGGCAAGGTCGCGAAGTAATGCTGAGACTGTAGGAGCACAGCTTGCTGGCGATGGCGTCAGTAAGGGCGCCATCGCCGGCAAGCCGTGCTCCTACAAAAGCAAAGCAACAAACATCATGAACACATAGAAGAAGACCAGCATGCGCACATTGACGATTGAACCGCTGACCAAAGAAGCCTTCGCCCCTTTCGGTGACGTGATCGAAACCGATGGCAGCGATCACTTCATGATCAACAACGGTTCGACCATGCGCTTTCACAAACTGGCAACGGTGGAAACCGCCACGCCAGAAGACAAGGCGATCATCAGCATCTTCCGCGCCGACGCGCAGGACATGCCGCTGACCGTCTGCATGCTGGAGCGCCATCCGCTGGGCAGCCAGGCTTTCATTCCGCTGCTCGGCAACCCCTTTCTGATCGTGGTCGCGCCACTTGGCGATGAACCTGTATCAGGCTTGGTCCGCGCCTTCGTCACCAACGGCAGGCAGGGCATTAATTACCATCGCGGCGTTTGGCACCATCCGGTGCTGACGATCGAAAAGCGGGATGACTTCCTGGTGGTTGATCGCAGTGGCACAGGCAATAACTGCGATGAGCATTTTTTCAAAGAGGATGAGCGTTTGATCCTCGCCCCCCACCAATAAGAGAAGGTCTGATCACTCGACAACAAGAGTGACAGGCGAGAGGTAAAGACTGTGGAAGCACATCTGTTGGAATGGCTGAACCTGAGCGTGCGCTGGGTTCACATGATCACTGGCGTGGCCTGGATCGGCGCGTCGTTCTACTTTGTCTGGCTGGAAAACAACCTCAATCGGGTCAACCCGAAAAACGGCCTGGCGGGCGATCTCTGGGCAATTCACGGTGGCGGGATCTACCACCTGGAGAAATACAAACTGGCCCCACCGACCATGCCGGACAACCTGCACTGGTTCAAATGGGAAGCCTACTTCACCTGGATGTCGGGGATCGCGCTGCTGTGCGTGGTGTTCTACTCCAACCCGACGCTGTACCTGCTGGCACCGGGCAGCAGCCTGAGCGGACCGGAAGGCGTGGCCATCGGTCTTGGCTCGTTGTTCATCGGCTGGTTCATCTACTCGTTCCTGTGCGACTCGGCCCTGGGTAAACGCCCTGCCCTGCTCGGGTTCATTCTGTTCGTGCTGATCATTGGCGCCGCTTACGGCTTCAGCAAAGTGTTCAGCGGTCGCGGTGCGTACCTGCATGTTGGCGCCATCATCGGCACCATCATGGTCGGTAACGTGTTCCGCATCATCATGCCGGCCCAACGGGCACTGGTGGCGGCCATCGCCGAGAACCGCACGCCGGATCCGGCACTGCCAGCCAAGGGTTTGCTGCGTTCACGGCACAACAACTACTTCACCTTGCCGGTGCTGTTCATCATGATCAGCAACCACTTCCCGAGCACTTACGGCAGCCAGTACAACTGGTTGATCCTGGCCGGGATCGCGGTACTCGCGGTGTTGGTGCGTCACTATTTCAACACCCGCCACGAAAGCCACAAGTTCGCCTGGACCCTGCCTGTCGCGGCAGTAGGCATGATCTGCCTGGCCTACGTCACCGGCCCAGCGCCGATGAACACCCCGGAAGTGGCCAAGGCACCGGCGAAGATCGAGTACCAACCGCTGCCCGAAACCGCCCTCGGCGGTGGCGCCAAACCCGCTGAAGCAGCACCAGCCGCTCCGGCCGCCGCTGCGGCACCGGCGCAAGCTTCGACGGCAAGCGGTCCGGACTTCAGCAAGGTACACAGCGTGATTCAGGAACGTTGTGCGGTCTGCCATTCGGCCAAACCGACCAGCCCGCTGTTCAGCGCGGCACCGGCTGGCGTGATGTTCGATACCCCGCAACAGATCCAGCAATTGGCCCCGCGGATCCAGGCCCAGGCTGTCGCCAGCCAGATCATGCCGTTGGGCAACATCACGCAGATGACCCAGCAGGAACGTGACCTGATCGGCGCTTGGATCAATCAGGGAGCCCGAACCAATTAAGCAATACAAAAGCCTGTGACAAGCAGGCTTTTGTGGCGAGGGAGCTTGCTCCCGCTGGACTGCGCAGCAGTCCCCTTTCTTCCTGGAGAAAAGCGGGGCCGCTTCGCGACCCAGCGCGAGCAAGCTCCCTCGCCACAGGTCCACCTGACGCACAAAATCACAAGAATAAAAAAGATCCGAGGTGTTGCATGTCCGTGTCATCCGAAGCACGCATCCCCGACGCACCCGCGATTCAACGACTGCCGCTGTTGCAACTGATTCTGGTCGGTCTGCAACACGTTCTGCTGATGTACGGCGGCGCCATCGCGGTGCCGCTGATCATCGGACAGGCCGCAGGCCTGAGTCGTGAAGAAATCGCCTTCCTGATCAACGCCGACCTGCTGGTCGCCGGCATCGCAACCGTCGTGCAATCACTGGGCATCGGCCCCATGGGCATTCGCATGCCGGTGATGATGGGCGCCAGTTTCGCGGCGGTCGGCAGCATGGTGGCGATGGCTGGCATGCCTGGCATCGGCCTGCAAGGGATCTTCGGCGCGACCATCGCCGCCGGGTTCTTCGGCATGCTCATCGCGCCATTCATGTCCAAGGTGGTGCGGTTCTTCCCGCCGCTGGTGACCGGCACGGTCATCACCTCGATCGGTTTGTCGCTGTTCCCCGTGGCTGTGAACTGGGCGGGTGGCGGCAACGCTGCCGCGCAATTCGGCTCCCCCGTCTACCTGACCATCGCCGCGCTGGTGCTGGGCACCATCTTGCTGATCCACCGCTTCATGCGCGGTTTCTGGGTGAACATTTCGGTACTGATCGGCATGGGCCTGGGTTACATCCTCTGCGGCCTGATCGGCATGGTCGACCTCAGCGGCATGGCGCAGGCGCCGTGGGTGCAAATCGTCACCCCGCTGCATTTCGGCATGCCGCAATTCCATCTCGCGCCGATCCTTTCAATGTGCCTGGTGGTGGTGATCATCTTCGTCGAGTCCACCGGAATGTTTCTCGCCCTGGGCAAGATTACCGGCCAGGAAGTCTGCCCACGGATGCTCCGCCGCGGTTTGCTGTGTGATGCCGGCGCGTCATTCTTCGCCGGGTTCTTCAACACGTTCACCCATTCCTCGTTTGCCCAGAATATCGGCCTGGTGCAAATGACCGGCGTGCGCTGCCGTTCGGTGACCATCGTTGCCGGTGGTCTGCTGGTGGTGCTGAGCCTGCTGCCCAAAGCGGCCTTTCTGGTGGCATCGATTCCACCGGCGGTACTTGGCGGCGCGGCGATTGCCATGTTCGGCATGGTCGCGGCTACCGGGATCAAGATTCTCCAGGAAGCCGACATCGCCGACCGTCGCAACCAATTGCTGGTGGCGGTGAGTATCGGCATGGGGCTGATCCCGGTGGTTCGTCCGGAATTCTTCGCCCACTTGCCGTTGTGGATGAGCCCGATCACCCACAGCGGCATTGCCATGGCGACCCTCAGCGCCCTCTCGTTGAACCTGCTGTTCAACATCCTCGGCGGCGCAGAACGAGCCACCAACAACGAGTGCCACGCTCATCAGCACTGACGGATAAGCGGACGGTCCGCCCGTCCTTCCATCGTTATCCGGTTTCACCCGTGACACGAAATACCCGCATGACAGACCGGCCGGCGATACGTCCGGTCGCCGTCAGCGGCTGTCTGCGCCTTAACAATAAAAACATTCGAGGAGCAACACAGTGACAAACTTGATAGCGGCGCTCCGTTGCTGGGCGCTTGAGCCATGGTGCGCGAGTCAGTATTCTCCGAGGCCGCCTGAATCGGCTCTAAAAAAAAGCCCGGGATTAATTCCTGACCAGATAGCCAGCTTATCCAGGCTCTTGACGGTCACGCGGCACACTCCAATAAAAACCGAACGGACGCTTGATCGACTGTTTCCGAACAGCCGAGCAGGCATTCTTTCGCGTTCTAAAAGCCTTGACTCAGCGCTCGCCGGAGCGCTGAAACCGACCGACCGGATGATCGTTTACAGCAACGAAAAACAGGCGCCACAGCAGAGCGCCGACTTAAAAAAAAACGTGGAACTACTTACTTTGGGAGCAACCGAATGAACCGTACGTGCACTAGCCTGATGCTCGCTGGATCCTTGCTGGCTGGGGGGCAGGCAATGGCCGGCGACCTGCTGCAGTGGCAGAACAACAGCCTGACCTATCTCTATGGCAAAGACTTCAAAGTCAACCCGAGCATCCAGCAAACCGTGACCTTCGAGCACGCCGATGCCTGGAAATACGGGGACAACTTCCTGTTCATCGACAAGATTTTCTACAACGGTAAACCTGACGCTTACCTCGGTAATAACACGTACTACGGTGAGTTCAGCCCGCGTCTGTCGTTCGGCAAGATCTTCGACCAGAAACTCGAGTTCGGCCCGATCAAGGACGTCCTGCTGGCCATGACCTACGAAACCGGCGAAGGCGACGTCAACTCCTACCTGATCGGTCCGGGTTTCGACCTGGCCATTCCCGGTTTCGATTACTTCCAGCTGAACTTCTACAATCGCCACACCGACGACAAACGCCCGGGTAACAACATCTGGCAGATCACTCCGGTGTGGTCCTACACCATCCCGGTGGGCAGCTCCAGCGTGCTGATCGACGGGTTCATGGACTGGGTGGTCGACAACGACAAGAACAGCCAAGGCACCTACCACGCCAACCTGCACTTCAACCCGCAGATCAAATACGACCTGGGCAAAGCCTTGCATTGGGGCGAGAAGCAGCTGTACGTCGGTGTCGAGTACGATTACTGGAAAAACAAATACGCCATCGAAGACACGAAGGACTTCACCACCAATCAGAGCGCCACGAGCCTGCTGGTGAAGTACCACTTCTGATCCAGGGTTGAAAGATCGCAGCCTTCGCCAGCTCCTACATAAGCGCATCGAGTGTAGGGGCCGGCGCCGGCTGCGGTCTTTTGCTTTGCCGCCAACACATCGAACAACCCGATTAAACCTCCGCAAAATTCGCAACCATTGATCAGTCCGTCTGGCATAGCATGGCGCCATTCCACTCTGATCGAGGAGTTGCACCGATGACTCAATTTCGCAAAGTACTTAGCCTGCATACCGGCCAACCCGCGTCCGATGGCGCCGGGGTCAAGCTGACCCGGGTATTTGGTGGCGCAGGCGTCGAACGCTTCGACCCGTTCCTGATGCTCGACGAGTTCGGCTCGGAAAATCCCGACGACTACATTGCCGGCTTCCCACCCCACCCGCACCGTGGCTTCGAAACCGTGACCTACATGCTCGAAGGGCGCATGCGTCATGAGGACCATCTGGGTAACGTCGGTTTGCTGGAAGGCGGTGGCGTGCAATGGATGACCGCCGCCAAGGGCATCATCCACAGCGAGATGCCGGAGCAGGAAGAAGGTGTGATGCGCGGCTTCCAGCTGTGGCTGAACCTGCCAGGCAAGCACAAGCTCGATCCGGCCAGCTATCGGGACATTCAGCCGGCAGACATTCCACGGCTGAAAACTGCGCAAGGCGTCGAGGTGGTAGTGATCGCCGGTCTATTCGACGACGGCACCGTCACGCAAACCGGTGCGGTACAACGGCCAGACACCGAGCCGTATTACTTTGACTTCCATCTACCGGCCGGCACCCGCATCACACCGAAACTGCCGGATCGGCATCGGGCACTGCTTTACGTGTATGACGGCAGCGTGGAGTTGCCGGGACAAACCCAGAGTATCGGCGTCAGCAAACTGGTCCGTTTGTCGGATGAAGGTGAGCTGCAACTGAGCAGCGAGTCCGGAGCGCGAGTGCTGTTGATTGCCGGTAAACCACTGGGCGAACCGATCGTGCAGTACGGGCCGTTCGTGATGAATACCCGGGAGGAGATCGAACAGGCATTGCGTGATTTTCGCGATGATCGATTGACTGCCTGAGTTTTGCATCTGCAAGGACGCCATCGCGAGCAAGCTTTGCTCCTACGGATCAGGGGTTTGACATAGATTTGTAGGAGCAAGGCTTGCCCGCGATAGCCGCGCCGCCGATCTCAAGCCGGGATTGCAGGCTCTTCCAACCCCAGGAATCGGCACAACTCTTCGCGCTTGGCCAAGGCATCGCGGCGGCCAAGCTCGATCAACTCGCTGCAATACCCCGCCTCGAACAGCAGATAACTCAGCACCCCGGCACCGCTGGTCCTGGTCGCACCCGGCCCGCGCAAGAACAGTCGCAACGCGGCTGGCAGCTCTTGTCGATGCCGTGCGGCGATTTCATCGATCGGCTGACTCGGAGCAATCACCAACACGTCCACCGGTGCCACGCCGAAGCTGCGGGCCGCGGTACTTGCCGGTAACAAGTGACTGAACTCGTTCAAGCGTTGCAACAGCTCGATGTCGCTCTCCAGGCTATCAATGAACGTACTGTTGAGCAGGTGCCCACCGATCTGCGCCAACGAGGGTTGCTGACCGGTGTAGGTGCGCTGCAACGGATTATCGGGATCAACGCCGCGCGGGTTGCCACTGACGCCCACCACCAGCACCCTGCTCGCCCCCAGGTGCAGGGCCGGGCTGATCGGCGCCGACTGACGCACCGCACCATCGCCGAAGTACTCGTTGCCGATCTTCACGGGTGCAAACAACAACGGGATCGCCGAACTGGCAAGCAAATGGTCGACCGTCAATTGAGTCGGTACGCCGATACGCCGATGGCGAAGCCAGGCATCGATGCTCCGGCCCCCCTGGTAGAAGGTCACGGCTTGCCCGGACTCATAACCGAATGCGGTTACGGCGACTGCGTGCAATTGTTTTTGTGCGATGGCTTCATTGATGCCGGACAGCTGCAGCTTGTCGTTCAACAAATTGCGCAGCGGTGAGCTGTTGACCAGCGCCACCGGCACTTTTGCGCCAATCCCCAACAGGCTGTGACTGACAAACCGAGTCGCCTGGCTGATGACTCCTGGCCAATCGCTACGTAACACCAGGTCACTGCGAAAGCCCTGCCAGAACGCGGTCAACCGCTGGATGGCCGCGGTAAAGTCCGTCGCCCCGCTGGCCAGGCTGACCGCATTGATCGCCCCGGCCGAAGTGCCGACGATCACCGGGAACGGATTGGCGGAACCTGCCGGCAGCAGCTCGGCTATCGCTGCCAGCACCCCGACCTGATACGCCGCCCGAGCCCCGCCGCCGGAAAGAATCAAACCTGTAACCGGCTCACCTGAACTCATCGCAACACTCCATGGTGCTTGGGGCTTTCAATCTAGTCTGACGAAATGGATTCAACCGCGCTTGGCATACAATTTCGGCTCGCCGGGCGGACGGCTCTTGAAGCGTCGATGGGTCCAGAGGTATTGCTCAGGACAATTGCGCACGCAACCTTCGACCCACTGGTTGATCCGGATGCAGTCAGCTTCGTCACTTTCACCCGGAAAGTCGTTCAGCGGCGCATGGATCACCAGGCGGTAACCACTGCCGTCGGCCAGGCGTTCCTGGGTGAACGGCACCACCAGCGCCTTGCCCAGCTTGGCAAACTTGCTGGTGGCGGGAACGGTTGCCGCCATAATGCCGAACAACGGCACGAAGATACTTTGCTTGGCGCCGTAGTCCTGATCCGGTGCGTACCAGATGGCCCGGCCAGCGCGCAGCAACTTGAGCATGCCGCGTACGTCATCGCGCTCGACCGCCAGCGAGTCGAGGTTATGCCGCTCGCGACCGCGCCGCTGAATGAAATCGAACAGCGGGTTTTTATGTTCGCGGTACATGCCGTCGATGGTGTGCTGCTGGCCGAGCAACGCCGCGCCGATTTCCAGCGTGGTGAAGTGCAACGCCATCAGGATCACACCCTTGCCGTCGCGTTGAGCCTGTTTGAGGTGCTCCAGCCCTTCGACATGGGCCAGGCGTGCCAGGCGCGCGCGGGACCACCACCAGCTCATGGCCATCTCGAAGAAGGCAATGCCGGTCGAGGCGAAGTTTTCCTTGAGCAGACGCTTGCGCTCGGCAGGTGTTTTTTCCGGGAAACACAGTTCAAGGTTACGTTTGGCGATGCGCCGACGATCGGTGGCAACCCGATACATCCCGCTACCCAGCAGGCGACCAATACGCAGCAGCAGCGGATACGGCAGCTGTACGATCAGCCACAACAGCCCTAGACCGCACCATAGCAGCCAAAAACGCGGATGAAAAAATGCAGCTCGAAATTGCGGGCGATCCATTAACGATTCCGGACAGACAACAAGGCCGCGCATTCTACATCGGTTCGACCCGGCTTGCGGCTTACGGGCGTTCTCGTTATAAGTCTCGGCACTTTTAGTGACAAGCCGTTTTATGCCGACCATGAGCCAAACCGAACCGCTAGACCAAGATCCCGTGTTCCAGTTGAAGGGCAGCATGCTCGCCATTACGGTGCTGGAACTGGCCCGCAATGACCTCGAAAGCCTCGACCGACAACTGGCTGCGAAGGTCGCCCTGGCGCCTAATTTTTTCAGCAATGCGCCGCTGGTGCTGGCCCTGGACAAACTCCCGGCCACTGAAGGCGCGGTCGACCTGCCTGCGCTGATGCGTGTTTGCCGACACCATGGCTTGCGCACGCTGGCCATCCGCGCCAGTCGCATCGAAGACATCGCCGCCGCCATTGCCGTCGACCTGCCGGTGCTGCCGCCGTCTGGCGCGCGCGAACGAGCACTTGACCCGCACGAAGGCGAAGTCAGGAAAAAACCGGAAAAACCGCCGGAGCCGACCATCAAACCGACCCGAATAATCACTTCGCCAGTACGTGGCGGCCAGCAGATTTATGCTCAAGGTGGCGATTTGGTAGTGGTTTCCTCGGTCAGCCCGGGGGCGGAACTTCTCGCCGATGGCAACATCCATGTATACGGACCGATGCGCGGTCGTGCGCTGGCCGGTGTGAAGGGTGACTCCAAGGCACGGATTTTCTGTCAGCAATTGAGCGCTGAACTACTCTCTATCGCCGGTCATTACAAGGTTTCCGAAGATCTGCGCCGCGATCCGCTGTGGGGCGCCGGTGTACAAGTCAGCCTGTCGGGTGACGTGTTGAACATCATTCGGCTTTAACGGATACTGCCGCATTTTCCAAGCATCTCTAAAACGTAGCGAAAACGGCTCAAACGAAGTAGGAAAATGGCGCAAGGCAGCGTTTACCCGAGGTAAACCCCGCCCAACACCGGATTCCAGCCAAGGCTGTCCGACTGCAGTAGTTTTCAGGAGATGTTTTTCAGGGGCTAAAAGTCCTTTTTCCTTAGGGGTGAAACACCTTGGCCAAGATTCTCGTGGTTACATCCGGCAAGGGTGGTGTGGGTAAGACCACCACCAGCGCCGCTATCGGTACCGGCCTCGCTCTGCGCGGTCACAAAACAGTTATCGTCGACTTCGACGTCGGCCTGCGTAACCTCGACCTGATCATGGGTTGCGAGCGTCGCGTGGTGTACGACTTCGTCAACGTGGTCAACGGCGAAGCCAACCTGCAGCAAGCCCTGATCAAAGACAAGCGCCTGGAAAACCTCTACGTGCTGGCCGCCAGTCAGACCCGCGACAAAGACGCGCTGACCGTAGAAGGCGTGGAAAAAGTGCTCATGGCACTTAAAGAAGACTTCGAGTTCGTGGTCTGCGATTCTCCGGCGGGTATCGAGAAAGGCGCCCACCTGGCCATGTATTTCGCTGACGAAGCGATTGTCGTGACCAACCCGGAAGTCTCCTCGGTTCGTGACTCGGACCGCATGCTTGGCCTGCTGGCCAGCAAGTCGCGTCGCGCCGAGAACGGCGAAGACCCGATCAAGGAACACCTGTTGCTGACCCGCTACAACCCAGAGCGCGTAAGCAACGGCGAAATGCTCGGCGTCGAAGACGTCAAAGAGATTCTGGCGGTCACCCTGCTGGGTGTGATTCCGGAATCGCAAGCCGTACTCAAGGCTTCCAACCAAGGCGTGCCAGTGATTCTCGACGACCAAAGCGACGCCGGTCAGGCGTACAGCGATGCCGTCGATCGTCTGCTGGGCAAAACCGTGCAACACCGGTTCCTTGACGTTGAGAAGAAGGGATTCTTCGAGCGCCTGTTTGGAGGTAGATAATGAATCTTTTTGACTTCTTTCGTGCCAACAAAAAAGTAAGCACCGCGTCGGTAGCGAAAGAGCGTCTACAGATCATCGTGGCGCATGAACGCGGCCAACGCAGTACCCCAGATTACCTGCCGGCCTTGCAGAAGGAACTGGTCGAGGTGATCCGCAAGTACGTCAATATCGGGTCCGATGACGTGCACGTCGCACTGGAAAACCAGGGCAGCTGCTCGATTCTGGAACTCAATATCACCCTGCCTGATCGCTGAGTCGATCCGGCTGGAGCCACGGCGGCTCAGGTCCTTTCCAGCAACGGAGAGGACCTGAGCCGCCGTTGGCGTTTGTTACGAGGCTGTTTTAATGCCGCTGTCGAATATCCGCATCATCCATCAGGACGCCGCCGTACTGGTGGTGGACAAGCCTACCCTGCTGCTCTCCGTGCCCGGTCGCGCCGATGACAACAAGGACTGCCTGATCACCCGCCTGCAAGAAAACGGCTACCCGGAAGCGCGCATCGTCCATCGACTGGACTGGGAAACCTCCGGGATCATCCTGCTGGCCCGCGACCCCGATACCCATCGCGAACTGTCTCGACAGTTTCACGACCGCGAAACCGAAAAAGCCTACACCGCACTGTGCTGGGGCCAACCGGAACTGGACAGCGGCAGCATTGATTTGCCGTTGCGCTACGACCCGCCGACCAAACCCCGCCACGTGGTGGACCATGAGTTCGGCAAGCATGCACTGACCTTCTGGCGCGTGCTGGAACGTTGCGGCGACTGGTGCCGGGTGGAACTGACGCCGATTACCGGCCGCTCGCATCAGTTGCGCGTGCACATGCTCTCCATCGGTCATCCGTTGTTGGGTGACGGGCTTTACGCTCACCCGCAAGCCCTGGCTGCCTGGCCGCGCCTGTGCCTGCACGCCAGCATGCTCAGCTTCACCCACCCGCAAAGTGGCGAACGCTTGCGCTTCGAGTGCCCGGCACCGTTTTGAACACTAGTGAGCAGCCCGTCGCAGCAGCCATCGACAATCGTAAGGACATGGAACCCGGTGACGCATAAAGCCCCCGACTCAACCGCTCTGGCAAAAGCGCCGCAACAGTTGCTGTACCTGGTGTATGGCGACCAGGACGTTTACCGCAGAGAAGCCAAATTCAGTATTCTGACCGCTTTGTCGCAGCTCAGGAAAGGCGAGCCCCTGTGCATCAGGATCTTTACCGACAGACCTGAAGACTATGCCGGCTGGCCTGTTGAAACCCTGGCCCTGGATCAGCAGACCTTGACCTCATGGCAAGGCGAGAACGGTTACCACCATCGCCGCAAGGCCTGTGCCATTGCTGCCGGGTTGAAGCTGGCGGAAAAAACCCTGTTTGTTGATACCGACACGCTGTTCCTCGAAGACCCCAACCTGATCCTCAAACGAATTCAGCCTCAGCAGTATCTGATGGATTGTTTCGAGTACGACTGGAGCTACGTCTGCAAACGTCCGGACTACGTGAAGCTCGGCACGTGCCTGCAAGCCCATGGCATCAGCTCCGACAACAGTTTCAAGCTTTACAACAGTGGTCTGTGCGGCGTCACGGACAGCGATACGCCGTTACTGGAAGAGACGATCAAGCTGATCGACGAATGGACTCAAGGCTCGTTCGATATCCATACAATCGAACAAATTGCCCTGTCATTCGCCATGCGTGACAAACCCGTGCAGGAAGCGAAGAAGTTCATCTACCACTACTTTGCCGAAAAAAGATTCTTTCATGCCATGCAAAAGCACTTCTTTGCCTTGCATGGCGAACAGTTTCGCCCGCAGTTGCTCGAGCTTTGCCTTGAGGTCCCTCGCAGCAAACCGTTCCCTTCAGCCTGGCGGCGCCTGAAAATCAAATGGAAACTGCGCAATAAGCGTGGAAGCTTGAGAAAAGTCGGTCGCGATCTTCTGTATGGAAGTGCCGCGCCAGATCACCCGTATTACGCGGTCTGTCGACATGAGTGGTGGGAAAGCGCGTCTCGGGAAATTCTGCGTTGGGACGAGAACCAAAAGAAAAAGCTCTTGCCACTGGGCCAGGGGCACTGGCCAAAACTATTACCCAAGCCGACAAAGCCAGGCGACAAGCAGGCAATCATTGCTTATCTGAAAAAGCGATTATCCGAAACGAGCTAGCGGGCCTGCCTCGTGACAGTGTTATCAAAGCACTTGCCCAATGCCCCGAGCCAATACGTTAAACTCGCGGCACTGCTGTCTGGAGCTACTTATGCGCGAAGAGTTGAACCAAGGCCTGATCGACTTCCTCAAGGCCTCCCCTACCCCATTC
This sequence comes from Pseudomonas helvetica, assembly GCF_039908645.1. Lineage (NCBI taxonomy): Bacteria > Pseudomonadati > Pseudomonadota > Gammaproteobacteria > Pseudomonadales > Pseudomonadaceae > Pseudomonas > Pseudomonas helvetica. The sequence continues at coordinate 4,588,158 of NZ_CP150917.1, forward strand.
CATGCCACCGCCAGCCTTGTTCAGCGCCTGGAAGCGGCGGGTTATCAGCGCCTTGACGAGCGCGAGCCCTGGACCACCGAAGCCAATGGTCGCTACTACGTCACGCGCAACGACTCCTCGATCGTTGCCATCAAGATGGGCCGCAATTCCCCTCTGTACGATGGCATCCGCCTGGTTGGCGCTCACACCGATAGCCCATGCCTGCGAGTCAAGCCACAACCTGAACTGCAGCGTCAGGGTTTCTGGCAGTTGGGCGTCGAAGTCTATGGCGGCGCATTGCTCGCCCCCTGGTTTGACCGTGACCTGTCGCTGGCCGGTCGCGTGACCTTTCGCCGCGACGGCAAGGTCGAAAGCCAACTGATCGACTTCAAGGTACCGATCGCCACCATTCCCAACCTGGCCATTCACCTCAACCGTGAAGCCAACATGGGCTGGGCGATCAACGCACAGACCGAACTGCCGCCGATCCTCGCGCAATTTGCCGGTGACGAGCGTGTGGACTTCCGCGCCGTACTCACCGATCAATTGGCCCGGGAACACGGTCTGAACGCCGACGTGGTGCTCGATTACGAGCTGAGCTTTTACGACACCCAAAGTGCTGCCGTCATCGGCCTGCATGGCGACTTCATTGCCGGTGCGCGCCTGGACAACCTGCTGTCGTGCTACGCCGGCCTGCAAGCCTTGCTGACAGCTGAAACCGATGAAACCTGCGTGCTGGTGTGCAACGACCACGAAGAAGTCGGCTCCTGCTCGGCATGCGGTGCCGACGGCCCGATGCTCGAACAAACCCTGCGTCGTCTGCTGCCTGAGGGTGACGAGTTCGTCCGCACCATTCAGAAATCGCTGCTGGTCTCAGCCGACAACGCCCACGGCGTACACCCCAACTACGCCGACAAACACGACGCCAATCACGGCCCGAAACTCAACGCCGGCCCGGTAATCAAGGTCAACAGCAACCAGCGCTACGCCACCAATAGCGAAACCGCAGGGTTCTTCCGTCATCTGTGCATGGCCGAAGAAGTTCCGGTGCAAAGCTTCGTGGTGCGCAGCGACATGGGCTGTGGTTCGACCATCGGCCCGATCACCGCCAGCCATTTGGGCGTACGCACCGTGGACATCGGCCTGCCGACGTTTGCCATGCACTCGATCCGCGAGCTGTGCGGCAGCCATGACCTGGCGCACCTGGTCAAAGTGCTGAGCGCTTTCTACGCCAGTCGCGAGTTGCCGTAACGCAATCCCTGTGGCGAGGGAGCTTGCTCCCTCGCCACTGTCATTACGCGATGCTGCTGAACCATTTCTGACACGCATCAACCCACGTCGCACAAAAGCCACCTAGACTTACATCACCTTCCCCGACAAGGCTGTCGTCATGATCTCGATGTCTGTGTTCAACTCCATGCTCATTCCGATTCTCTCGGGAATGATCCTGCTGGCCATTGGCTTCAACTTTCGTGACAAGAACGCCGGGGTGCTCTCGATGTGGATCGGCATGCTGCTGATCCTCGCCACCGTGATTTACAAAATCCTCGCCAAGCTGAACGAATAAAAGCACTGACTGCGCTCGCATTGGTTTTGCCCCGCTCGTACACTCGGTCGACCTGTACCCGTTGAGGTTGACCGCCTAGTGTTCGCTCGTCTTTTTGCCCTGCCGTCTACGTTGTTCATCTGCCTGTTGATGCTGCTTCCCGTGGCGCCTGCTCAGGCCGTCGGCCTGCCGAGCCTGCTCAACGGTTCACCAAAAGCCCAACCCGAAGCAACCGCACCGCTGGGGCAATCGCTGGACGAAGTGATCAAATCACTGGAAAACGATCAGCAACGAGCCAGGTTGCTGGCCGACCTGAAGAAACTGCGCGACGTCAGCAAAAAAGCCCAGACACCGACCGAAGATGGCGTACTCGGTTTGATCGGCGGCACCCTGGCCAACCTCGAAAAACAGTTTTCCGGCGCCGACAGCCCGCTCACTCGCTGGTCCGATGAGTTCGAACTGGCCAAGGACGAACTGAGCGCACTGATGCTGCCAGCCAGTGAATGGCTGCCGATGCTCTTTGCCTTCGCCCTGATCCTGATGCTCTGGAGCCTGCTCGCCGCTGCGCTGATCTGGCTCGGTCATCGCGTTCGAACGCGCTTCGGCCTGACCGAAGAACTGCCGCAACACCCCAAGACCTGGGACATGCTGCGCTTTGCCCTGCGTAAACTCGGCCCCTGGCTGATCGCGCTGCTGATTACTGTCTACATGAGCTACGCCTTGCCCTCATCGCTGGGTAAATACCTGGCCATGGTGCTGGCTTATGCACTGGTGGTCGGTACCTGCTTCTCGGCGATCTGCGTGATCGCGTTCTCCGTGCTCGACGGCCCGCACCGCCATCGCGCCCTGTACATCCTGCGGCACCAGGCCTTTCGCCCCCTGTGGCTGATTGGCAGTTTTGCAGCCTTCGGCGAAGCCTTGAACGACCCACGGCTGGTCACCAGCCTCGGCATTCACCTGGCGCACATCACCGCGACCATCGCCAATGTGCTGGCAGCGATATTCACCGGCCTGTTCATCCTGCGTTTCCGTCGGCCCATCGCCCACCTGATCCGCAACCAGCCGCTGTCGCGGCGACTGACCCGCCGTGCACTGAGCGACACGATCGAGATTCTTGGGACCTTCTGGTTCTTGCCTGCACTGGTGCTGGTGGGAATCTCGCTGTTCGCCACCTTCGTCTCCGCTGGCGACACCAGCACCGCGCTGCGCCAATCACTGATCTGCACCGTGCTGCTGGTGTTGTGCATGGTCATCAACGGCCTGGTCCGCCGCCACGCGCTCAAGCCACAACGCGGGGCAAAGCGTCATGCGCTGTATTCGGAGCGCCTGAAGAACTTCTTCTATACCCTCGCGCATCTGGCGGTGTGGCTGGTGTTCATCGAACTCGGCTTGCGGGTCTGGGGCATGTCGCTGATCCGCTTCACCGAAGGTGAGGGCCATGAAGTCAGCGTCAAACTGTTCAGCCTGGGCGGTACGCTGATTTTCGCGTGGCTGATCTGGATCCTCAGCGACACCGCCGTGCACCACGCCCTCACCCGCTCGCGCAAAGGCCAGGCCAATGCGCGGGCGCAAACGATGATGCCGCTGATTCGCAACGTGCTGTTCGTGGCGATCTTCATCATCGGGATGATCGTCGCACTGGCCAACATGGGCATGAACGTCACACCGCTGCTGGCAGGTGCCGGCGTGATCGGCCTGGCCATCGGTTTTGGCGCGCAGTCGCTGGTTGCCGACCTGATCACCGGGCTGTTCATCATCATCGAAGACTCGCTGGCCATCGACGACTACGTGGACGTCGGCGGCCACCTGGGCACCGTCGAAGGTCTGACCATCCGCACCGTGCGCCTGCGCGACATCGACGGCATCGTGCACACCATCCCGTTCAGTGAAATCAAAAGCATCAAGAACTACTCACGGGAATTCGGCTACGCGATCTTCCGCGTAGCAGTGCCGTACAACATGGAAATCGATGACGCGATCAAACTGATGCGCGACGTCGGCCAGAAAATGCGCACCGACCCGATACAACGTCGCAACATCTGGTCGCCGCTGGAGATCCAGGGCGTCGAGAGTTTCGAGTCCGGCAGCGCAATTCTGCGCGCACGGTTCAAGACCGCACCGATCAAACAGTGGGAAGTCTCAAGAGCGTTCAACCTGTCACTCAAACGCCATCTGGATGAAGCAGGACTGGATTTGGCGACACCGCGCATGAGCATTCAAGTAGTGACGGCGGCCGGCGGGCTGGAGAAGGAATAACGAGAAAAAAGCAGACGCAGAGCGTGGCAACGATCTAAAGCCGTTCGCGCTCTTACCACTCAGGCCGGCCGGCAGGCCGCCGTGCTGTTGATCTTGATCCACCCGCCCCTTCGGAAGGCCGAGCGCAGGTGTTCATCAGGGGGTGGGCGCGCAGCGCCGTACGGCGCAGCCGGACACATCGAGAGGAGGTCGTCGCGCAGCAGACCGTAGGCGATGCCCCCTGATGGACACCGGAGTGAGGGAACGCCGAGCCTAGGCGAGGTGCCGTACGCTTGGGGCGAAGACCTTTGCTTCCTTTGGGGCGTCTGCCAAAGGGAGTCGCCGTAAGGGCGAAACCCTAAGCGGCCGTTACCGAAGAAATGGATATGTACACCTGCAAGAGGTTGGTCGGCTGTCAGGCCGCCATCGCGGGCAAGCCCAGCTCCCACAGTAGATCTATGTACATCTGCGGGAGATCGGCCGGCTGTCAGGCCGCCATCGCGAGCAAGCTCGGCTCCTACAAGAGCAGGAGCAGGAACGGGAGCAGTTTCAGACCACATCCACCCCGACATGAATCGCATCATGCCGCCAAAACTCCAGATCACAATCGATCAACCGCCCATGCTGATCATAATTGACCCGCGCAATCCGCAACCCCGGACTGCCCACGGACACCCGAAGTGCAGCCGCCGCATCCACCGACAACGCCGTCGGCACAATCTCGAAGCGCACCCGCCCATAGTGCAAATCATAATGCCGCGCATACAACTCGGTAATCGACTGATTGAGATCAAACGCCAGAATCCCCGGAAAAAACTGCGGATTCAAATAGTGCTCGACATACAAAACCAACCGTCCATCGATACGCCGCGAACGGCAGATCTGAATCACACTCGACAACGCCGGCAGCTGCAACCAGGCACACACCGCCGCTGACGCCGGCTGCAACCGCGCCGAAATCACCTCGGTCGACGGTACCCGCCCCTGCGCACTGACCATCGCGTGAAAGTGGCTGCGTTGCATCAGGTTGTACGCCAGACGCGGTGGCGAAACGAACCAGCCGCGCCGCTCCTCGCGATAAATCTGCCCCTGCGCCTCCAACTGCAACAACGCCTCACGCACAGTGATCCGCGTGGTCCCGAACAACTCACTGAGCTTGCGCTCGGCCGGCAGCTTGCTCGCGGGCGCCAGCAGACCGTGGTCGATCTGCTCCTGGAGCACCTGACCGATGGCTGTCACCGCTTTCGTTGCCTCTTCACGCATCAACGTTACCTATCTGGACTAGACCAGCACTGTTTCAGAGCAGGACTGCGCCAAAAAGCGCGTCCTGAAACGTATTGCAAGCCTAGGCAATACATATGACTGATCGATGACAAAGCCGCCGAACGGCTGATCCAGACCTGTGCAAATAAGCGGCCAAGTCCTTGCAAACCGGCCTTCCGGCCATGGTCTACGCTTACTTCGCAGCCCTCACTACCGAGCGAAAAGAATGCGAGCGCGCCTGATACCGACATCAAAGTGTCATCCAGCTCACCTAAATTGGCTCAGGTATTGCTGACCTAGACCAACAAACCGCAAACGCAGCGTTGAATACGCCCAAAGGAGCTTCGGATGAAACAGCTTTTCCTGGCATCACTGTTAGGCTCGACCATTGCCATGTGCACCGCAGCCATGGCGGCTGATACCGATTTAAAAGCCTTGGAAGCCGCTGCGAAAGCGGAAGGCGCCGTCAACAGCGTCGGCATGCCCGATGACTGGGCCAACTGGAAAGGTACCTGGGAAGACCTGGCCAAGAACTACGGCCTCAAGCACATCGACACCGACATGAGCTCGGCCCAGGAAGTCGCCAAGTTCGCCGCCGAAAAAGACAACGCCAGTGCTGACATCGGCGACGTCGGCGCCGCCTTCGGCCCGATCGCAGTCAAGCAAGGCGTGGTTCAACCGTACAAGCCAAGCACCTGGGCGCAAGTTCCGGACTGGGCCAAGGACAAGGACGGTAACTGGGCACTGGCCTACACCGGCACCATCGCGTTTATCGTCAACAAGAAGCTGCTCCACGGCTCCGAAGCCCCAACAAAGTGGGCTGACCTGAAGACCGGTAAATACAAGGTCTCCATCGGTGACGTGAGCACCGCTGCACAAGCCGCCAACGGTGTATTGGCCGCCGCCATCGCCAACGGTGGTGATGAGAAGAATATTCAGCCAGCACTGCTGATGTTCGCCGAGATCGCCAAGCAAGGTCGCCTGTCGCTGGCCAACCCGACCATTTCCACCATGGAAAAGGGTGAAGTCGAAGTCGGTGTGGTCTGGGACTTCAATGGCCTGAGCTATAAAGCCAAGATGGTCAACCCGGATGACTACGTCGTGCTGATCCCGTCCGATGGTTCGGTGAAGTCCGGTTACACCACCATCATCAACAAATACGCCAAGCACCCGAACGCCGCAAAACTGGCCCGCGAGTACATCTTCAGCGATGCCGGCCAAATCAATCTGGCGCGCGGTAACGCCCGTCCGATTCGTGCTGAAACGGGCCTGAAACTGCCTGCTGATGTCGCGAAAAACCTGATCCCGGCCGCGCAGTACGAAGCCGCCAAGCCCAAGCCGATCACCGACGCCGATGCCTGGGAAAAAACCTCCAAGGCCCTGCCGCAGAAGTGGCAGGAAGAAGTCATCATCAATATGCAGTAATGCTGCATCCGTAGGAGCAAAGCTTGCTCGCGATGCAGGCACCGCGATCTGTCTAACGAGCGCGGCGATACCATCGCGGGCAAGCCTTGCTCCTACAGGTTTTGACGCTACCACCTGATTTTGGAGTTTCCTCCCCCATGAAGCACAACGTCATCCTTGTCGTGCTCGACGGCCTCAATTACGAGGTTGCCCGCCACGCCATGGGACATCTTCAGGCTTATGTCGGCGCAGGACGCGCAGCCCTCTACAAACTCGAATGCGAACTGCCGTCCCTGTCGCGCCCGCTCTATGAATGCATTCTGACCGGCGTCACACCGATCGACAGCGGTATCGTCCACAACAACGTGTCACGCCTGTCCAACCAGCGCAGCGTGTTCCACTACGCCACCGCCGCCGGGCTCAGCACCGCCGCTGCGGCCTACCACTGGGTCAGCGAACTGTATAACCGTTCGCCATTTGTGGCGGCCCGCGACCGCCACACCGACAACATTGAACTGCCAATCCAGCATGCGCATTTCTACTGGTCCGATCACTACCCCGATTCGCACCTGTTCGCCGACGCCGAGAACCTGCGTCTACGTCATGCGCCGAACTTTCTGCTGGTTCACCCCATGAACATCGACGACGCCGGACACAAGCACGGCCTCGACACTGCGCAATACCGCAACAGTGCCCGCTCGGCCGACATCATTCTCGCCGACTACCTAAAAGGCTGGCTCGACGCTGGCTATCAGGTGCTGGTGACCGCCGACCACGGCATGAACAACGACCGCTCCCACAACGGCCTGCTGGCCGAAGAACGTGAAGTACCGCTGTTCGTCATCGGCGATGCCTTCAGCTTCAATCCCCATGCAGCCCCGAAACAAACCGAACTGTGTGGCACTCTCTGCGAGTTGCTGGGTGTTGCCCACGACAAACCTGTGTGCCGGGAGCTGCTCAAGTGAATTCAATCACCCGTGGCAAATGGCTGGCGGCGTTGTGCCTGGTGCCCTTCGCCATTTTCTTTATCGTGTTCCAGATCGCCCCGCTGTGCTGGGTGCTGATCAACAGCGTGCAATCGGAAGAGTTCGGTTGGGGCCTGGCCAACTTCAACAAGATCTTCAGCTCGAAGTTCTACATGCAGGCGATCCAGTACAGCCTCGAGATCAGCTTCTGGTCCAGCGTGTTCGGCATCGTCATCGCAATCCTCGGCAGTTACTCGCTGCGTCGGGTCGATTCGAAGCTGCGCAACTTCGTCAACGCCTTCGCCAACATGACCAGCAACTTCGCCGGCGTCCCGCTGGCCTTTGCGTTCATCATTCTGCTGGGGTTCAACGGCAGTTTCACCATCATGCTCAAACAGGCCGGGATTATTCAGGACTTCAACCTGTACTCGAAAACCGGGTTGATCATCCTCTACACCTACTTCCAGATTCCCCTCGGCGTGTTGCTGCTGTACCCGGCATTCGACGCCCTGCGTGAAGACTGGCGCGAATCGGCATCCCTGCTCGGTGCCAGCGGCTGGCAGTTCTGGCGGCACATCGGCTTGCCAGTACTGACCCCGGCCTTGCTCGGCACCTTCGTGATCCTGTTGGCCAACGCCCTCGGCGCCTATGCCACCGTCTACGCCCTGACCACCGGCAACTTCAACGTGCTGCCGATCCGCATCGCGGCGATGGTTTCGGGCGATATTTCCCTGGACCCGAACATGGCCAGTGCCCTGGCCGTTGTGCTGGTGACGTTGATGACCCTGGTGACCGTGGTCCATCAGTTGCTGTTGAAGAGGAGCTACCATGTCTCGCGCTGAACTGGGCCCCGTCGGTGTCTATCACCGGGTCGTGGTTTATCTGCTGTTCGCCATTCTGTTGCTGCCGCTGGCCGGGACCCTGATCTACTCGATCGCCAGCAGTTGGTCGGCCACCGTTCTGCCCAGCGGCTTTACCTTCAAATGGTATATCCAACTGTGGAGCGACCCGCGTTTTCTCAACGCCTTTGGCCAGTCACTGCTGGTCTGCGTGGGTGCGCTGATTCTGTCAGTGGTGCTGATCCTGCCGCTGCTGTTCGTGGTGCATTACCACTTCCCGAAACTCGACGCGCTGATGAACATCCTGATCCTGCTGCCGTTCGCGGTGCCGCCCGTGGTGTCTTCGGTGGGGCTGTTGCAGCTCTACGGTTCGGGCCCGTTCGCGATGGTCGGCACACCGTGGATTCTGGTCGGTTGCTACTTCACCGTGGCGCTGCCGTTCATGTACCGGGCGATCACCAACAACCTGCAGGCGATCAACCTGCGCGACCTGATGGACTCCGCCCAGCTGCTCGGTGCCAGCACCTGGCAAGCGGCGTTCCTGGTGGTGCTGCCGAACCTGCGCAAAGGCTTGATGGTTGCGTTGCTGCTGTCGTTCTCGTTCCTTTTCGGTGAGTTCGTGTTCGCCAACATCCTCGTCGGCACGCGCTACGAAACCCTGCAGGTCTACCTCAACAACATGCGTAACAGCAGCGGTCACTTCACCAGCGCGCTGGTGATTTCCTACTTTTTCTTTGTGCTGGTTCTGACCTGGGCTGCCAATATCTTGAACAAGGACAAAAGCCAATGAGCTATGTCAGCGTCCAACACCTGCAAAAAAGCTACTCGCAAACGGGCTCTGCCGGCACTCCGGTGTTCAGCGATATCAACTGCGAAATCCAGAAAGGCGAGTTCGTCACCTTGCTCGGCCCGTCCGGTTGCGGCAAGTCGACCCTGCTGCGCTGCATCGCCGGACTGACCGCGGTGGATGGCGGCAAGATCCTGCTCGACGGCCATGACCTGGTGCCGCTGAGCCCGCAGAAACGCGGAATCGGCATGGTGTTCCAGAGCTACGCGCTGTTCCCCAACATGACCGTGGAGCAGAACGTCGCCTTCGGTTTGCGCATGCAGAAGGTCAACGCCGACGACAGCCGCAAGCGGGTGCTCGAAGTGCTGCAATTGGTGGAACTGACCGATTTTGCCAGCCGCTATCCGCATCAACTGTCCGGCGGCCAATGCCAGCGCGTGGCCCTCGCCCGCTCGCTGGTCACCCGACCACGCCTGCTGCTGCTCGATGAGCCGCTGTCGGCACTCGATGCACGAATCCGCAAGCACCTGCGTGAGCAGATCCGGCAGATTCAGCGCGAGCTGGGGCTGACCACGATTTTCGTGACGCACGATCAGGAAGAAGCCCTGACCATGTCCGACCGGATCTTCCTGATGAACCAAGGCAAGATCGTCCAGAGCGGCGATGCTGAAACGCTCTACACCGCACCGGTCGATGTGTTTGCCGCTGGCTTCATCGGCAACTACAACCTGCTCGATGCCGCCAGCGCCAGCAAGCTGCTGCAACGTCCGATCAATGGCCGCATCGCGATTCGCCCGGAAGCCATCGAACTGAGCCGTAATGGCGAGCCGGATGCGCTGATCCGTAGCCACAGCTTGCTGGGCAACGTGATCCGCTATCGGGTCGAGGCTCGCGGCGTTGAACTGGTGGTGGACGTGCTGAACCGTTCGGCGGCTGACCTGCATGCCGATGGTCAACGGCTGGCACTTTCCATCGATCCGACAGCCCTGTGTGAGGTAGCCTGATGTTTTCGCTGTGCACACTGTTAAAGAGAGAGCAGCACTGATGGCTTTGGCAATTTTTGATCTGGACGAAACCCTGATCCACGGCGACTGCGCCTCGCTGTGGAGCGAGCAGATGGCCCGCCTCGGCTGGGTCGACGGCGAATCCTTCCTGCGTCGCGACAAGGAATTGATGGACGCCTATGGCAGGGGCCACCTGGCCATGGAGGACTACATGACCTTCAGCCTGGAGCCGATGGCCGGACGCACCCCGGAAGAAATCGAGCACCTTGTGGCCCCATGGGTCGAAGATTTCATCGAGCCGATCATTTTCAGCGACGCCTGCAAAGCCATCGCCGAGCACCGCAAGGCCGGCGACCGGATTCTGGTGATCTCCGCCTCTGGCACGCACCTAGTCAAACCCATCGCCGAACGCCTGGGCATCGACGAGATCCTCGGTATAGACCTGGAAGTGACTCACGGGGTCTACAGCGGCAAAACGGTTGGCACCCTGACCTATCGCGAAGGCAAGATCACTCGCTTGCTGGAGTGGCTGGACGCCGAAGAGGAGAACCTTGAAGGCGCAAGTTTCTATTCCGACTCACGCAACGATTTGCCGTTGCTGATCAAAGTCGACCATCCGCATGTGGTCAACCCGGATCCGGTACTGCTCGAACATGCCGAAAAGGCCGGTTGGCCGATCCACATCTGGAAGTAACCCTGATCGTTCCCATGGAGATCGTTCCCACTACGTGGGAACGATCTCTCAGTAGTCAAATCAGGCTTTCGTCGATCACCAGCACCAACTTGCCCGACACCCGATTGGTCGCAAGCTCGGCGAACGCCGCTTCAGCGTCCTTGATCGGGAAGGTCCTGGCCAATTGCGGGCTCAGGCGCCCTTCGGCGAACAGCGGCCAGACATGCTGGCTCAGGTCACTCAACAGATCGGCCTTGAACTGCTCGTCACGGCTACGCAAGGTCGAACCCAGCAGCTGAATCCGTTTGGCCAGCACCTGCGCCAGATCCAGCGGCGCTTCACGGCCGCCCATCAAGCCGATCAACAGCCAACGACCGTCGAGCGCCAGTAACTTCAGGTTCAGCGCGGCATAGTTGGCGCCGACCGGGTCGAGGATCACATCGAACGGCCCCAGGTCACGCAAACCATCCAGCCCATCAGTGCGCACCACCCCGCCTTGCGCACCCAGCGCCTCGCAGTAGGCCAGCCGGTCCGCCGAACCGACGCTGACCCAGCACGGGTTGCCGAACGCCTTGCATAGCTGAATGGCAGCTGAACCAACCCCACTTGCCCCGGCGTGCAGGAGAACTTTCTCACCCGGTTTGAGCGCAGCCAATTGGAACAAATTCAGCCAGGCGGTGCTGTAGACCTCGGGCAACGCTGCCGCTTCGACCAGCGACAAGCCTTCGGGCGCGGGCAATACGTGACGGCCATCGACCACCACTTCTTCGGCCATCCCACCGCCCGCCAGCAGTGCGCAGACACGGTCTCCGACCTGCCAGGACGACCCTGCGCCGACCTCGCTGATCACGCCTGAACACTCAAGGCCCAGCACCTGACTGGCGCCCGGTGGTGGCGGATAGAGCCCTGCCTTCTGTAACAAATCGGCTCGATTGAGGCCCGCTGCCGCCACTCGAATGCGAACTTGTCCTACGTCACACGTCGGACTGGGCGCTTCAACCCACTCCACTCGACCTTCAACGCCTTGCAATGCTTTCACAGTGCCTCCATAGTGAGTCTGGACTGAGCCCGATGCTGTAGCGCCGGGTTTTTTGCATTATGCGACCGGCCCAGGGTCGTACGAAAATTCGCCGAGTGGCGATCAGGCAGTTTTAACCCAGCCTGATCGATACGCGAGCAGTTTGCGTAGAGCCTTGTGGAACCGGCGACTTTAAAGACGGCCTAATATGCGTTATCAATTGCCCCCGCGTCGAATCAGCATGAAGCATTTGTTCCCCAGCACCGCACTTGCGCTTTTCATTGGCCTGGGCAGCTTGTCGCTGTCGCCCACTACGTTCGCAGCCAATAGCTGGGACAACCTTCAGCCCGATCGTGACGAGGTGATTGCCAGCCTTAACGTCGTCGAGTTGCTCAAGCGCCACCATTACAGCAAGCCGCCGCTCGATAACGCACGTTCCGCGATCATCTACGACAGCTACCTGAAGCTGCTGGATCCGTCGCGCAGTTATTTCATGGCCAGCGACATCGCCGAATTCGACAAATGGAAAAACCAGTTTGACGAGTTCCTCAAAAGCGGTGACCTGAACGCCGGGTTCACGATTTACAAGCGCTATCTGGACCGCGTCAAGGCGCGTCTGGACTTTGCCTTGGTCGAGCTGAACAAAGGCGTCGACAAGATGGACTTCACCACCAGGGAAACCTTGCTGGTCGATCGCAAGGACGCTCCGTGGCTGAAGACCACTGCCGAGCTCGACGACCTGTGGCGCAAACGCGTCAAGGACGAAGTGCTGCGGATGAAGATCGCCGGCAAAGACCCCAAACAGATTCAGGAAACCCTGACCAAGCGTTACAAGAATCAGCTGTCGCGCCTGGACCAGACCCGTCCGGAAGACATCTTCCAGGCGTACATCAACAACTTCGCCATGTCCTACGATCCGCACACCAACTATCTGTCACCGGATAACGCGGAGAACTTCGACATCAACATGAGCCTGTCGCTGGAAGGCATCGGCGCCGTGTTGCAGAGCGATAACGACCAGGTGAAAGTCGTGCGCCTGGTGCCGGCAGGCCCGGCGGACAAGACCAAGCAGGTTGCACCGGCCGACAAGATCATCGGCGTTGCCCAAGGCAGTAAAGAAATGGTCGACGTCGTCGGTTGGCGCCTGGACGAAGTGGTCAAGCTGATCCGTGGACCGAAAGGCACTGTGGTGCGCCTGGAAGTGATCCCGGCCAGCAATGCGCCAAACGACCAGACCACCAAGATCGTCTCGATCACCCGCGAAGCGGTGAAGCTTGAAGATCAGGCGGTGAAGAAGTCGGTCCTCAACCTCAAACAGGACGGCAAGGACTACAAGCTCGGCGTCATCGAGATCCCGGCCTTCTACCTGGACTTCAAGGCGTTCCGTGCCGGTGATCCGGACTACAAGAGCACCACCCGCGACGTCAAGAAGCTGCTGACCGAACTGCAAAAAGACAAGGTCGACGGTGTAGTCATCGACTTGCGCAACAACGGCGGCGGCTCCTTGCAGGAAGCCACCGAGCTGACCAGTCTGTTCATCGACAAAGGTCCGACCGTGCTGGTACGTAACGCCGACGGCCGGGTCGATGTACTGGAAGACGAAAACCCGGGCGCCTTCTACAAAGGCCCGATGGCGTTGCTGGTCAACCGTCTGTCTGCTTCGGCTTCGGAGATTTTTGCCGGCGCCATGCAGGACTACCACCGTGCGCTGATCATCGGCGGCCAGACCTTCGGCAAAGGCACCGTGCAAACCATCCAGCCGCTGAACCATGGCGAGCTGAAACTGACACTGGCCAAGTTCTACCGGGTTTCCGGACAGAGCACCCAGCATCAGGGCGTGCTGCCGGATGTCGACTTCCCGTCGATCATCGACACCAAGGAAATCGGCGAGAGCGCCCTGCCGGAATCCATGCCGTGGGACACCATTCGCCCGGCCATCAAGCCGGCAGTCGACCCGTTCAAACCGTACCTGGCACAGCTCAAGTCCGAGCATGATGCCCGTTCGGCCAAGGACGCGGAGTTTGTGTTCATTCGCGACAAACTGGCACTGGCCCAGAAGCTGATGGCGGAAAAAACCGTCAGCCTCAATGAAGCCGAACGTCGCGCGCAACACGCCGATATCGAAGCCAAGCAGCTGGTGATGGAAAACATCCGCCGCAAGGCCAAGGGCGAAGATCCGCTCAAAGAACTGAAGAAAGAAGACGAAGACGCCATCGCGGCCGAACCAGATAAGACCAAACCGGAAGACGATGCCTACCTGAGCGAAACCGGGCGGATCCTGCTGGATTACTTGAAGCTGAACACCGCGGTCGCCAGCAACAAAAAGTGATGGCAATTTAATGCTGACGATCCCCGGATCGTCATCAAACAGTCATCATTCTGTCGTGAAATAAAGGACTGGGCCCGCTCTCTGAAAAAGAGCGGGCCCGGTCCTTTTTTTATCGCCAGAGATCGCCATGACCACGACCGAACAGCTGAGTGCCTTGAGTTCAATACTGGCTCAAAGTGGTTTGCACAGTCTGTTCCAGCCGATCGTTTCACTGTCCGAACGACGCATCCTCGGCTATGAAGCCCTCAGTCGCGGGCCCTCCAACAGCCCTCTGCATTCGCCCATCGCGTTATTCGCCGTGGCCCGCCAGGCAGGCCGTCTCAGCGAACTGGAAATGGCCTGCCGACACAGCGCCTGCCGCCGCTTCAATGAACAGCAGTTACCGGGCAAGCTCTTTCTTAACGTCTCTCCCGAATCGTTGCTCGAAGCCGGCCATCAACCGGGTAGAACCTTGCAAATGCTCCAGGACTTCGGCATTCCGCCAAGCCAGGTGGTGATCGAGCTGACCGAGCAAACCCCGACCGACGACTTTCAGTTGCTGCAAAATGCATTGCATCACTACCGTGCCATGGGTTTTTCGATTGCACTGGATGACCTGGGCGCCGGGTATTCGAGCCTGCGGCTCTGGTCGGAACTGCGCCCGGACTATGTGAAGATTGACCGGCATTTTATCGATGGCATTCATCAGGACGCGCTCAAGCGCGAATTCGTCGGCTCGATCCTGCAGATCGCCAAAGCTTCGCGGGCACAGGTCATTGCCGAAGGTATCGAACTGCCGGAAGAACTCGCGGTGTTGACCGAGATGGGGGTCGACCTGGTGCAGGGCTATCTGTTGTGCCGTCCGCAGGAGCACCCGCCACGGGACGCCCGGACGATGATGCCCAAGCACGACAGCAGCGCCGTGGCGCTCAACGATGAAGGCAGCGACCTCAGCGCCCTGCTCAACGAACATCCGGCTGTACACCGCGATACCCCTACCGCTGACGTGCTGGAAGCCTTCCGTCGTCAGGCCAACCTGAACTCGCTGGCAGTGCTCGACGAACTCGGTCAGCCCTGTGGCATCGTCCACCGTCATTCGCTGTCCGATGCGCTGCTCAAGCCGTTTGCCACCGATCTGTTCGCGCGTAAGCCGATCAGCCGGCTAATGAGCGATGACTTCCTCGCCGTTGAGCTCAGCCAGTCGCTGCAACAGGTCAGCCGGCTGATCACCAGCCGCGCCCGACAGCGCATCGAAGAGGATTTCATCATCACCCTCAACGCCGGCTATCTGGGCCTGGGTCGGGTGATCGATGTGCTCAAACTGATTACCGAGTTGAAAATCCAACAGGCCCGCTACGCCAACCCGCTGACCCTGTTGCCGGGCAACGTGCCGATCCAGCAGTGCCTGACCCGGCTGTTACAGCAGAGCCGCGAGTCGGTGATCTGCTACGTCGACATCGACAGTTTCAAGCCTTTCAACGATATCTACGGCTATGGCCGCGGCGACGAAGTCCTGCTGTGCCTGGCGCAATGCCTGAACGACCGCGTCGACCCCAGCCGCGATTTCGTCGGCCATATCGGCGGCGATGATTTCCTGCTGGTCCTCGGCCCGGAAGACTGGCGCAAGCGCCTGAACCAGCTGCTCGAGGACTTCCACAGCCAATGCCGACGCTTCTACCGCAGCGAACACCTGGAAGCCGGCTGCTTTATCGCGCCTAATCGTCAGGGCGTCCGCCAGGAATTTGCGCTGCTGTCGCTGTCGATTGGCGTGGTGCATCTACACCCAGAGGCCTGTGGACAACTCGACGCCAGCCAACTCGCGGAAATGGCCTCACAGGCCAAGCATCATGCGAAGAATGTTCAGGGGGGGAGTATTTATGTGATTGATAGTTTGGGGGTGTTGTAAAAAAATCTGTCCCGTTTACACGCTCCGTTCTTTGTTTGTCACTTAATACGACTAGCAATATACCTCAACCATAACTCACCTGACTCCCACGCATTCCAGTAGCAGTAGTAACAGCTCAGTTCTTTCAATAAGTACTCCCTTAATTCCAATTCATCCTTCTTCTGGTTAAGCAGCGCATTGAGCTCTTGCCGCACCAGCATTAGATCCCCGGGGTCAGAATCGGCTAAAAAAGCATCAATCACTTGCTCAGGAGCCTCATATTCAAGCGTCCAATCTTGATGAAAGTACGCTCCAAAAAAATCGTGCAGCTGGGAAAGTTTACGTTCACACCCATTATTCAAGACAAGTGATAGATCTACATATCAAATATCGCTCACTCGCCAAGAATACTAACAACATGATTCAACCACACTTCCCCCGATTCCCATTCATGCCAGTAGCAGTAACAGCAGCTCATATTTTTCAGCAGAAACTCTCTTAACTCAAGCTCACACTTATGCATCTCTAGCAGAGTAGAAATTTCATTTTTCACTCCTGAAATGGCCTCCACGGTAGAGTCGGATAGAAAAGACCTTACAACATCATCAGCCGCCTCATACTCACACATCCAATCCTCATTAAAATAGGCTCCCAAGAACTGATAAAGCTGTGAAAAAGAATCATCGATCACTTGCATACCCCGTTAATATATTGTACCCAGTCGGCGAATTTGGCGCTCTCTGAAGTATCAATTTGACGATAGATAAAGGCTCGAGTTTTCCACTATGACGAACGACTCCAACGCCTATTGGTACTGGCATTTGCTGCGCAATAACAAGTTTGCGCGCTCTACCGCTCAGAAAATCATCAATTATCTCCTCATTTTTAGCTATAACACTTAAAACTGTTGACTCAGCAGCAGCCCTATTTGGAAACGTCGATGCTATTGGTATATGTGGCTCGGCATTGAGCCTGTCTCGCAACTGCACCTCTGTCCGACCGACATGCTTCGCAATAAGATGCCCTCCTTGAGCCTCATGTGCCGCTAAACCTCCACCCGGAACAATCTCGCTAAATGGTCCATCCGCCTCTATCTCTCCAGGGCATCGGCATGACAACCCCAACGGATCCACCCACCCCGTCGGATTCGGGGTGTACTGATACCCGTTTAACCCACCCGCCAGCTTGCTCGGATCCGGCGTCAGGTAGCGGCCAATGTCCGGATTGTAGTAGCGATGCCGGTTGTAGTGCAGGCCTGATTCAGCATCGAAATACTGCCCCTGAAAGCGCAACGGTTGCTCAAGCTGTTCTTCGCCAAAGTGCTTCAGGCTGGCGAGTTTTCCGTAGGCCTTGTAGGTCGCCGACCAGACGATCTCGCCGCTGTAATCCGTCAGTTCCTGCGGGGTGCCGAGGTGGTCGAGTTGGTAGTAGAACGGACAGGCCTTGCGCGGACCGAAGCCGTCGAGCATGGCCAGGGGGCGGAAGCTGCCGGGTTCGTAGAGGTAGCTGCGGTAGTGTTCTTTGCCGCGTTCGGCGACGAGGTTGTCGCCTTGCCAGAAGAACTCGGTGGTGTGGCCATCGACGGTTTTGGCGATGCGCCGACCGAAGGCGTCATAGCGGTAACTGGCAGTTTTGCCATCCGGCAGCGTGATGCCGATCAACCGGTGCTGGCAGTCGTAGCGGTATTCGGTGACGAGTTTCTGCCCGGTGCCTCGGCGTTCGCGGATCAGGTTGCCGAAGGCGTCGTAGTCGTAATGGCGGTCGCCTTGCAGCAGCAGGCGGTTGCCTTTGATCGTCGCCAGGCCCGGGCGATCGTGCATCTGCAGGTTGCCGGCAGGGTCATGGGCAAAGCTTTCCTGCTGTGGATCGCGAGAGTGGCGGACGCGAACCAGGCGGTTCAGCGGATCGTAGTGATAGTTGCGCTGGCCGTGACGACTGTCGGCAATGAAGTCGAGGTTGCCGTTGGCGCTGTAGGCGTAATCGCGACGATGGCGTGGCTGCTCAGCATGAGAAACCGCGTGGGCGCGCAATCGACCCTGCTCATCGTAGAGATACCGACTGAGCAGTTGACCCTGCTGGCGTTGCTGTTCGCGTCCCGCGTCAAAGACGTGCGTGGTCAGCCGCGTGCCGTTGAGGTCGATAGCGCTGAGCGCGCCGCCCTTGGCATGGTGGTAGTCGAGGGTGCTGTTGTCCGGCAGGCGCAGGTGATCGAGTTGACCGCAAGCGTTGTAGCGATAACGCAAGGTGCCCCAACCCTGATGCTCAGTGATCAGTCGGTCTTGCTGGTCGTACTCGAACTCCAACGGGTGGTCGCGACCGTCATCGATGCTGACCAGACGACCAAGGCTGTCGTAGCGATAGTCGACCTTCTGGCCATCGGGCAAGGTCTTGACCAGCAAGCGCCCCGCCGCATCGCGCTGGTAAGCGGTGATCAGCGTTGAGCCGTCATCGCCAAATTCGGTTTTCTCCAGCAGATGGCCGTTGAGGTCATAGCGGTACGCGGTGCGCCGACCATCAAAACCGGTTTCTTGCTCGATCAGTCCGTTGGCGCCGTACGCCAACTGATACTTTTCGCCCACCTCGTTTTCGATTTCGCTGAGCAACAACCGCGCGTTGTCGTAGCGATAGTGCAACTGGCTGCCGTCGGCATTGATGCGACGGCTGACCAGATGAAGGTCATCAGCGTATTCGTAGCGCGTGACCTGGCCCGACTCATCGCGTTCGGCGATGAGTTTTCCGTAGGCGTTATAGCTGAAGGCGCGGGTGACACCTCCAGGCAAAGTGGTCTGGATCAGCCGGCCGAGAACGTCCCATTGATACTGGGTGACCGCACCCTGTGCATCCTGACGACGGCTTTGCCGGCCCAATGCGTCGTAAGCGAAATACCGCCGACCACCGTCCGGCAGTTGCTCTTCGGTCAGTTGCCCGAGGTTGTTCCAGACAAAGAGGTGACAACTGTTATCCGGATAGCGGATCGACAGCAGTCGCCCTCGATCATCGTACTGATAATGGGTGACATGCCCATCAGGGTCGATTTGTTCGGTGATATCGCCCTGGATGTTTCGCTGGTACTTCCAACGCGCCTTGCCCCGACGCATCACCCGAACGAAACCGTTGTGATATTCGTAGTAAGTCGGTTCGTCTTCTGGCGGAATGACTGCCAGCAACCGCCCGGCATCGTCATAGGTGTATTGGGTGACCCCGCCGAGAGGATCTTTCTCGGCCACCAACTGACCGTTATCGTCGTAAGCCTTGAGGTGTTCGGCCCCGCCCGCCTCGACCTTGCGCACCAGCCGCGCCTGCTGGTCGTGGACGTAAACCTCTTGGCTGCCATCGGCGTTGTGCAGCGTGACGCTGCCGTTATCGTCCCAGGCATAACGGGCGTCCATCTGCGCAAAACTCGCCCAGTGCCGCACGCATCGGGCGGCTTTGCCTTCGCGCTCCCACTCCCAGAAAAAACTCGCGCCGCCAGCCAGTTGCCGCTGGAGAATCACCGCCTGATTGTCGTAGTCGTAGCGCTCGCTTTCGCCCGCGGCGTTGACGGCTTCGATCAGTCGACGGCAGTCGTCATAGCGATAGGCGACCAGCGTTTGCTCGGTCTGCCAGGCTTCATCGACACTCGCAGCCGCACGATAGACTTGATAGTCGACGGCGATCAGATGTCGCCGGTCGTAACACAACAGCAAGGCGCGACCCGCGCCGTTGTCCAGACGTTTGATCCGCGCCTGCCGATCGCGGGTGATACGCAGGCGGTTGTTGTAAGGGTCGCTGATGGCCGTGAGGTTACCGTCACGAAAATGGTAGAACCGTGTCGCCTCACCGGCCTGGGCGAGGATCAGTTCATCGGCGTCGTCGCCCAGATAAATCGCTGCACGGGACAAACTGTTATGGATCGCCGGACGCTCGGCGTTGGGTCTCGGGAAGCGCGTGCGGCGGTTTTCGTGGTCGATCCAGACGACGTTGTCGCCGTCGATTTCCAGGCGGTGCGCCAGCGAATGGCTCCAGCCAAAGCCCAGTCCGCTGTCGATCTCCACCGCGCTGGTGCGGTACAACCGGGTGAAGGCAAACGGCAGCACACCGTCGAGTTCGCCATCGGTGAGGGTCAGCAGTTCTTCACCAGTGACCATCGACACCGGGCAGTTGTGGGTGGCGGTTTTATCTGCCGAATCGGCGCTGTCGCCGTTGGGGTTTTTCGCCTGATCCGGGGCGTTGTCGTGATGCTCCTGCTTGCTCAGGCTGGTCTTGGGTCCAGACTTGTCGCGGGCGATGGCCGCAGGGTTTTTCACGTAAAGGATCGGCGCTTCACCGGGGGTAATCTTCAGCGGCCCTCGGGGTGTTGGCGCCAGCGACGCCTTTCGGGCACTCATCATTAGCGGCTTGAGCGCATCGGCATGACTGCTGAAACGCTGATTGCTCGACACTTGCGCCAGTCGGATGCTCAAGGCTGCCAGCCACTGTCGAGCACGCTGCGACTTGATCTTCTCCAGCACTTTGGCGCCCACACCGGCCCCAACGCCCATCGGTCCGGTCACGCAAGCCAGGAGCAATCCGATCAACACGCCTGTACGAATTTCGGCCATTACTTCGGCTTCGTACTGCGGCGGTAGCATCCGCAACCAACTGGTGACGGCCGTCAGATAGATGAACAGCAACGGTTCATCGCTGAGCACCAGCAAGCCATTGGCAATCGCTTCTGTGGAAGCGTTGAGCAGGGTCTCGAGCTCGGCCTGGGTCAGGTACTCAAGGAGCTTTTCACTGTTGGCTTGCAGGTCGGCCAGCAAGTGATAGAACTGCTGAACATCGTCCCAGAGGTCGAGCAAGGCGCTTTCAACACCCCGTTGATCAGCCTGCTGCAAGGCGTTGTAGCGCTCGATAAAACCGCTTTGCGAAAAGCTCACCCACAACGGTTGAAACTCGTTCGTCCACTCGCTTTGCAGCCAGTCCTCAAGCTCGGCAATGGTGGTTTGATAAGAGGCGTAGAGTGCCTTGACGTGGTCTTGAGTGACGTTGGGGTAAAAGGTGATTCGGTGCCGCTGGCCACGCCAGCATTCGGGGACTTCGAGGATGCCGCCAGGGCCGATAACTGCGTGGACCGGCTCGCCGACCACCTCATCCCCTCCCGGCCCATCGATCAATGCTTCGAGCATCACCGGGGTATTGCCGATCGGCACAAAACGCGCCGCCTCGAACATGTGCACCAGGGTCAACGATCCGCCGGCCGGACAGGACGCAACGGTGGCGCTGATCGGAGTGGTCGAGTTTTTCGGTGCACTGAGGCTGACGTCGTTGCCAACCTTGAACACCTGCTCGACATCCAGCGCTGCGCCCGTCCAGAAACTTTCGGCCCAGGAATCGTAGTCACTGAGGCAGTGCCGAAAGTCGTTGAAGACGGCTTGAATGTCCGGGCTTTTCGGGTTCAGCGCAGCAATGACCAGATGGCCAATGGCAGTGTTCAAGGCCTGCAGTTTTTTTGGATCGAGCATTCTCAATCTTCGCGCGGTCACTGTGGGACGCGAGACTGTGCGGGGATTGCGCGGGGAATGAAGTCAGGACAAACGGAGGATGATGTAGGGTATTTCGTTAAAGCGAAGGGGATGGCTCAATCAAGCAGAACGGGCACTGCTTGATCGGCGAATACTTTACAAACACCTGTAGGAAAGTGGCTCACCCGCGATCGCAGGCAAACCGGATCAGCCGGTGCGAGAGTGGCCGTCAAGTATCACGTGACGCCAGTTCCTTGAGCTTGATCTCGGCCAGCGGATGTCCGGCCTTGGCCGCCATCTGCCACCAACGCGCCGCCTCGGCAGCGTCAGGGGCCTTGCTCGGTGTTCCGGCAAGGCTGATCACGCCAACCTGATAGGCTGCTTTAGCGTCCCCCGCCAATGCGGCAAGGCGCAACAAACGTACGCCTTCTTCACGGGCGCCGAGACCTTGGCCACGGAACGTCAGGATGTGGCCATAGAAGCTTTGCGCACCAACATCACCAAGGTTCGCCATGCGCGCGAACTGGCCTTCAAGCCAGCTCCAGCCGCGTGGCTGGCGGACAAACCATGACCAATGAAACAGCCTGCGTGCCAGCCAGTAACTGGCACGGGCCTTGAGTCGCCAGAGCATTCAGGCCTCCGCAGATTCGGGGTATTCGTACTCAAACACCCGTACCACTTCCGACGCATGCCAGGACGCGGCAGCCACGCCATCGGAAGGCCCGGAGAAACGCCCCAGTCGCTCGACGCATTCGAAGAACCCGGTGCGCGGCAGACGGCTAGCGCCTTGGCTGATGACCAGCGAGCTGCGCAGCGGCTGCTCGGCCCGTGCATCCAGAGCTGCCAGGTGCTCAAGCGCGGCAGTCAGGGTTTGCATGGCCGGGCTTGGCAACTGCAAACGCTCAAGCAAAGCGCGATAAGTCAAAAGATGACGCTGGCGACGGGCCTGATCCAGCTCGCCGATTAAACCGTCCCAATGCTGACGACTGATGCGTACGCTCACGATTCATCCCTCCATCCCAGCACCGTCAGTTCCCAGGCCAGGCTGCGGCGAATCGCTGCGTCAGGTTGACGCTCGCCACTTTCGATCAAGGCCAGGTAAGACGGGCTGATGCCTACCGTGCGGGCTAGCGCCTCAATGGCGATGCCCTTCCCTTCGCGCAAACTGCGTAGTTGATCCAGACCTGGAAGAACCTGGTCTGCTGTGGCCGCGTGACGGACTGTCGCTTCACGCGGTGGTTGTTCAGTGACGCCTGCTGCTTTCAATAACGCTTGATACTGAGCCCACGGCAGAACCGCATATTCGGGTTCGCCATCACGTGCAATTATCTGAATATCCATGACTACCCCGTAGGACAACAACACTTAGCGAGTCAGCACTTTTCCTTAGAAGTGTAATCCTAACAGCCGATAAGGTCGCGAGGGGCGATCAATCTGTGGATGAACCTGATTCAACTCAGGTTTTTTTCGGGCCTTGCAGTTGTAATTGCTCCGGCGTATCAGGCAAGCGCTCCACGACCGCAAGCTTTTCTGGACTCTGACGGTCGCGCCAGGCACGGAAAGCGTTCAGTTCGTCATCGAGGGTTTTCAAGACCCAGGCCAGCACGGCGATGTCATCGAGCATGCCAAATACCGGGATAAAATCCGGGATCGCGTCGAGCGGGCTGAGGAAGTACATCAGCCCCGCCACCACTATCAGCATCGATTTGCGACTGATGTCCCGATACTCACCGCGCCAGTACGCCAGGCACAATGCCTGCAGCAATCTCAGGTCATCTTTAAGCTTGCCCAAACGGTTACCCTGGCTCGCCCCTTTTCTGGCTACGGCAAACAACAGGGCCGGTAATCGCCCACGACTGAGCAACCTTCCCGCCAAGGGTAAAAATCGAGCGAAGTTCCAAGGTGCTTTCATCATCTCTCCCGCTGAAATGTTATCCACACAAATTGTGGATAACCTTGTGAACAGAGCCGCTTTTCACGCCTGAAGGCCACGTCCTACAAGGGCTAAGCTCAGATCGGGCGTTTTTTACTCACATAAAAAAACCCAATATTTCATTGACTTGGCAACCTACAGCGTTTAGCTGCGGCACCCTCAATGCTGTGACTCCACTCCACCGCGTCCGTTCGCTTGAATTGTCGACCACCGAACGCCAGATGCAACAACGCCCCGCATGAACGGGGCGTTGTTTTTATAACAGACGCTGATTACTTGGCAGCGTCTTGTTTTGCCGGATCTTTGATCGCCAGCAGTTCCAGGTCGAATACCAGCACCGAGTTGGCCGGGATTGCCGGGCTAGGGCTTTGTGCACCGTAGGCCAGATCGCTAGGGATGTACAGTTTGTACTTCTCGCCGACGTGCATCAGTTGCAGACCTTCAACCCAACCCGGGATCACGCCGCTAACCGGCAGATCAATCGGGCTGCCGCGCTCGACGGAGCTGTCGAATACGGTGCCGTTGGTCAGCTTGCCAGTGTAGTGGACAGTCACCACGTCAGTCGGCTTAGGCTGTGGGCCATCGGCTTTCTTGACCACTTCGTACTGCAGACCCGAAGCCGTGGTAACGACACCCGGCTTCTTCGCGTTGTCTTCGAGGAATTTCTTGCCGGCAGCTGCCGACTCTTCGCTCATCTTGGCCAGACGCTCTTCAGCGCGCTTTTGCAGCGCAGCGAAAGCTTCGACCAGTTCGTCATCCTTCAGTTTCTGTTCTTTCTTGCCAACGGCATCTTCGATGCCTTGGGCTACCGCTTTGGAGTCCAGGTCATCCATGCCTTCCTGAGCCAGGCTCTTGCCCATGTTCAGGCCAATACCGTAGGAAGCTTTTTGCGCCGGGGTTTTCAGCTCGACGCTGGTCTGCGAGTCACAACCCGCAAGTACCAGGCTAACCAGGGCCACCGCCGCCGCCAACCGATGCTGTTTCATGCTATTTCCTTGTTCATGCGCCTAAAGGGCAATCGAATAAAGCCGCGAGCTTATCAGGCCGCCACGACCAATGGCTACCGGCATGAGAGCAGGAAAGCTCCGATAAGTTCAGGTCTTTTAATGCATTTTGCGAGCGCTGGTCATGAAGCTTCTGTCAGCTTCTTCTCAGCGCAATAAACGCCGGTTCCTACAGCGCCTGGCGTAATGGCCACTTGCCTCGCACCTGGAGCTAAGGCATAACAAGGCTATAAATCAACAAGGATGTTTAACGTGCGCCTCTTGATCCGTGTGCTGTTGCTGATAATCACCCTGCTGGCAGTCGCTCTGGCGGTGGTCCTGTATTACGTCGCCAACCCGAAGCTACCGGCCTATACGCCAGTCAAGCAGGTGAACTACCTCGAGCAATGGGACGCCGCCGACCGCCAGACCTACTACTTCACACCACAGGGCACACAGGTCAAAGGCCTGCGCTACAACTGGTTCACAGCACTTGAACTGCCATTCTCGGAGCAACGCTTTGCCACGCCTGAATACCTGGCGCGTTTTGGTTTTTTGGTAGATCCGACCCAAAAAGCCACACCCAACAACCCCGGCAACCTGCCCGTCGGTTTCGCCCGCCATCAGAATCCAGGCAGTAAAGAAGAGTTTCTGGATGTTACCTGCGCTGCCTGCCACACCGGCGAGCTGCGCTTTAAAGGCCAGGCGGTGCGCATCGACGGCGGCTCGGCACAGCACGTATTGCCTTCCAGTGTCCCCACTCTGCGCGGCGGCAGTTTCGGTCAGGCATTGGTCGCAAGCCTCGCCTCGACCTACTACAACCCCTGGAAACTCGAACGCTTCGCACGCAACGTGCTGGGTCAGGACTATGACGCCCAACACTCACAACTGCGCCAGGACTTCAAAACTTCGCTGGATACCTTCTTGCGCGCAGCCTGGAATGACACCCACCGCGGCCTTTATCCCACCGAAGAAGGCCCCGGCCGTACCGACGCTTTCGGCCGTATTGCCAACGCCAGTTTCGGCGACGCTATTTCGCCGAACAACTACCGAGTAGCCAACGCGCCCGTGGACTATCCGCAGTTGTGGGATATCTGGAGCTTCGACTGGGTGCAATGGAACGGCTCAGCCCAGCAACCCATGGCGCGCAACATCGGCGAAGCCCTGGGCGTCGGCGCGACGCTGAACTTCTTCGATGCCGCCGGCCAGCCGCTCAAGGGCGATGATCGCTACCCTTCCAGCGTGCGAGTACGCGACCTGCAACTGATCGAAGAAACACTGAAGCGACTCAAACCTCCGGCCTGGCCCGAAGCATTGCTCGGCAGCATCGACAAACCACTGGCCGCCAAGGGCCGCACGCTGTTCGCCGAAAACTGCGCCGGTTGCCATGTACCGAACGTGACAGTGACCAATGGTCGGCCTGAGCAGAAATTGAAAATGTTGCCGGTGGACGTCATTGGTACCGACCCGGGGGCCGCCAACAACATCGCCGACCACCGTTTTGACCTGAGCCCGCTCAAATGGGACGTGGCCGAACTGGCGAAACTGGACGTCAAACTGCACCCGACACCTACCGGGCCACTGGACCTGAGCAAACTCTCGGTTGCCAAAGGTCTGGCCTACGTGACTGCCTTCGTCGAGAACCGCGCTTACCGTGACGCCAACGTCACACCTCAAGAGCGCCCCGACATGGATGGATACGGCCTGCCGATTGGCGTTCGTGAACTACGTGCCTACAAGGCACGACCGCTGGCGGGCGTCTGGGCGACGCCACCGTTTCTGCATAACGGTTCAGTACCGAACATCTACCAACTGCTCTCGCCGCAGGATGAGCGTGCAGCCACCTTCTATAGAGGCACGTTCGAATACGACCCACAGCACCTGGGTTATCGCACTGAAGCCTTCAGCAACGGTTTTGAGTTCGACACGCGAATCACCGGCAACCACAACAGCGGTCACGAATTTCGTCCAGGCGAACGAGGCAACGGGGTCATCGGCCGACTGCTGCAACCCCAAGAGCGCTGGGCACTGGTGGAATACCTGAAGGTGCTCGGCGGGCCTTTGGAGTCGCAACTACCATGACCATCACCGCAGCAAAAAGGATTCATGCATGTTGATCACACTTTGGCTGCGCATCGGCGTATTGCTCGGCAAAACCCTGCTGCTCCTGTTGGGGCTCGGTTTGCTGGCCTGGGCGGTGGCGACAGCCTGGTTCGCCTGGCATCACAGCGGTCCGGTCTCTGCCAAAGAACAGATTCCGGCGGGTGAAGCGGCAATGACGCGGGACATCATCCAGACTGCCGTGCGCATCGTCGACCAGCACCGCGAAAACACTCGTTTCCTGCGCGATGCCCACGCCAAGGCGCATGGCTGCGTAAAGGCCGAGGTTCAAGTGCTGGCCGACCTCACGCCTGAACTGCGTCAAGGTGTCTTTAGCGAGGCCGGCAAGACCTGGCAAGCCATCTTGCGACTGTCCAACGGTAACGCCTATCCGCAATTCGATAGCGTTCGCGATGCCCGAGGCATGGCGATCAAATTGCTTGATGTACCGGGAACACAGCTACTCAAGGATCAGCAGAACCGTAGTGAGCAGGACTTCGTGATGTTCAACCATCCGAACTTCTTCGTCAGCAATGTCGCCGAGTACCGTCAAAACGTCGCAGCCCAAGCTGATGGCAAGCAAGTCATGGCGTTCTTTCCGAGCTGGGATCCGCGCAGCTGGCAGATTCGTCACCTGTTCATTGCCTTGGCGACCCTGGCGCCAGCCCCGGCCAGTCCGACCCAGAGCACTTATTTTTCCGTCTCGCCGTATAAATTCGGTACGGCCAATGCCAAGTTCCGCGTTGCGCCAGACCCTGGCAACTGCCCCGACTACACCCTCCCTGCGCAAAATCAAGCGCTGCCAAACTTTTTGCGCAGTGCGCTGAATCAACAGCTGTCGACGGACCGGGTAGCCGCGTGTTTTGTCTTGCAGATCCAGCGCCAGGACCCGACCAGGTATATGCCGATCGAGGACACCAGCATCGAATGGCGTGAAAGCGATGCGCCGTTCGAAACCGTGGCGCGGATCCGGATCCCCGCCCAGGACTTCGACACGCCAGCGCTGAACCTGCAATGCGATAACCAGTCCTTCAACCCCTGGTTTGGCCTGGAAGCCCACCGCCCTATCGGCGGTATCAATCGGCTACGCAAAGCAGTGTACGAAGCGGTCAGTGATTACCGGCACGCGCGCAATGCCGAGCAGTAGTAACCCATAAACGAAAAAAGCGACCAAGGGTCGCTTTTTTATCGGGGACCATGACTTGATAAAACCCCAGACAGCAAAAAGCCCGCATTAAGCGGGCTTTCTGTGGTGACCTGGCGTTCAGTGTTCCAGGTTACCGAATATGGCGCAGCGGACGGGACTCGAACCCGCGACCCCCGGCGTGACAGGCCGGTATTCTAACCGACTGAACTACCGCTGCGCGTAGCGTTGAAAGTAAGTGGTGGGTGATGACGGGATCGAACCGCCGACATTCTGCTTGTAAGGCAGACGCTCTCCCAGCTGAGCTAATCACCCTTTACCTTCGTTGCGGGGCGCATTGTGCCACAAAAATTCATAACGTGCTGATTTAATTAAGAAAAATATTAAAAAAGCTGAATTTCAATGAAACAGTACACATCGCATGGAACTCTTACAGCAAAAAGCCCGCGTTAGCGGGCTTTCCGTGGTGACCTGGCGTTCAGCGTTCCAGGTTACCGAATATGGCGCAGCGGACGGGACTCGAACCCGCGACCCCCGGCGTGACAGGCCGGTATTCTAACCGACTGAACTACCGCTGCGCGTAACACTGAATGCGAATGGTGGGTGATGACGGGATCGAACCGCCGACATTCTGCTTGTAAGGCAGACGCTCTCCCAGCTGAGCTAATCACCCTTCACGTTCGGTGTGGCGCGCATTCTACGGAGCAGCCCAACCTCTGGCAAGCACTTTTTAAAATAATTTTTTCAGGCCTTCCAAAGGCTTAGCTGAGGGTTGGCCTATGACGCTGCGCGGAGAATAATGCCCCCCTTTGTATAAAGGAGAGACTCACCCCATGTGGTTCAAAAACCTGCTTATCTATCGCCTGACCCAAGATCTGCCTTTTGATGCTGAGGCGTTGGAAACTGCACTGGCCACCAAACTGGCGCGTCCATGTGCAAGCCAGGAGTTGACCACCTACGGTTTCGTCGCGCCGTTTGGCAAAGGCGAAGATGCACCCCTGGTACATGTCAGCGGAGACTTCCTGCTGATCGCCGCACGCAAGGAAGAACGCATTCTGCCAGGCAGCGTCGTGCGCGACGCGGTCAAGGAAAAGGTCGAAGAGATCGAAGCCGAGCAAATGCGCAAGGTCTATAAGAAGGAGCGTGATCAGATCAAGGATGAAATCATCCAGGCGTTCCTGCCGCGCGCCTTTATCCGTCGCTCGTCGACCTTTGCTGCCATTGCACCGAAACAGGGGCTGATCCTGGTCAACTCCGCCAGCCCGAAACGCGCCGAAGACCTGCTTTCCACGCTGCGTGAAGTGATCGGCACGCTGCCGGTACGTCCGTTGACTGTAAAAATGTCCCCGACCGCGACCATGACTGAGTGGGTCACCACCCAGAAAGCCGCTGACGACTTCTTCGTACTGGATGAGTGCGAACTGCGCGATACCCACGAAGACGGCGGCATCGTCCGTTGCAAGCGTCAGGACCTGACCAGCGAAGAAATCCAGTTGCATCTGAGCACCGGTAAAGTGGTCACTCAGCTGTCCCTGGCCTGGCAAGACAAACTGTCGTTCGTCCTCGACGACAAGATGGTGGTCAAGCGCCTGAAGTTTGAAGACCTTCTGCAGGATCAGGCAGAACAGGACGGTGGTGATGAAGCCCTCGGCCAACTCGACGCCAGCTTCATGCTGATGATGATGACTTTCGGCGAATTCCTCCCGGCGCTGGTTGAGGCGCTGGGCGGCGAAGAGACTCCGCAAGGGATCTAATCGCGCTAATGGGCGCCGGCCGAATTGGCGGCGCCTATAAAGAAAAGATCGCAGCCTGCGGCAGTTCCTACAGTAATGTGCGTTCATCTGTAGGCGCTGCCGCAGGCTGCGATCTTTTTACAGACGATATAGGAAGGAACAGGTCATGCGTGCACTGGCAGCACTGAGCCGCTTTGTCGGCAACACTTTCGCTTACTGGGTCTTGATCTTCGCCGTAGTGGCCTTCCTGCAACCGGCGTGGTTCATCGGCCTGAAAGGTGCGATCGTGCCGTTGCTGGGGCTGGTGATGTTCGGCATGGGCCTGACCCTCAAACTTGAAGATTTCGCTGAAGTGGCCCGTCATCCGTGGCGCGTGGCACTGGGCGTGGTCGCACATTTCGTGATCATGCCCGGCGTGGCATGGTTGCTCTGCCAGGCGTTTCACCTGCCACCGGAAATCGCCGTCGGGGTGATTCTGGTCGGTTGCTGCCCAAGCGGCACCTCGTCGAACGTGATGACCTGGCTGGCCCGCGGTGACCTGGCGCTGTCGGTAGCGATTGCCGCCGTCACCACCCTGCTCGCTCCGGTGCTGACGCCTGCCCTGATCTGGTTATTGGCCTCGGCCTGGTTGCCGGTATCGTTCATGGAACTGTTCTGGTCGATCCTGCAAGTGGTGTTGCTGCCGATCGTGCTCGGCGTGGTTGCCCAACGCCTGCTGGGAGATCGGGTGCGCCACGCGGTAGAGGTGCTGCCGCTGGTTTCAGTGGTGAGCATCGTGATCATCGTCGCCGCCGTTGTCGCGGCGAGTCAGGCAAAGATTGCCGAGTCCGGCCTGCTGATCATGGTCGTGGTGATGCTGCATAACAGCTTTGGCTTCCTGCTGGGCTACTTCACCGGACGCGTGTTCAAGCTGCCGCTGGCGCAACGCAAATCCCTGGCCCTGGAAGTCGGCATGCAGAACTCCGGGCTGGGCGCGGCGCTGGCCAGTGCCCACTTCTCGCCACTGGCGGCGGTACCGAGCGCGCTGTTCAGCGTTTGGCACAACATTTCCGGGGCGTTGCTCTCGACGTATTTCCGTCGGATGAGCGAGAAACAGGACCGCGAACTGGCCGCCCGACAAGCAACCGAGTGACCCGGTAACTTGATCCCCGGATTATTAGTGGGCACTATAGTGCGCATCGCGAGGACGACCTCGCGGCTCGACCGAGTTACTAATCTGGGGACGACCCCGTCAATCGATGGAGGTCTGCATGCCTTGGATCATTCTGTTTTTCGCAGGTTTGTTTGAAGTCGGCTGGGCCGTTGGCCTGAAATACACCGACGGCTTCAGCCGCCCTCTTCCCACCGTCCTGACCGTCGGCGCCATGGTAATCAGCCTGGGTCTGCTGGGTCTGGCCATGAAGGATCTGCCGTTGGGCACGGCCTACGCCATCTGGACTGGCGTCGGCGCCGTGGGCACGGTTATCGCCGGGATCATCCTGTTTGGTGAATCCATGGCGCTGTTCCGCCTGGCCAGCGTCGCGCTGATCATCGTCGGGTTGGTCGGGCTCAAAGTCAGCGCCCAGGCCTAGATCGCCATCGCGGGCAAGCCTCGCTCCTACAGATATCTCGTACCTCTGTAGGAGCAAGGCTTGCCCGCGATGAGGCCAGCCAAAACACCCACTATCTAACGGTGCCACGCAATTCGCCGACCAGCGCTTGCAACTGCGCTGGCTGCGCGACTTCAACCGCCACCGCCGGCCCGGCCACCAGGGTCACCCGTGACCAGAGACGGTGGAACAAACCCTTGTTCGGATCGCGGCTGAAAAAGCTGCCCCACAACCCTTGCAAGGCCAAAGGAATCACTGGCACCGGTGTCTCTTCCAGTATCCGCGTCAGCCCGCCCTTGAACTCATTGATCTCACCATCAACGGTCAGCTTGCCTTCCGGGAAGATGCACACCAGCTCACCATCCTTCAGGTACTGGGCGATTCGCTTGAAGGCCTTTTCGTAAATCTGACTGTCCTCCTGGCGCCCGGCAATCGGAATGGTCCCCGCCGTACGGAAGATAAAGTTCAGCACCGGCAAGTTATAGATCTTGTAATACATCACAAAGCGAATCGGCCGACGCACTGCGCCACCAATCAGCAAAGCATCGACGAACGACACGTGGTTGCAGACCAGCAACGCCGCGCCCTCATCGGGAATCAGCTCAAGGTTGCGATGCTGCACGCGGTACATGGAATGGCTGAGCAGCCAGATCATGAAGCGCATGCTGAATTCGGGAACGATGCTGAAGATGTAGACGTTTACACCGATGTTCAGCAGCGACACCACCAGGAACAGCTGGGGAATCGACAGCTTGACGATGCTCAGCAGCACAATCGAGACAATCGCCGAAACCACCATGAACAGTGCATTGAGGATGTTGTTGGCCGCGATCACCCGCGCCCGCTCGTTTTCGGCAGTGCGCGACTGAATCAACGCGTACAGCGGCACGATGTAGAAACCGCCGAAAATCCCCAGCCCGAGAATATCGAACAGCACCCACCACGTCTGACCGAAGCCAAGCACTTCGATCCAGCCATGACCTTGAAGGCTTTGCGGGATGCCCCCGGAGCTCCACCACAGCAGCAAGCCAAACACTGTCAGCCCAAAGGAGCCAAACGGCACCAGACCGATCTCGACTTTGCGTCCGGAGAGTTTCTCGCAGAGCATCGAACCCAGCGCGATACCGACCGAGAACACCGTCAGAATCAGCGTCACCACCGTCTCGTCACCGTGCATCCACTCTTTGGCGTAGGCCGGGATTTGCGTCAGGTAAATCGCCCCGACAAACCAGAACCACGAGTTGCCGACAATCGAGCGCGACACCGCAGGCGTTTGCCCCAGCCCCAGACGCAGAGTCGCCCAGGACTGGCTGAAGATATTCCAGTTCAACCGTAGCTCAGGGGTCGACGCTGCAGCGCGCGGAATGCCGCGACTGGCCAGATAGCCCAGCACCGCGACACCGATGATCGCCGTGGAGACGATCGGTGCGTAATGACTGGACGACATCATGATCCCGGCGCCGATGGTCCCGGCCAGAATCGCCAGGAAGGTACCCATTTCCACCAGCCCGTTACCGCCCACCAGCTCTTCTTCATGCAGGGCCTGCGGCAGGATCGAATACTTAACCGGGCCAAACAACGCCGAGTGGGTACCCATGGCGAACAGCGCCACCAGCATCAGCGACAGGTGATCGAACAGGAAGCCGACTGCGCCGACCGCCATGATCGCGATTTCGCCGAGCTTGATCAGACGAATCAGCGCGTCCTTGGCGAACTTTTCGCCGAACTGTCCGGCCAGCGCCGAGAACAGAAAAAACGGCAGGATAAACAGCAGCGCACACAGGTTGACCCAGATCGAACGGTCACCCTCGATGGTCAGCTTGTACAAAATCGCGAGGATCAACGATTGCTTGAAGATGTTGTCGTTGAACGCCCCGAGGGACTGCGTAACAAAAAACGGCAGAAACCGCCGCTTGCGAAGCAAGGTGAACTGCGAAGGGTGGCTCATCTTCCATGTCCCTGTGTGGCTTGGATGCTCTTATTGGAATGTCGTACCGCGATCCAGGCCACAACCTTACCTAAACTTTGCGAATTATTTCGCTAATCCGGCAATGCACGGTGAAACAAACAACTCACCGCGCCAGGCGCCTTGAACGGTGCGCTTGGAAACGATCAGCCACATGATCGCCAACGCGACCACCAAGACACTGCCAAAGAAGCTGAAAAAAGCCAGGTTCAAGGTGCTTGCCAGCTTCAGCGTGGCCAGCGAGTAAACGCCCAGCGGGAAGGTAAAACCCCACCAGCCGAGGTTGAAGGGAATCCCGCCACGCAGGTAACGCAAGGTGATCAGTACCGCTATCAACATCCACCACAAGCCGAAGCCCCATAATGTAATCCCGGCGACCAGGCCCAGCCCGGCGGCAATTTCACCGATTCCCGGCAAGCCGTTGGCGGCGAAAATCGCCGGTGCATCGCTGCCCAGCAACAACATGCCCAACGCCCCGGTGCCGATCGGCCCCAGCGCCAGCCAGCTCGACGCGGCCATGTTTTCGTGCGGCAGTTTGTGCAGGGCCATACGCAGCAGCAGGATGGTCAGGATGCTGAACGCCACCGGCAGCGAGAACGCCCACAGCACGTAGCTGGTCACCAGTACCACCAGTTGCGAGTGAGCGTCTGCCAGGTGCGGCGCAAGCAAACCACCGCTGGCCGCCGCGACTTCCGCAGCCACCACCGGCAGCAGCCAGACAGCGGTCATCTGGTCGATGCTGTGTTCCTGGCGGGTGAACATCATGTACGGGATCAACACGCCGCAGGCCAGCGACATGGCGACATCCAGCCACCACAACACCTCGGCCAGGTGCACAACGCCCTCCCCCCAGCGCGGCAGACCGAACAGCAGGAAGCCATTGATGATGGTCGCCAGGCCCATGGGAATGGTGCCGAAAAACATCGAAACCGTGGAGTGGCCGAAAATCCGTCGCGCTTCATCGAAGAAAAACGCCCAGCGCGCGGCATACAACCCACTGAACAGCAGGAACAGGAAAATATTGAACATCCACAGGCCTTCGGCGAAGGCATGCAGGCCAGGGAAAGACACCGGCAATTGGGCGAGCGCCAGGGCCAGGACCCCAGTGCCCATGGTCGCGGCGAACCAGTTCGGGGTGAACTGCCGAATCGCTTCGCGAGGGTGCTGTAAATGGCTCAAAGGCCGGTTAGCGGTTTTGTTGCTGTTGGGGCATTGCATCGTGAACTCCTGTCCTCGGGTGAGGGAGAGCTCATGGTAGAACTGAATCGAATATCTATATAACGGGTAATTTCTCTAACTGTTATCTGCTTTACAGATATAGATATTAAACACTGCTGCTCGTATCACTCCGCCTGGGAACACCTCTGTCGCGTTAAGGATTATCCGCTACCCCACAGAACTTGGCCGGCCGCTGACGCATCAACCCCAGCAACGCCCCCAACGACAGCACGATCAATACCGCGCCATAGCCATCGGTGGTGGCGACCAGGCCAAAGGTCCGGGTCAGGTTGCCTGCCAACAGCGACGGCAGGCAGAACGCCAGGTAACTCAGCACGTAGAACGCCGACATCAACCCCGCGCGCTCATGGGGCAAGGCCAGCGGTACCACGCTGCGCAAGGCACCGAGAAAGCCGGCACCAAAACCACTGCCGGCCACCAGAGTGGCGAAGAAAAACAGCGGCAGGCTGGCGCTGTGTACGGCGGTCAGAATCAGCGCGATGCCGATCGCCAACAAGCTCGCGCCCAAGCGCAGGACTTTGTCTGCCGGGCGATTGCGCAACGTGAAGATCATCAACGCGCCACTGACCGTCAACACAGCTACCAGGCCGCCGCCGATCAGATTCGAGGTCGAACCGGTCGCCGTACGAACCAGCGATGGCGCCAGTGACAGGAAGAAGCCGCCCACCGCCCAGACCGCCACATTCACCGGCAGCGCCAGCCACAGCGCCCGTCGTGCCTGTGGCGGCACATGCAAGGTCGGGCATAGCGACTCCCAGGCGCCGGGTAGTCGACTGACACTTTCTGGCAGACGCCAGACGTACAGGGCTTGCAGCAGGAACAGTCCGAACAGAATCCAGTAGGCCAATTGCAATGGTTGCGGCGCGTACTCCGCCAGCAATCCACTGCCCAATGCGCCAAACGCCATGCCCAGAAGCGGCGCAACGCTATTCACCAGCGGACCTTGCTGCCGGTCAGTATCGAGCAACGCCGCACCGAGTACGCTGGTGGCCATGCCGGTGGCAAACCCCTGAAGCACCCGCGCAGCGATCAGCCAAGCCACACTGTCGGCATTGATAAACAGCAACATCGCCAGCATATCCAGCAGCAACGCAGCGAAAATTACCGGCTTGCGTCCCAGATGATCCGACAACGAGCCGACCGTCAGCAGCGCCGCCAGCAAGCTCAAGGCATACACCCCGAAAATCAGCGTCAGGGTCGCCGGAGAGAACTGCAGCACCTCCTGGTACAGGTGATAAAGCGGCGTTGGTGCACTGGAAGCGGCGAGAAAACTCAGTAAGGTGATCGCCAGGAACACCAGACTGGAACGGCTTGAGACTGAACTGGACATGAGCACACTCCGCAAAAGCTAATTTTTTGCTTTTGCGGAGTGTGCTACCGACTTCGGCTTAAAGCAAATTCTTTGTGTTAAGGTTCGACGCATGGCTATTAAAGAAGGTTTACGCCCGGGCGGTCGCAGTGCTCGGGTGCAGGAGTCGATTCATTCGGCAGTCCGCGAACTCCTCCAAGAGCAGGAGCGTTCAAGCGTAACCGTGCCGCAAATCGCTGCCCGTGCAGGCGTTACGCCGTCGACGATCTACCGACGTTGGGGCGACTTGTCGGCACTCTTGGCCGACGTCGCGCTGGTACGCATGCGTCCTGACAGTGAACCGGCCAACACCGGCAGCCTGCGTAGCGACCTGCGCGCCTGGGCCGAGCAGTATCTGGACGAAATGAGTTCGGAGCCCGGCCGCAACATGATGCGCGACGTGCAATCGAGCGCCACGCCGGGGTATTGCGTGAGCATTCTCAGTAGCCAGTTGCAGACGATACTGGACCGCTATCCGAATGAGCCGAAGCCCGGTGTCGACCGACTGATCAACATAGTGGTGGCACCGACAGTGTTCCGCATCCTGTTCGCGTCAGCGGCGCTAGAGGTTGAAGAGTTGCATCGGTTGATCGATATCGCGCTGGCCCCGTAGCTGCCGCGTAAACACGCTACGTATCCACCCTGCGACACCCCGCCGCGCCACGACCTTGGTCGACACTGACGAACCGAAGTGGTCGTGCGAAACTGTCAGACCGGGTTTGCGTCCCGGGTGTCTTTATGCCTGGAGTTACCATGTCGCTGTCCAGCGGGCTGATTGCCGCCGTCGCCCTGGCCTATATGGCCGTCATGTTCGCTATCGCCTTTTACGGTGACCGGCGCAGCACACCGCTGCCGCCGCGTATGCGTGCCTGGGTGTACAGCCTGTCGCTGGCGGTCTACTGCACCAGCTGGACGTTCTTTGGCGCCGTCGGTCAGGCCGCCGAACAACTCTGGTCGTTTTTGCCGATTTATCTGGGGCCGATCCTGCTGCTGGTGTTCGCGCCGTGGGTCCTGCAAAAAATGGTGATGATCAGCAAACAGGAAAACATCACCTCGATTGCCGACTTCATCGCCGCCCGCTATGGCAAGTCGCAATCGCTGGCGGTGGTGGTGGCGCTGATCTGTCTGGTGGGCGTATTGCCCTACATCGCCTTGCAGCTCAAAGGCATCGTCCTGGGGGTCAACCTGTTGATCGGTGCAGGCCCGGATGCCATGGGCACCCGGGCCCTGGACACAGCGCTGATTGTGTCGCTGGTTCTGGCGCTGTTCACCATCGTCTTCGGCACCCGCAACCTCGATGCCACGGAGCACCACCGTGGCATGGTGCTGGCGATTGCCTTCGAAGCACTGGTCAAGCTGCTCGCCTTCCTCGCCGTCGGCGCCTTCGTCACATATGGTTTGTACGATGGCTTCAACGACCTGTTCGATCAGGCCATGCTCGCACCACGCCTGGAGGAATACTGGAAAGAAACCGTGAATTGGCCATCGATGGTGGTGCAGACCGGCGTGGCGATGATGGCGATCATCTGCCTGCCCCGACAGTTCCATGTGACCGTGGTGGAGAACATCGAACCGCAGGATTTGCGCCTGGCGAAATGGGTATTCCCGGCTTATCTGGGATTGGCCGCACTGTTCGTGGTACCGATCGCGCTGGCCGGGCAAATGATGCTGCCAAGCTCGGTACTGCCCGACTCCTTCGTGATCAGCCTGCCACTGGCCCAGGCCCATCCGGCACTGGCGCTGCTGGCGTTTATCGGAGGTGCATCGGCCGCCACCGGCATGGTAATCGTTGCCAGCGTGGCGCTGTCGACCATGGTCTCCAACGACATGTTGCTGCCATGGCTGCTGCGCCGGAAAAATGCCGAACGGCCGTTCGAGGTGTTCCGCTACTGGATGCTCTCGGTGCGTCGGGTGAGCATCGTCGCCATTCTGCTGCTGGCCTATGTTTCCTATCGCCTGCTCGGTTCGACCGCCAGCCTGGCCACCATCGGGCAGATCGCATTTGCCGCCGTGACCCAACTAGCGCCAGCGATGCTCGGCGCGCTGTACTGGAAACAGGCCAACCGCCGCGGGGTATTCGCCGGTCTCGCCGCCGGGACTTTTCTCTGGTTCTACACGTTGATTCTGCCGATCGCCGCCAACAGCCTGGGCTGGTCGCTGCACAGTTTCCCAGGGCTGGGCTGGTTGCACGGCAATCCGCTGAACCTGCCGATTTCCCCACTGACTCAAGGCGTGGTGTTGTCGCTGGCCGGTAACTTCACCTTGTTCGCCTGGGTGTCGGTGTTGTCGCGCACACGGGTCTCGGAACACTGGCAGGCCGGTCGCTTCATTGGTCAGGAGATCAGCACACGGCCGAGCGCGCGCTCGATGCTGGCGGTGCAAATCGACGACCTGCTGCAACTCGCGGCACGTTTTGTCGGCGAAGAACGGGCACGCCAGAGCTTCATCCGCTTCGCCTACCGCCAAGGCAAAGGTTTCAACCCGAATCAGAATGCCGACGGTGAATGGATTGCCCACACCGAACGCTTGCTCGCCGGTGTACTCGGGGCTTCATCGACCCGCGCCGTCGTAAAAGCCGCTATTGAAGGTCGGGAAATGCAGCTCGAGGACGTGGTACGAATCGCCGACGAAGCCTCGGAAGTGCTGCAATTCAACCGTGCCTTGCTGCAAGGCGCGATCGAGAACATTACCCAAGGCATCAGC
Organism: Pseudomonas helvetica; assembly: GCF_039908645.1. Taxonomy (NCBI): domain Bacteria; kingdom Pseudomonadati; phylum Pseudomonadota; class Gammaproteobacteria; order Pseudomonadales; family Pseudomonadaceae; genus Pseudomonas; species Pseudomonas helvetica. Next base: position 4,626,285 of record NZ_CP150917.1, read on the forward strand.
GTGGTCGACCAGTCGCTGAAGCTGGTGGCCTGGAATCGTCGATACCTTGAACTGTTCAACTACCCGGATGGCCTGATCAGCGTCGGCCGGCCGATTGCCGACATCATTCGCTATAACGCCGAACGCGGCCTGTGTGGCCCCGGCGAGGCGGAAGTCCACGTTGCCCGGCGCCTGCACTGGATGCGCCAGGGGCGCGCCCATACCTCGGAGCGCTTGTTCCCCAACGGTCGGGTGATCGAGCTGATCGGCAATCCAATGCCGGGCGGCGGGTTTGTCATGAGTTTCACCGACATCACCGCGTTTCGCGAAGCCGAGCAAGCGCTGACCGAGGCCAACGAAGGACTGGAGCGACGCGTCGCCGAGCGCACCCATGAACTGTCGCAGTTGAACATCGCGCTGACCGAAGCCAAAGGTACCGCCGAGTCGGCCAACCAGTCGAAAACCCGTTTCCTTGCAGCTGTCAGCCACGACCTGATGCAGCCATTGAACGCCGCACGGCTGTTCTCGGCCGCCCTCTCCCACCAGAATGACGATCTCTCCTGCGAGACCCGGCAACTGGTGCAGCATCTGGACAGTTCGCTACGCTCGGCCGAGGACTTGATCAGTGACCTGCTCGACATCTCGCGCCTGGAAAACGGCAAGATCAACCCGGATCGCAAGCCATTTGCGCTGAATGATTTGTTCGACACCCTCGGCGCCGAATTCAAGGCGCTGGCGCAGGAGCAAGGGCTGAAATTTCGCCTGCGCGGCAGCCGCCTACGGGTCGACAGCGATATCAAATTGCTGCGGCGGATTCTGCAAAACTTCCTGACCAACGCCTTCCGCTACGCCAAAGGCCCCGTGCTGCTGGGCGTGCGACACAAGGGCGATCAGCTGTGCCTGGAGGTCTGGGACCGTGGCCCGGGGATTCCCGAAGACAAACGCCAGGTTATCTTCGAGGAGTTCAAGCGCCTCGACAGCCACCAGACCCGCGCCGAAAAAGGTCTGGGCCTGGGTCTGGCGATTGCCGACGGCTTGTGCCGGGTGCTGGGTCATCAACTGCAAGTCCGCTCCTGGCCAGGCAAAGGCAGTGTGTTCAGCGTCAGCGTGCCTCTGGCCCATGCTCAAACCAGTGCGCCCGGTACACCTGCCAAACTCAATGGCCGGCTGCCAACAGGCGCGCAGGTGCTGTGTATCGATAACGAAGACAGCATTCTGATCGGCATGAACAGCCTGCTCTCGCGCTGGGGTTGCCAGGTATATACCGCGCGCAATCGCGATGAGTGCGTCGCCCTGCTCAGCGATGGCATGCGCCCGCAACTGGCGCTGGTGGATTACCACCTCGACCATGGCGAAACCGGTACCGAACTCATGGCCTGGCTACGCTCCCAACTCGGCGAGCCGGTACCTGGCGTGGTGATCAGCGCTGACGGGCGACCGGAGATGGTCGCCCAAGTGCATGCAGCAGGCCTGGAATACCTGCCGAAACCGGTGAAGCCGGCGGCGTTGCGGGCGTTGTTGAGTCGGCATTTGCCGTTGTGATGAAGACAATCTTTTAATTTATTCCGGCAACTCGGCCAACCCATCGACATCGGTCATCGCCCGCTCCAGCAGATCGGCCGGCAAGCTCTTGCTGGCCCGTGCGCCGAGCAATTTGAGCTGCTCGCTGCGGCTGACCAGATTGCCGCGGCCTTCCGTCAGTTTGTTGCGTGCGGCGCTGTAGGCTTTATCCAGTTGCTGCAAGCGATTGCCGACCTCGTCCAGATCCTGAATAAACAACACGAACTTGTCGTACAGCCAGCCCGCGCGCTCGGCAATTTCCCGGGCATTCTGACTCTGGCGCTCTTGCTTCCACAGGCTGTCGATGACGCGCAACGTCGCCAGCAAGGTGGTCGGGCTGACGATAACGATATGGCGATCGAACGCTTCCTGAAACAGATTTGGTTCAGCCTGCAATGCCGCGGAAAAAGCCGCCTCGATGGGCACGAAAAGTAATACGAAATCCAGGCTGTGCAGACCGTCCAGGCGCTTATAGTCCTTATCGGACAAGCCCTTGACGTGATTACGCAACGACAGCACATGCTGCTTCAGCGCCGCTTGGCCAATCGCGTCGTCGTCAGCCGCCACGTATTGCTGATAGGCCGTCAGGCTGACCTTCGAGTCGACCACCACCTGCTTGTCGCCCGGCAGATAAATCAGCACGTCGGGCTGGAAGCGCTCGCCATCCGGTCCCTTTAGGCTGACTTGAGTCTGGTACTCGCGGCCCTTCTCCAGGCCCGCGTGTTCCAGCACTCGTTCGAGAATCAACTCACCCCAGTTGCCTTGGGTTTTCTGTCCCTTGAGCGCTCGCGTGAGGTTGGTCGCCTCGTCGCTCAAGCGCAGGTTCAGTTGCTGCAGACGCTCCAGCTCCTTGGCAAGCGAGAAGCGCTCGCGGGCTTCCGCCTGATAACTTTCCTCGACGCGTTTTTCGAAGGATTGAATGCGCTCTTTCAGTGGGTCGAGCAATTGGCCCAAACGCTGCTGGCTGGTTTCGGCAAAGCGCTGTTCGCGCTCATCGAAGATTTTCCCGGCCAGCTCGGCGAACTGCGCCCGCAGCTCGTCCCGCGAGCCTTGCAGGTCGCTCAGGCGTTGTTGATGGCTTTCCTGCTGCTCACGCAACTCGGCATTTAACGAGGCGGCCTGCGCGTCCAGCCGCCGCAACTCGGCCTCTTTACTGCTGCGCTCGAGGTTCCAGGCATGGGCCGCGTCACGGGCGTTGTCACGCTCGATCTGCAACAGCTCGACTTCACGGCGCACGGCAGCCAGATCGGCTTGCTTGGCCGCATTGGCCTGACTCAGGTCGCTGATTTCATCACGGCAGGCATCGAGTTGCGCATTAAGCCCGTCCTGCGCCAGTTGTGCAGTCCCCAAGCGCTCTTCAAGCAGCGACAGCTCGGACTGCGCGGTGCTCAGGCGCCGCTGTAGCTGCCACGCCAGCATCAATAACGGTAGCGCAGCACCCGCCAGACCGAGCAACACACTGGTCACGTCCATAGCCATGACGACTCCTGCCGATGAATTAAAGCGCGAAGGTTAACCAAGCCGTCGGGGCTTGGACAGCTCAGTCTTCGATCTGACCGAGTTCCTGCCGGGCACGCCGGTCGCCGGCACGTGCGGCCTGACGCAGCAGGTCCTGGCCAATGCGCCGATCCCGGGCATTGCCGCATTCGCGGCACATCAATTGCCCCAGACGACTTTGCGCAGCCACCACCCCTTCACGGGCTGGAGCCTTGAGCAAACGTCCGGCGAAATGTTTGATGTTGGGGTTATCGCCCAGGCGTGGGCTGTCGAGCAACCATTCGGCGACTCGAATCGAAAAGCGCTTGGGTGGAGTGACACCTGAGGTGATGGAGGTAACGGAGGTTGGTACTGAGCGAAACTTCATAAAGCACTGCGGGACAAATCGGAAGGCGCGCCACTCTACTCTTTTTTTCGTACGGGTAAAGTCGAAAAAAGCCTGCACGCCCGTCCTAGAGCAAGCGCTTGGGACAATCCACAGAAGCTGTGGATAACTCAGTGGACAACCCACCCTGAACTCGCCAGAAGCCCTGTGGAATGGGGCTCGCAGTCAAACTGACGATTTTTTCACCAGTAAAAAAAAGCGATGTTTTTCATTGACTTAAATTTCCATTACAGGCACCCACTGCGCTTGAAGGTGAAATGACAACGGGGTGACAGCCCACGCAACTAATGTGCACAAGTCCCTTCGAGGTGGTTATATCACCGCCCTTTTTTCGTGCGTTTTGCAGTCAATCAGTCACAACGAGCCTCACTGTACCTGCGTTTCAAGCGAGGTGATGGCTCATGCCACTGGACGCCCGGTGACCCAATTGTGTGCTTTACTGTTGCCGCGACGTTTTACCCCCGACGGCAGATGCTCCAGGCACGGCAATTCCCCGCCAGCGAGCAGAGCGATTCAAGCATCAGTAAAAGTTTTTTGCCTAACACACTTCCTTTCTCGAATTCAATCCGTTACTATCCGCGGCGTTAGTACCAAGCTGAAAGTCAATTCTGGTCGAACAACTCCTGCGGTATACCTTCCCTAAAGAGAAGCCTCTACCGACATCACGGGACCGACCACCTCGATGGTTTCCAGGTAATGCTTGCGACAACACTGCCTTTGAATTGAAAGCAAAGGGTGTTGCGAAGCTCACTTACTCTGACCGAACCAACCTGCAAATTGATCAGGATCTTCACCCCGGGCCCAGAACCTTTGCCCTTGATGTGTTGCCTGCCCTCCTAAGTACCTACCTGCCGGCCCAAGCGCGCAAAAATCATAGCGCTTCAACTGGCTGCTTTGTTCCAGTCGGGTTCTTCGTTCGATCAATGGTGATCGTCGTTACTGGAACGTTTTAACGTTGCACGGTTCTTATCCGTGTCATTTGTAGGAACACCCAATAACCATGTCTACTCAAATCCACACTCAGGATGCCATCCGCACCCTAACCAACGCTTTTGCTCCAATGAACTGCCTGATCATGGCTGCTCGCAAAGGCTGCTTCAGCTTCACCCTGGTCAATGAACACGGCATCGCTCGTCACAGCGAACGCCTGTACCCCGATCAATACTCCAGCGCCGAGCCGCTGCAGGCCGTGATCGAGCGTACCCGTCAGGCACTGGTTGCCTGAAACACCAGAAAAGCTGAAAACATCAAAAGCCCTGCTTAAAAAGCAGGGCTTTTTATTGCCTGATATTTCTCCACACGCTGTATCGGCTTAAGTACCAAGCGATATAACGGTTATAACTCGGCACCGGAAATATTTTAAAAACAGGCCTTTACGGCACGAATATGACACTACACTTCAACTCAAGCGGCTTGATCCGCTTCCGGCGATCCTGAGTCGATCCACCGCTGCCAAGCCCCACCCGTCAGGAATCGCCGCCCACTTCACGTTTCGAGGGCTTTATGGGTATCGCCGCCAGCGAACTGTGCCGTTATGTGATCCGTCCGACGCTGATTTACCTCGGACGCCACAGCACGATTGCCGAATCCCTGCTACTGGGTGTTGCAGCCAGTCAGTCCGCTCTTGGTTCCGCCCTGCATGACCGCCGCGGGCATGGCCTGTACCGGATTGCCGAACCTCGTCACCAGGCGCTTTGGGATCACTATCTGGCGCTGGACCCGGAACGCGCCAGCCTGGTTCGCGGCCTCGCCAGCCAACATGCATTTCTCAGCGGTCCGCACCTCGAACTGACCGTCAACCTGCGTTATGCCACCGCCATCGCCTGGCTATTAATAGAAGAACAGAATACCCCGCTCCCCGGAGCCGATGACCTGCTGGGCATGGCCCGAATCTGGCGCCAGACCTTCCAGCCACAAGGTCGTCTGCGTGACTTCACCTGCGCCTGGCAAACCTGTGTATCACCGCTGAATCAGATCGCCTGTTAACCGGGCAATTTGCAAGATCGCGCATATAGACGCGATTTTGGTCTGATTGTCCTACAAAAGCGCTCTATCTCAAGCCATACAGCCTATAGCGCTGAAACGAAAATGTTGGTAATTTTCGCTCCGGTGATCACCAGGAGTTCTAATAATGAAAAAAGTAATGCTCAAAACCACCCTTAGCCTTGCCGTTGCCTTGGCATCCACCCAGATCTTTGCAAGTGGCTTTGCCCTCAACGAACAGAGCATCAGTGGGATGGGGACTGGTTTTGCGGGACGCTCTTCGTCCGCTGAGGACGCAAGTACTGTATTTGGCAACCCTGCCGGCATGTCGCGGATCAAGCGCCAGGAAGTCACTGGCGGGCTGGCAGCTATCGACGCTTCGAGCGATATCAAAGACGCCCACGGCGCCCATCCGGGTACCAACAAGGGCGACATGGTGCCATTCACAGCCGTTCCGATGGGCTATTACGTCAAACCGATCGATGATCACTGGGCATTTGGCCTCGGTGTCTATGCACCTTTTGGTCTGATTACCAACTATGAAAGTGGCTTCCAGGGCGGCGGCTTCGGCAGCAAGAGCGAAGTCAAGGTTGTGACCTTCCAACCTACCGTCAGCTATGCCTTCAACGACAGAGTATCGATCGGCTTCGGCCCGACCATTAACCGTATTGGCGGCACTCTCGAGTCGGATGTACCTCTTTTTGGCGATACCCACGTCAAGATCAAAGGCGACGATACCGCTCTGGGCTACAACTTCGGGGTTCTGGTACAAGCCACCGACACGACTCGCCTCGGCCTGACTTATCACTCGAAAGTGAATTACAAGCTCGAAGGTCATACCGATATCACCGCAGGCGCCAACGCTCCTTCCGCCTTCCTGCAAAGCAATCGATACGACGCTTCGCTGAAAATCGAAACGCCTGAATCGGTCGATTTCTCCGTGACGCAACAACTGACAGATGCGTGGACCCTGTATGCAGGTTCCACCTGGACCCGCTGGAGCCGCCTGAAAAACATCACCGTCAATAACGAAGGCGTCACTGCGGCACAGGGCGGTGTATTGTCCCCAGCCTTGTTCGGCACCATTACGGAAGAGCAGAACTGGCACAATACCTGGGCCTACGCCATCGGTACTTCCTACAAGCTGAACAAGCAGTGGGTATTGCGTACCGGCCTGACCTTTGACCAATCGCCGACCAACAATACTGACCGTTCACCACGCATTCCTACCGGTGACCGCACTATCTTCAGCCTTGGCGCTGGCTACAACGTCACCGATGATCTGACCATCGACGTCGCCTACTCCTACCTCAAGGAAGAAGCTGTCACGGTGAATCACTCCAACGCAGTAGACAGTTACAGCGCCAAATATGAAAACAGCTCCAATGGTTTTGGTGTCGGCGCGACCTACCGCTTCTGATTCACGGCGAGCCTGAACAGCTCATCGGCTGACTTGAAAAAGCCCCGCTCTCTTGCACAGAGGCGGGGCTTTTTAGTGGGCGCTGACTCAGCAAGCACCCATACCGAGTTGCATCAGCGCCAACCCTCCCTGATGCCAGCCCCACCAGGCCAGCGCCAACAACAGCGCGCCAGCACCGACAGCGGCGAACCAGGCGGCGATCCTGCTCATGCCGCACTCACCTGAGCTTGCAAGCGTGCCACGGTACGCTCGCGTACAGGCCAGTTCAAGACTGCCGCCAACAGACTGAGGAGAATCGCCACCTGCCAGATCAAGTCATAGTTGCCTGTTCGGTCATAAACCACCCCACCCAGCCAGCCGCCAAGGAACGAGCCCAACTGGTGAAAGAGGAAAACGATACCACCGAGCATAGAGAGGTTTCGTACACCAAATAGCGTCGCTACCGTGCCGTTGGTCAAAGGCACTGTCGACAACCAGAGAAACCCCATGGCCATACCGAACAGATAAGCACTGGTCTGCGTCACGGGAGCCCAGATGAACAAACTGATCACCACCGCACGCAACAGGTAGAGCCCCGTCAACAGACGCGGTTTGGACATGCGCCCGCCGAGCCAGCCGGCGGTGTAAGTACCGAAGATATTGAACAGGCCAATCAACGCCAGCACCGTGGTACCGACGCTGGCAGGCAGATGCTGGTCGACCAGATAGGCCGGCAAATGCACGCCGATAAACACCACCTGGAAACCACAGACAAAAAAGCCGAACGCCAACAGCCAGAAGCCCGAGTGCGAACACGCCTCGCGCAGGGCCTCGGACAGGGTTTGCTCATGACCGAGCACGGGCAGCGGTTTGTCCTTGAGCATGCTGACTAGTGGCACAATCAGTGCCACCAGCATTCCCAGCACCAGCAGCGCGGTTGACCAACCGAGCCAGCCGATCAACCCCAGCGTGCCCGGTAACATGGCGAACTGGCCGAAGGAACCGGCAGCACTGGCGATCCCCATGCCCATGCTGCGTTTCTCCGGCGGCAAGGCACGCCCTACCACGCCAAGAATCACCGAGAACGAGGTGCCGGACAGACCAAGACCGATCAACAAGCCAGCGCTCAACGACAGCGACAAGGCCGAATCGGACAAGCCCATGAACACCAAACCCACCGCGTACAGTACGCCACCGACCAGCACCACTTTCGCCGCGCCGAAACGGTCCGCCAAGGCCCCGGTGAATGGCTGCGCCAGCCCCCAGATCAGGTTCTGCAGGGCGATGGCAAAGGCGAACACTTCCCGCCCCCAGCCGAACTGCGCGCTCATCGGCGGCAAAAACAGCCCGAAGCCATGCCTCACGCCAAGCGACAGTGCAAGAATCAGTGCGCTTCCAAGTAGAACCCAACCGCTGGCACGCCACATCGATGTCATTCTTATTCTCCGGTAACGGGTATATACCCGCTTAAGTTCGCTCAAATTCGGGCTTACGCTTGAAAAGGCCCGCTGCCTCAGGCGAGCTCATCCAGTAAGGCCAGCAGGGTTGCGCGTTTCTCTGCGCCCAGACGATCAATCAGCCGCTGCTGCGCCGCTTCCCAGGCCGGCAAGGCCGCCGCCAGGCGTTCACGCCCGGTTTCGGTCAGTTGCACGATGCGATTGCGCTGATCTTCACCCTCGACCAGCATCACCAACCCCTCCCCCTCGAGCACCCGCAGATTACGCCCCAGCGTACTGCGATCCAGGCCCATGGCTTCCGCCAAGGTGGAAATGCTCGGTTGATCGAGGCGCTGCAAATTGCACAGCAAGGAATACTGCGCAACGTTGATTCCGAAGCCGTCGAGGGCGCCGTCGTAATGCCTGCTGACGCCACGGGCGGCGCGACGCAGGTTGGTGCATAAACATTGAGAGGCTAGCATGGTGCGTGTATATACCCGCGATAAAGTTAAAGCAAGTTCGATTATCAAACAGCCGTTAGGTCGTGCACGTTGACGGTGACTCTCAGACCAGCGCCAAACCCACCAGCACCGCTGTTTCCAGCAGCTCCAGCAACGCCCCGGCCGTATCGCCGGTGGTCCCGCCCAGACGCCGCAACATCACCTGGCGCAACCAGAAGAACATCAGAGCCGCCAGCACCAGTGCAACAACACCGCTCCAGCCGCCGATCAGCACGCACGCCAGCGCGCTGAGCAACAACACCTGCTGACCGGTCTTGCGCGGCAGATGATCGGCCAGCGCCTGTCCCAGGCCACCGGCGCGTACATACGGCGTGTTCAGGAACACCCCCAGCAAGGCACTGCGACCGATCAATGGTGCAAGGATCAACCCGGCCATAGAGTGCTGTTCAATCAACGCCAGTAACGCCGTGAACTTGAGCAACAGCACCAACACCAGCGTCACTACCGCGATCGGCCCACTGCGCGGGTCCTTCATGATGCTCAAGGTGCGTTCGCGATCACCAAAACCACCAAGCCAGGCATCGGCGCTGTCAGCCAGACCGTCGAGGTGCAAACCACCGCTGAGCATCACCCAGACACTCAACAGCAACGCCGCATGCAACAACGCCGGCGTACCGAGCAACAGCCCATTCAGCGCCCACAACAGCCCGCCAAACAGCAGCCCCACCAATGGATAAAACAGCAACGAGCGCCCAAGCTCCTGAGGCGTCGGCATGCCTGGCAGACGAATCGGCAAGCTGCTGAGAAACTGCAAGGCGATCCAGAACGGCAACATGTTCACCCCTCTTCCCTGAGCACGGCATCAGCCTCGACGCGCAACGAAAACAGCGCGCCATGACCGACTTCAACGTTGAGCAATTGCTCGCGCGGTAATCCGCGTGCGCGGGCCAGCAACAGGCGCATGACCCCACCGTGACTGATCAGCAACACCCGCTCGCCGGCATAGGCCTGATGCAAGCGCTCGACGGCCGCCAGCACCCGCGCGGAAAATGCAGTCACCGGCTCACCTTCCGGCGGCGTGAACCCGTAGGGATCGGCCCAAAACCTGCCTAACGCTTCGGCGTCGGTTTCCATCAACGCTGCCGCGCTCTGCCCTTCCCAGGCGCCGAAGTGCAGCTCTTGCAGATCCTTGTCCAGCACCACCGGCAAACCCAACCGCTCGGCCAACTCTTCGGCAAAACGTGCGCAACGTTGCAGCGGCGAGCAGACCAGGCGATCCCATGGGCCTTGATCAATCACCGCCGCGCGCATCTGCTCCCAACCTTTGGCGGTCAGCGCGTCATCCAGGCTGCCGCGTAAACCGCCACCGAGTTCGGTTTCACCGTGACGCAGCAGATCCAGACGCAACGTCATGCCGGGCGATCGGCCACAGCCGCTTCAGCGAAGGTCGCCATCTGCCCGTGCAGGTCGCAGGCCAGACGCAGCAATGGCACTGCCACTGCGGCACCGCTGCCCTCGCCCAGACGCAGGCCGAGATCCAGCAAAGGTTCAGCGTTCAGCGTTTCCAATACATGCCGATGGCCCGGTTCAGCCCCGCGATGACCAAACAGCAACCACTCGCGGCATGCCGGATTCAGGCGCACCGCGACCAATGCTGCAACGCTGCAAATAAAGCCATCGACCAGCACCGCCAAGCCTTCTTGAGCGCAGGCCAGATAAGCACCCACCAACGCAGCGATTTCAAAACCGCCGAGGTTGAACAATGTCTGCAATACGTCACCGCGCTGAGCAGCATGCAATGCCAGCGCGCGTTCAATCACCTGGGCTTTATGGCTGACACCCGCCGCGCTCAAACCGGTGCCTGGCCCAGTCAGATGAGCCACCGGACAATCGAGCAATGCACAGGCCACAGCGCTGGCGGCGGTGGTATTGCCGATGCCCATCTCGCCACCGATAAACAGCTCGGAGCCTTCAGCAATCGCCCGCAGCACGCTGTCACGGCCGGCCTGCAAGGCTTGCGCGCCCTGGATTTGCGTCATCGCCGGACCGTGCACGAAGTTCGCAGTGCCTGGACCGATGTGCAGATGACGCACGCCCAGCAAACTCAACGAAGGCGTGACAGTGCCGAGGTCGACCACTTCCAGCCGCGCCTCAAGCTGCCGCGCCAATACGCTGATCGCCGCGCCACCGCTGACGAAGTTGTGCAGCATCTGCCCGGTGACTTCCTGCGGGAACGCCGAAACACCTTCGGCGACCACGCCGTGGTCACCGGCAAAAATCGCAATCCACAGCTGATTCAGGCTTGGCTTGACCCGGCCCTGCAACCCGGCCAGTTGCACCGCCACTGACTCCAGCTGCCCGAGGGAGCCCGCCGGTTTGGTCAGTTGCTGCTGTCGGGCCGCCGCTTGCTCATGCGTTTGCGCATTGATCGGCTTGCACGGGTTCAACCACCAGGAATGAGTCATAACGCAGTACCTTTCAAAGTCAGGGGCAGGCCGGCGACGGTCAACACGACACGCTGACAGCGCTCAGCCAGGGCTTGATGCAACCAACCGGCTTCATCGACATAGCGGCGAGTCAATTCGCCCAGCGGTACGACACCCAGACCGGTCTCGTTGCTGACAAAAACAATTTCTCCCGGCAGCGATGCCAGACACTCCAGCAGGGCTTCACGCTCATGCGCCAAACGCTCGGGATCTTCAAGCATCAGCAGATTGGTCAGCCACAAGGTCAGGCAATCCACCAGTAAACAACGCTCGGCACTGGCGTTTTCGCGTAGCACCCGGGCCAGTTCCAGCGGCTCTTCAATCAGCGCCCATTCAGGCGGGCGGCGCTCGCGATGATGGGCCACGCGGGCATTCATTTCGCCATCCAGCGGCTGGCTGGTGGCAATGTACGTCACCGCCAGAGCGCTTTCGCTGGCGAGCTTTTCAGCCAGACGGCTTTTACCGGAGCGGGCGCCGCCGAGGATCAGTTGCAACATGATTGAAATCCCTTAGAGCCCACAAAGTTCGCGTAAATAGCCCGTATCAAGATGCTTTTCCACCAAATCCGCCAACCGCTCGATATCGCGCTCGCGCAAGGCGTGGTAATCGACTTCCTGTACGTCCTGCAAACCGGCCCAGCGCAACAGCGCGCTGCATGCCGCCGGGGACTCGAACAGGCCGTGCAAATACGTGCCGAGCACCTGTCCGTCAGCACTTCGGGCTCCATCGTTGCGACCGTCATCCAGCAACACCGCCGCCTGCTCCAAAGCACTACCGGTGGTAACCCCGGCGTGAATTTCATAACCGCTGACTTCAGCGTTTTCCAACGCCAGATGTCCGCGCACATTGCGCAGCTGCTTCTCTTCTTCGAGTACGGTTTCGAAAGCCAGCAAACCAAGACCAGTACTGGAGCCCGCCGCGCCTTCCAACCCCAGCGGGTCGTGCACGTGCTCGCCGAGCATTTGCAGGCCACCGCAAATACCGAGCAGCTTGCCGCCGTAACGCAAATGGCGGGTAATCGCCGCATCCCAGCCGTTGGCGCGCAAGTAGTGCAGGTCGCTGCGCACGCTCTTCGAGCCCGGCAGGATGATCAGGTCGGCAGGCGGAATCGGCTGACCTGGCCCGATGAATTGCAGATCGACCTGCGGATGCAGACGCAGTGGATCGAAGTCGGTGTGATTGCTGATTCGCGGTAACACCGGCACCACCACGTTGAGCACCTGCTCGGCCTTATCGGCCTGGCGCTGATCGATGCCGTCTTCGGCTTCCAGATGCAAATCCATGACATACGGCAGCACGCCGATCACCGGTTTGCCGGTGCGTTCTTCCAGCCAGTCGAGGCCTGGCTGCAGCAAGGCGATATCGCCGCGAAAACGGTTGATGATGAAGCCTTTGACCCGCGCCTGCTCAGTGGCTGACAGCAACTCCAGCGTGCCCACCAAATGCGCGAATACCCCGCCGCGATTGATGTCGGCGATCAGCACCACCGGACAATCCACCGCCTCGGCGAACCCCATGTTGGCAATGTCGCCGGCACGCAAATTGATCTCGGCGGGTGAACCGGCGCCTTCGACCATCACCACCGGATAGGCTGCACTCAAGCGTTGGTGAGAAGCGAGCACCGCTTGCATGGCGATGGCTTTGTAGTCGTGATAGGCGACTGCGTTCATGGTGGTCACGGCACGCCCGTGAATGATCACTTGCGCGCCGGTATCGCTATTGGGCTTGAGCAGCACCGGGTTCATGTCGGTGTGTGGCTCAAGGTTGGCCGCTTGGGCCTGCACGGCTTGAGCGCGGCCGATTTCGCCGCCGTCGGCGGTTACCGCACTGTTGAGCGCCATGTTCTGCGGCTTGAACGGCACCACGCGAACACCCTGGCGCGTCAGCCAGCGGCACAACGCGGTTACCAAGGTACTTTTTCCGGCGTCCGAAGTGGTGCCCTGCACCATCAACGTGGTCATGAGGTTTCCTCGGCGTAGGCTTCAAAAGCGTGCTCGAGGCGCTGCCAATCGGCTTCATCGGCCGGCAAGCCGAACCTCAGGCTGCTGTTGTGGGTGAACAGGCGCAGCAAGATGCCGCGTCGGGCCATGAATTCGTGCAGATGCTCTGCGTGATCGGTGATCAACCACTGAAACAACGCGCAACCACCGTGCGGCTTAAAGCCGTGACGTTCGAGGACTTCAGCCAGACGCTGACTCGCTTCTTCACTGCGCAGACGCTGGCGAGCATGACCTTGGGTGTCACGCAAACAGACCTGACCCAATACCCGGGTCGGCCCGCTGACCGCCCAAGGACCGACCTGCTCGGCGAGCAGTTTGAGCAACTTGCGCTCAGCCAGCACAAAACCCAATCGCACCCCGGCCAAGCCGAAAAACTTGCCGAACGAACGCAAGACGATCAAGCCAACCTGATCGGCATAAGACGACAGGCTCAACTGCGGGGTGTTGTCCATGAAGGCTTCGTCGACCACCAGCCAGCCACCGCGCTGCGCCAGCCGTGCATGCCAGTCGAGCAGACGTTCCGGGGTCAGGCTCAGGCCGGTGGGATTGTTCGGGTTAACCACTACCAGCACGTCGAGGCTATCGAGGAAAAAGTCGACTTCCTGCTCCAGCACTTCACGCACGACGTAGCCGTTGCGACGCCAGGCTTCGGCATGCTCGGCATAACAGGGCGAGAGCACGCCGACTTTGCCGGCGCGACGCAGGCGTGGCAGCAACTGGATCGCCGCCTGGGAGCCCGCGACCGGCAGCACCTGCGAGGCGCCATAGTACTCGCGTGCAGCCTGCTCCAGGCCGTCATCGGTTTCCGGCAAGCGTGCCCAGGCCCGTAACGGGATGTCCGGGATTGCCCACGGCCAAGGTGCCAGACCGCTGGACAAGTCGAGCCAATCGGCTTCGGCGATGCCGTACCGCAACGCCGCCTTGCGCAAGCGGCCACCGTGCTCAAGCATAAATCTCGGCTCCCACACAGAGGATCAGCAACCAAAGCCATACCCCACGCTGAACCAGCTGCCAGCCGCGATCGATGGAGTTGGCGTCTGCCGGCACACCTTCGCCCAGCTGTGGACGCTGATGCAGTTCACCGTGATAGATCGCCGCCCCGCCCAACTCGACGCCCAGAGCGCCCGCACCAGCAGCCATCACCGGCCCGGCGTTCGGGCTGTCCCAGGTCGGCCCCTGCGTGCGCCAGCATTTGAGTGCCAAACGGGTTTTACCCAGCAGTGCGTAGGTCAACGCCACCAGACGCGCCGGAATATAGTTGAGCACATCGTCGATTTTCGCCGCCGCCCAGCCGAAGCGTTCAAAGCGCTCGTTGCGATAACCCCACATGGCGTCCAGGGTATTGCTCAGTCGATAGAGCACCACGCCCGGCGCACCCGCGACGACAAACCAGAACAGCGCGGCGAATACCGCGTCGCTGCCATTTTCCAGAACCGATTCGGTGGCGGCACGGGCCACTTCGGTCGAGTCCAGCTCACTGGTCTGACGACTGACCAGATAACCGACACGCTTGCGTGCTTCATCCAGATCGTCGCTGCGCAGGGCCTGAGCCACCGGCTCGACATGCTCACCGAGGCTGCGCAGACCGAGAGCGCAATACAACGCGAGAATCTCGACGCCCCAGCCGATGTAAGGCAACCAGGACAATGCCGTGATCAACAGGGTCAGCGGCAGCACCGCCATCACCCAGGCTGTGACGCCATGACTGCGCCAGCCACGGCCGGCAGAGTTGAAACGCTGCTCGATACGATCGGCAAAACGGCCGAACGCCACCAGCGGATGCCAGCGCTTGGGTTCGCCCAGCAGCGCATCCAGCGCTACGCCGGCGACACTCAGCAACGCCACACTCATTGACTCACTCCCCAAAAATTCTCGTACAACATTTCACTTAGCGGACGCGCCTGCGCCCAGCCTTCAAGGACCAACATCGGCGCCGGGTAAAACTCCTTGACCGGTCCCAGGCACAACACCGCCAGCGGCTTGGCCCCCGGCGGCAGTCCGAGCAGATCCGCCAAGGCTTGCGGTTCGAACAACGAGACCCAGCCCATGCCCAGACCTTCGGCACGGGACGCCAGCCAAAGATTCTGGATCGCGCAGGACAACGACGCCATGTCCATTTCCGGCAAAGTCCGACGGCCAAAGATATGCCGCTCGCGATCATCCATCAGCGCGGCAACCAGCACTTCGGCGCAATCGTTGATGCCTTCGACTTTCAGCTTCATGAATTCGTCGGAGCGTTCGCCCAGCGCCTCTGCGGTGCGTACCCGCTCCTCTTCCACCAGTTGCTGGATCCTGCCGCGTAACGCTCGGTCGCTGATGCGGATGAACCGCCAGGGCTGCATCAAACCGACACTTGGCGCCCGATGCGCCGCTTCGAGCAACCGCCGAAGCAGTTCGGGCTCGACGCTGCCACCACTGAAGTGACGCATGTCGCGACGCTCGGCAATCGCGCGATACACCGCTTCGCGCTCGGCCTCGGAAAATGCGTTGTCGGTCATGGCCGCTTCGCGGGCGAGCCCGCCTCTACAAGATTCAGGTCTGGCGCAAACAGCGCGGCGATCGCCGATGGATTGGACGGGAAATAAAAGTGCACATAAGACGCCGTCATCCGCCCGTCACGGTAAACCGCCTCGGCACCGCGCCCGCCGTTAGGGCTCAGGCCGCGAGCGATCGGCTCAAGCTCGGTGCTGGTCAATGAATGATGGTAGGTGTGGCCACGCAACGCGCCTTCAGGTAACTCGACCGCTTGCAGGGCCAACGCGGCCAGACGCTTTTGCATCACCGCATCACCGGCCAGCAGCCCCAGCAACTCAGCGCGCGTGCCATCGACATCGGTCAGTGAGTCGAGCAAATAGAGCATGCCGCCGCATTCGGCCAGCAACGGCTTGCCAGCGGCGTGGTGTGCGCGAATCGCATCGAGCATTGTGCGGTTTTCAGCCAACGCCACGTGGTGCAATTCCGGATAACCACCGGGCAGATACAAGCTGTCCGCTTCAGGCAGTTCACGGTCATGGATCGGCGAGAAGAATCGCAACTCGGCGCCCATCGCCCGCAACAAGTCGAGGCTTGCGCCATACGTGAAGGCAAACGCTTCATCGCGAGCCACCGCGATTCGCACACCGGCCAACAATGGCTCGGCGGTAATCACGTCAGGCGCAGCGAACTCGACGGCAGGCGGCAATGCCACTTCGCAGCTGCTGGCCAACGCCTCGGCCGCAGCGTCGAGGCGCAGATCGAGGTCATTCAATTCACTGGCCTGGACCAGCCCCAAGTGACGGCTAGGCAATTCGATTCCGGTTTCCCGGGACAAGGCGCCGTACCAGCGCAAGCCTTCAGTGAGGCTGCCTTCGAGCAATTGCGCGTGACGCAAGGTGCCGACGCGGTTGGCCAAGACACCAGCAAACGGCAAGTCCGGCTGATAACGTGCGAGCCCCAACGCCAGCGCGCCGAAGGTCTGAGCCATGGCGGTGCCATCGATCACGCCCAGCACCGGCACACCGAAATGCCGCGCCAGATCGGCGCTGGACGGCGTGCCATCGAACAACCCCATCACGCCTTCGATCAAAATCAGATCAGCCTCAGCGGCGGCTTCCCACAACAGCCGACGACTTTCCTGCTCGCCGACCATCCACATGTCCAGTTGATACACCGGCGCACCGCTGGCGCGCTCGAGAATCATCGGATCGAGAAAGTCCGGACCGCATTTGAACACCCGGACCTTGCGCCCCTGATTGCGATGCAAACGGGCCAGCGCCGCGGTGACAGTGGTCTTGCCCTGACCGGAAGCCGGCGCGGCAATCAGTACCGCCGGGCAAAAACGCGGCTCACTCACAGCTCAACGCCTTTCTGCGCTTTGATCCCGGCCTGGAAAGCATGCTTGATCATGCCCATTTCGGTAACGGTGTCCGCCAGTTCGATCATTTCCGGCTTGGCACCACGACCCGTGACTACCACGTGTTGCATCGGCGGACGCGCCTGCAAGTCGCTGAGCACCTGATCAAGGTCCAGATAACCGTGCTTGAGGGCGATATTCAGTTCATCGAGCACCACCAGACCAATGGCCGGGTCACGCAGCAATTCGCGGGAGACGTCCCATGCGGCCTCGGCGGCGGCGATATCGCGCTGGCGATCCTGGGTTTCCCAGGTGAAACCTTCGCCCATCACGTGGAAGCGCACTTGTTCCGGGAACCGCCGGAAGAACAGCTCCTCGCCGGTACTGCTGCGCCCCTTGATGAACTGCACCACGCCGCACTGCATGCCGTGGCCCATCGCCCGGGCGAGCATGCCGAACGCAGAACTGCTTTTGCCCTTGCCGTTGCCGGACAGGACCAGCAGCAAGCCGCATTCATTCGGCGAGTTGGCAATGCGCTCATCGATCACGGCTTTCTTGCGCAGCATGCGTGCCAGATGGCGTTCGTCACGATCGGGGGAATCAGTCATGGGGGGAGCTCTCCGTTGAGGCTGGATAACGGCGGGCAGGCATAGAAATAGACGGCAAGAAGCCTGGCATCGCCCACCGTGATGCCGCTGGATGGATCAGGCCGGTCTCCGGGCTCATAAGCGGCTGACGCCTGACTGCGCGCCTTCCCATATCGACCTTCGACACAGTGGCTCAAAGCGCAGCTTTTACTCATTTACCGTTGCGGGGGCAGCGCCGGGATCGTCGCCCGCTCTGTCAAAGAACGCGCCCTCACCGGCTTCCCTGTTTCACTCGGTCGACCACAGGGTCACAGAGCACCTGAAACAAGTCGCGAAGGTTAGAGGGTTGGGGGTGGAGCGTCAATTAAAGCCGGGGGCTCATCAATGGATAGAAACCGATCCCGATCAATAAACTGGCGCCAATCTTGTGCCACACTGAAAGCGGTGATATCAAAGAGCCACAACCTTACATTACAAGAACAAAGAGGGGGCAACATGCAAGGCATGATCATCAGTAACCCGAAGCTGGAATTCCTGCGCCCGGTACTGGAACGCTGGTTCGAGTGCATCGACCGTTACAACGCGGTACGCGGCGATAACGAAAGCCCTTACTGGTTTGACGAACGCGCCAACCTGAGCCTGCTTTCAGCGGCGGCGTGGATGGCAGAAATGGTCACCCTTGAACAGACTCCGACAAAAAAGCAGATCGAGGAAGGCGAGCGTAATGGCCGCGCCGACCTGTTTATCGCCAGTGGAGAAGAACGCGCCTACCTTCAAGCCACGCAACGCTGGCCGCGAGTCAACAACCTGAATCTGACCCAGGCCTTGCTCGATGTCGTGAGCGATGCGAAAAAAATCAGCTACGCCAGCGACCTGAAGCTCGGCTGCCTGTTCGTCGCCCCACAAAAAGCCCAGCACAGCCCTACGCCGGAAGAACTCCAGGACATGGTCGACGATCTGCAAAAGGAACACACCTGCGCAGTGGCCTGGTACTTTCCCTACGCCTATCGCAAATTGCACAACGAAGCCGGCAACTACCATCCGGGCATCGCGGTATTGCTCAAAGAGGCCCGCGGCTGACAGGTTGAACCTTCCATCGATCAGGTTCCTCTATGATGAGGTGATGCATTCATAGGGAAATCAGCATGCTCAAGCCTCGATTCGTCCTTGTTATCGCCATCGCCGGAGGGCTCGCCGCCTGCGGGGAGTCCGCCACCTTGCCAGTGTCGGACGGCACGGGCCCATCGCCCAAGCTGCCGGAACCGCACAAGACGCTGATCCCGACAGTGAACATCGCACCGGCGGTCGGCTGGCCAACGGGCGCAAAGCCGATTGCCGCGCCAGGCACTCAGGTGGCGGCATTTGCCGAAGGACTTGATCATCCACGCTGGCTCTATGTACTGCCCAACGGCGACGTGTTGGTGGCTGAAACCAATGCGCCACCCAAGCCCGACGACAGCAAAGGCATTCGCGGCTGGGTCATGGGCAAAGTCATGGGCCGCGCCGGGGCTGGCGTACCAAGCGCGAACCGGATCACCCTGCTGCGTGACAAGGATCACAACGGCGTCGCTGAAACCCGCACGACCTTCATCGAGAACCTCAACTCGCCGTTCGGCATGACCCTGGTCGGCAACGACCTGTACGTCGCCGACACTGACCGCCTGCTGCGCTTTCACTATGAAAGCGGTGAAACGTCCATCACCGCCAAACCGGTGAACGTCATCGACCTGCCCGGCGGCACGCTGAATCATCACTGGACCAAAAACGTCATCGCCAGCAAGGACGGCAGCAAGCTCTACGTCACGGTCGGCTCCAACAGCAACGCTGGTGAAAATGGCCTGGAGCAGGAAGAAGGACGTGCAGCGATCTGGGAAGTCGATCGCGCTACCGGCAACCATCGGATTTTCGCCTCCGGCCTGCGCAATCCCAACGGCATGGACTGGGAACCGCGCAGTGGAAAACTCTGGACCGCCGTCAACGAACGGGACGAAATCGGCAGCGACCTGGTGCCGGACTACATCACCTCGGTCAAGGACGGCGGCTTCTACGGCTGGCCATTCAGTTACTACGGCCAGCACATCGACGCGCGCGTCACACCGCAAAACCCGGACCTCGTCGCCAGGGCCATCGCCCCGGACTACGCGGTTGGACCGCATACCGCTTCGCTGGGCCTGACCTTCGCCGAAGGCAGCAAGCTGCCAGCTCCGTTCACTGAAGGCGCATTTATCGGCCAGCATGGTTCCTGGAACCGCAAACCACATAGTGGCTACAAAGTCATCTTCGTGCCGTTCAGCGCTGGCAAGCCGGCAGCGCAACCGGTCGACGTGCTGACGGGGTTTCTCAACAAGAATGAAGAAGCCATGGGTCGCCCGGTGGGCGTAGTGATCGATAAACAGGGTGACTTGCTGGTGGCCGATGACGTGGGGAACAAGATCTGGCGCGTGTCAGCCGCCAAATAACAACACGGACTTGCAGGAGCCTGGCTTGCCAGCGATTACGGCTTACCTGACACACCGCCATCGCGAGCAAGCTCGGCTCCTACAGCTTGCGGCACAGCGTCAAACCATCGCCCAATGGCAACAACGACAGATCGACACGCGAGTCGTCCTTCAAGGCGCGATTGAGTGCCTGGATGGCTCGGGTGTCTTCGCTCGCGGGATTTTCTTCCAGTACTCGCCCACTCCACAGTGTGTTGTCGAATACCGCCAGCCCACCACTTCGCAGCAGCCGCAAAGCGCTTTCCAGATAAGCCGGATAGTTGGCCTTGTCGGCATCGATGAAGATCAGATCGAAGCAACCGCCCTGTCCTTGCTGCTCAAGTTGAGCCAGGGTTTGCAACGCGGGGGCCAAACGCAAATCGATGCGCCCAGCGAGCCCAGCCTCTTGCCAGTAACGGCGCGCAGTGGCGTTGTAGTCTCCGGGAATGTCACAGCAGATCAACGAACCGTCATCCGGCAAGGCGGCCGCCATGCACAAGGCGCTGTAACCGGTGAAGGTGCCGACTTCAAGCAAGCGCCTGGCGCCCGTCAGCTTGACCAGCAAGGCGAGGAACTGACCTTGCTCGGGCGCCACCTGCCAGCGCGCCATGGGCAGTGCCTGGGTTTCGTCACGCAAGCGGCGTTGCAGCGGCGTTTCGCGCAGGGAAACGTCGAGCAGGTAGTTATAAAGGGAATCGTCGAGATTGAGTGTGCGAGCGGTCATGACAACCTCTGCGAACTAGAAATTGTGCGCCAGATGCTCAGGCTCGATAACACGCTTGGCGCTCAGGTAGGCTCTCTGCCAATAGGCCTTGGACAAACTGTCGAGCTTCACCGTACCACCCGTGGCGGGTGCATGCACGAAGCGACCTTCACCGACGTAGATCCCGGCGTGACTGACTTGCGAGCCGCCATTGGTGGCGAAGAAGATCAGGTCACCGGTTTGCAGAGCCTCCAGGCCAACGTTCGGCGCCTGCATGCCGATCATCTCGCGAGTTGAACGTGGCAGGGAAATACCCGCTGCATCGCGGTAGACGTAACCGATCAGGCCGCTGCAATCGAAACCTGAATCCGGTGTATTGCCACCCCAACGATAAGGCGTGCCGACCAGACCCAGCGCGCGAATCAGCACGTCTTCAGCGGCAGGCGAGAACGATTGGGCGGGAGCGAAAACCGGGGCGCGAACGACTTTGACAGGCGGCGGAGTGCGGCTGGCGCAGGCGCTGAGCAGCGCTGCGAAGAAGATGAGTACAAGGCGGGCCGACATCGTCATATACAGAACATCCTGATCTGGCTGCGGCTTTCTCTGCCGAGAGGCTGAAAACAAAACCGCGTAAGCAGGGCTTACGCGGTTAGTTAGTCAACAATAGATCAGGATTCTAGCGGCTACGCGCCAAACTTCAAGTAAGACTTTAAGTTAGCCTTACAAAAAGTCCGTTTACTTGCGTGCCGTGACTGTCGTTGGTGCCATGGCGAGTGCTCGCTTGGCCTCAATGAAGGTCTTGCTCCAGTAGCTGTCGCCCAGGTTATCGACCCGAACACCACCGCTGCGGCGGCTGCTGGAATGGATGAACTGGTCATCACCCAGGTAGATCCCGGCGTGACTGACGCGACCGCGACGACCATTGGTGGCGAAGAACAGCAAGTCGCCAGGCTTCAGGTTGTTGCGCGAAACCAATGGCGCATTCACGTTGATCATTTCGCGAGTGGAGCGCGGCAGGTTCATGCCAGCCTCTTCACGAAACAGATAACCGATGAAACCGCTGCAATCGAAACCGGCTTCAGAGGTGCCGCCCATGCGGTAACGGGTACCGACCAGGGACAGGCCACGCTCAAGGATGCTGTCGGCCAGAACCGGAAGCTGGTAAGGCTTGCTGCTGGCAAAGTCAGCCAGTTCTTTTTCGGTAGCCAGCTCTTCCTGATAAATAACGGAAGACTGGGCAGTCGCTGAATTTTTAATCTGCTGATCGTTTTGTTGTTGCGAGACCGGGGAATGAACCGCGCAACCAAAAAGCAGGGTGACAAGTGCGAGAGGCACGAGGGGTGCGAAGCGATTTAGCATGGGCACGACCGTGGCTGAAGTTTTAAAGATGGCGAGACTATGCCTTCTATCGTCCTCATTTGCAAATTCAATCGATCCAAATGTGACTTATCGGTTTCTCGTTAACATCTAAGCGCTTAAGCCCATTTTAAATCTGCACGCGCCGCGAATACCCTTCCGGAAGCGGGTTTCCTGACGCCTGAAAGATGCCGAAACGCGCTACAGGCCGCGGTTTTACCAGCCCAGGGTTTCTTTGAGGAAGGGGATCGTCAGCTTGCGCTGAGCCTGCAAGGAGGCCTGATCGAGGCGCTCAAGGAGCTCGAACAACGCGCTCATGCTGCGTGTACCGCGCGTCAAAATAAAATGCCCGACTTCGTCGGTCAGGTGCAGGCCGCGACGTGACGCGCGCAATTGCAGCGCACGCAACTTGTCTTCATCAGACAGCGGCCGCATCTGAAAAATCAGTGCCAGGGTCAAGCGGGACTTGAGGTCAGCCAGTTTTACCGGCAACTCGCGTGGCGAGGTCGAAGCGGCGATCAGCAGACGCCGACCACTGTCTCGCAGGCGATTGAACAGATGGAACAACGCCTCTTCCCAGTCAGCCCGCCCTGCGACTGCCTGCAAGTCATCCAGGCAGACCAGCTCGTACTGTTCAAGGTTGTCGAGGATTTCGATACCGCGATCCAGCAACTCGGCCAACGGCAGGTACACCGCCGGCTCCCCCAACTGCTCGAAGCGCAAGCACGCGGCTTGCAGCAAGTGCGTACGCCCTACGCCGTCCTTGCCCCAGAGATAGATCAGGCTTTCGGTCCAGCCGGCGTCGGCTTCGCACAGCCGCTCGACATAGCCGAGTGCAGCGGCATTGGCGCCAGGGTAGTAGTTGATAAAGGTAGCGTCATCACGCAGACGCACACCTAGGGGCAGCTGAATCGGTTTCATGCTGACTGAACAGTTCAAACGAACCGTTAGTGGCCTCTGTGTAAAGTTTGCAAAGTTTATACCCGTGACGCCAGCCGCACAATGCAGCAGACCATAAGCAAAATCAAAGGTTTGCGTTAACTTGCGGGGATCGCCGGGGTTTGTTTGACGGCGTATGTGACAGCCAGGAGAGTTTTACAGGCTCGCCCGGCAATACACCGGGCGTCCTTGAGCACTTAATCGACAGGGCTGATCAATCCGAATCGTCCACACCGCTATACATGCCAGAATCTTTATATAAATCATGCAGATGGCGAACAAGCACCATGATCACCGCCGCCACTGGCAACGCCAGCAGGATCCCGGTGAAACCGAACAGTTCTCCGCCCGCCAGAATCGCAAAGATCACCGCCACCGGGTGCAGGCCAATCCGGTCCCCCACCAACAACGGCGTCAGCACCATGCCTTCCAGTGCCTGACCGACCATGAACACCGCGACAATCCCGATCATCGGATACAGATCGCCACCAAACTGAAACAACCCGGCGATCAACGCCGCTCCGATCCCGATCACAAAGCCCATGTACGGCACGATTGCTGCCAGACCGGCAATCAGACCGATCAACAGCCCCAACTCCAGTCCGACCAGCATCAGGCCCGCCGCGTAGATCACACCCAACGCCAGCATCACCAGCAACTGCCCACGAACAAATGCGCCGAGCACCTCGTGACACTCACCCGCCAGCGAGACTACACGCTCTTCACGATCACGCGGCAACAGGCTGCGGATCTTCGCCATCATCAGGTCCCAGTCGCGCAACAGGTAAAAACTCACCACCGGGATCAACACCAGATTGGCCAGCCAACCGATCAATGCCAAACCCGATGCGGTGGCCTGGCTCAGCACGATCCCGACGATGTCAGTAGCCTGCCCCATGTGCTCGGTGATCGCGGCCTTGACCTTGTCGAACTTCCAGAACCCATTCGCCAACCCGAATTTCGATTGCGCCCAGGGCATCGCCGTGTGCTGCAACCAATCAAGCATTTGTGGCGCCAGCTCATACAAACGGAACAGCTGTTTGGCCAGCATTGGCACCAACACCAGCAACAACGTCATGACGACCAGGGTGAACAGCGCAAATACCGCAACCACACCCCAGGTTCGCGACAGGCCAAATTTCTCCAGGCGATCCACCAGCGGGTCGAACAGATAGGCCAGTAACAGCGCCACCAGGAACGGTGTAAGGATCGGATGCAACAGGTACACAAATGCGCACAGCAGGGCTATCCCACCAAGCCACACCCAACGCCGTGTATCGGCCATGAATCACTCCAGCTTCTATATAAGGAAAGAAAAATCTACCAACGAAAACTCAACTGCGCTTTGGGCGCGGGTGCCGGGGCGACCGCGGGTGCCACACCGATGACCGCAGGCTGAACCGGTGCAGGCGCAACGCCCGCCGGCACTTCTTGCAACTTCGCCAGACTCAATTGCGCTCGCAACTGATCGGCACTGCCGTTGACGCGATACACGATCCGGTCGCCATCGACACTTTGCAGGTGCGCACCAAACGGTTCCAGCAAGCGCCCCAACACCGCGTAACGCTCCAGGTTCATGCCTTGCACCTCAAGCACCTGCTCGGTGGACGCTCCCGGCCTGGCAACGAAACGCGGTGCCAGGCGCTGACTCACCGCCAGCAGAACCGCATCGGCCACGGCCGCACTGTCGGCTCCTTGCACGCTGCCTTGCTCGCGCTGGTCACCCAGCCATAAATGCCACTTGGCCTGCCACTGACCACCCTCTTCCCGCGCATGCACCGCCAACAGAGCGTCCGCGCCATAACGTTCAGAGATGCCATGCAGCGGCGCCGGATCATTGCCTTCCAGATGCGGCGCGGTGGCGACGATCTGCTCGTTCAGATCACCCAGTGGCAGGTGCAATGGCAGCCCCCGATGCTGTGCAGCACGCCGCAGCGGCGCGGCACTGGCCTGACCGTCGCCCACCAGGCTTGAGCCTTCGGTCGAATCGTTCAGCCACCAGCCGAGAATCGACGGCCGATTGGCACCCCACAAGGCCAAGCCTGCCTGACGCAGTGCCCGATCGGTGCTGACCGGATCGAAATCGACTTGCAGGCTTTCCGGCGGTCCGGCGTCGTAGCCATATCGGCTGATGATCTGCTGCGGGTCCTTGCGAATCGCCGCCAGCCCGGGGCTCTGTGTTGCCTTGGCATCACCGGTCAGACGCAGCACCAGGGTATCCAGCGCACGCTGGGTGGCCTGATCGCGCTCCTCCGGGGTCTGACTGCTGACCGGCTCGCGCACTTGATAGAGACCGTTAACGGTTTGGGCATGACTCGCCAGGCTGACCAACGACAAACAGCCCACAAACAGTAATTTACACAAACGCATGGAGGATTCCCGACGACAAAAAGCGGCTGGAACAGACCGCATGAACAGACTTGAGCAAGGCTGTGACCGCCGGCCTGCGCAAAACATTCACGCAATCGATGGAAGTTTTCACTCTGTCATAACGATAGCCGGTTAACGGCTATACCTTATACAGCCACGAGCGAGGTCACCAGCACGGGCATTTTCGGTTTTTTTAACACGATATGCCTCTGCCCGTCGGCCCGAGGATGGCCGCTGCCCCTCAAGCCTGATAAAATCGCGCGCCTTCGTAGACCGGCAACGGCTGGGTACTCTGAAATACTTGCGCGGCAATCGTGCCAGACGTATTTCAGCGCACTCGCCGAACTCGGTCGTTACCCCTGAATCCCCCCTAAAGGCCTGGATCATGAGCAAGCAACCCTCCCTGAGCTACAAGGACGCCGGTGTAGACATCGACGCCGGTGAAGCATTGGTCGAACGCATCAAGAGCGTCGCCAAGCGCACTGCGCGCCCGGAAGTCATGGGCGGCCTGGGCGGTTTCGGCGCCCTCTGCGAAATCCCGGCTGGCTACAAGCAGCCCGTGCTGGTATCCGGCACCGACGGCGTCGGCACCAAGCTGCGCCTGGCTCTGAACCTGAACAAGCACGACAGCATCGGCATCGACCTGGTTGCCATGTGCGTCAACGACCTGGTGGTCTGCGGTGCCGAACCGCTGTTCTTCCTCGACTACTACGCCACCGGCAAACTGAACGTCGACACCGCCGCTCAAGTCGTCACCGGCATCGGTGCTGGCTGCGAACTGTCCGGCTGCTCGCTAGTGGGCGGTGAAACCGCTGAAATGCCTGGCATGTACGAAGGCGAAGACTACGACCTGGCCGGCTTCTGCGTGGGCGTGGTCGAGAAGTCGGAAATCATCGACGGTTCGAAAGTTGCCGCTGGCGATGCCCTGCTCGCCCTGCCGTCTTCCGGCCCGCACTCCAACGGCTACTCGCTGATCCGCAAGATCATCGAAGTGTCGGGTGCAGACATCGAAAACATCCAGCTCGACGGCAAGCCGCTGACCGACCTGCTGATGGCGCCAACCCGTATCTACGTCAAGCCGCTGCTCAAGCTGATCAAAGACACCGGCGCAGTCAAGGCCATGGCCCACATCACCGGTGGCGGCCTGCTCGACAACATCCCGCGCGTCCTGCCAAAAGGCGCTCAGGCGGTGGTTGACGTAGCGAGCTGGACCCGTCCGGCCGTGTTCGACTGGCTGCAAGAGAAAGGCAACGTCGACGAAACCGAAATGCACCGTGTGCTGAACTGCGGCGTCGGCATGGTGATCTGCGTTGCCCAGGAGCACGTTGAAACCGCCCTGAACGTACTGCGTGAAGCCGGCGAGCAGCCTTGGGTCATCGGTCAGATCGCTACCGCTGCCGAAGGCGCGGCTCAGGTTGAACTGAAGAACCTCAAGGCGCATTGATGCAAGAGCAGATGTCCGCCACCTGTGATGTTGTGGTGCTGTTGTCCGGCACCGGCAGTAACTTGCAGGCCTTGATCGACGACGCGCAGAACGCGGACAACCCTGTGCGCATTCGCGCCGTGATCTCGAACCGCGCTGATGCCTACGGCCTTCAGCGCGCCAGGGATGCGGGTATCGACACCCGCACCCTGGATCACAAGGCTTTCGAAGGTCGCGAGGCCTTCGATGCCGCCTTGATCGAATTGATCGACGCCTTCCAACCCAAGCTTGTGGTACTGGCCGGATTCATGCGTATTCTCAGCGCTGATTTCGTCCGTCACTATCAGGGTCGCCTGCTCAATATCCATCCTTCGCTGCTACCCAAATACAAAGGGTTACACACTCATCAGCGAGCGCTGGAAGCCGGCGACACCGAACATGGCTGCAGCGTGCACTTCGTCACCGAGGAACTCGATGGCGGACCACTGGTCGTACAGGCAGTAATACCGGTAGAGTTGCACGATTCGCCGCAAAGTCTGGCGCAACGGGTTCACGCCCGCGAACACCAGATTTACCCGATGGCCGTACGCTGGTTTGCCGAGGGCCGACTGAGCCTTGGCGAACAAGGTGCTTTACTGGATGGTCAGTTACTCGCGGCCAGCGGTCACTTGATTCGAAACTAGGAGATTTTATGCGTCGCGCCCTGCTCTTCGCTTGTGCTCTGCTCGCCCTGCCCCTTGCGCAGGCGGCAGACCTTCAACCGTTCTCCGCCAGCTACACCGCCGACTGGAAGCAGCTCCCGATGAGCGGTTCGGCCGAACGCAGCCTGTCGAAAAATGATAACGGCTCCTGGACCTTGAATTTCAAGGCCTCCATGCTGGTCGCCAGCCTGACCGAAGAAAGCACCCTGAAGCTGGACAAGGACGCCTTGCTGCCCCAGTCATATCGCTTCGAACGCGGCGGCCTGGGTAAAGCCAAGAAGGTCAATCTGGACTTCGACTGGACCACCAAGATGGTCACCGGCACTGATCGCGGCGATCCGGTCAAGGTACCGCTCAACACCGGCATGCTGGACAAGTCCACCTACCAACTGGCGCTGCAGCGCGATGTAGCCGCCGGCAAAAAAAGCATGAGCTACCAAGTGGTCGAAGGTGAAGACACCGACACCTACGACTTCCGCGTGATTGGCCAGGAAAAAGTCCAGACCAAAGCGGGCTCGGTCGATGCGATCAAGGTCGAACGTGTTCGCGACCCGACACAGAACAAACGCATCACCGAAATGTGGTTCGCCAAGGACTGGGGCTACATCCTGGTAGCCCTGCGCCAGGTCGAGACCGACGGCAAGGAGTACAACATCATGCTCCTCGACGGTACGGTTGACGGCAAGGCTGTCAAAGGCAGCTAAGCAAGCAGCTCGAAATGAAGAAGCCTCGCGATTGCGAGGCTTTTTTTCGCCTGTCGTTTTGTGTCCAAGCCCTTGGAAACATGAAACTTCTGTCATGAAACCCAACGCCCTGCGACCGAATGTCACGGCCTGCAAGGGCTGCGGGATTTTTTCAATTTCTGCAAAAGATCGTTACCGATCGCAGGCATTTACTTAGCAAGCTAACAAAACATATAACAAAGGCCTGCACACGCCTTGCTGCAGAACAATTGAGATTGGAGCCAGCAGATGACTGTAAAAGTAACTGAACGCGACGATTCACATAAATCCCACGAAGGCGTAGCCGCCGGCATCCGGATCTGGGACGTCTATCAACAAGACATGCTGGTGGGGATGTTCCACTCCGAGAGCGATGCCCACAGCTACAAGGCCGAACTGGAAAATCTGGAACAGCAACGAGACGCCCGTTCCGTGTAATGACCGCATTGAAAACAACAAACCCCGCCAATGAGCGTAATGCTGTTCACTTAAGCCGATGTTTCAGGCACAACCGCAGTTGTGGCGAGGGAGCTTGCTCCCGCTGGGGCGCGAAGCGGCCCTGAATTGGGCCTGCTACGCAGTCCAGCGGGAGCAAGCTCCCTCGCCACAGATACTTCTCAGGCCTCCAGACTTCCTTAAGTGAACAGCATTACGCCAATGAGCGGGGTTTGTCGTTGTTGCAACCTTTAAAGGCTTACCACATCAGATCGTCAGGGATCTGATAGGCCGCGTACGGATCGTCTTCGGCGCTGACTTCTTCTGTCTTCACATTCAGTTGCACGATACGTTGTGGATCGCGCTCCTGGATCTTCAGGGCCGCTTCACGCGGGATCACTTCGTAACCGCCGGCGTGATGCACGATCGCCAGGGAACCGCTGCTGAGCTTGTTGCGCATCAGGGTGTTGACGCAGATGCGCTTGACCTTCTTGTCGTCCACGAAGTTGTAGTAGTCCTCAGTGGTCAACTTCGGCAGGCGCGAGACTTCGATCAATTGCTTGACCTGTGCGGCACGGGCCTTCTGCTCGGCCTTTTCCTGCTGCTGGCGATTGAGTTCCTGGTCGCGCTTGACCTTCTCGGCCATGGCCTCCTGGGCCGCGCGCTGCTGGGAATCATCGAGTTCGATCTGACCTTTGTGGGCCAGACGTTGCTGCTTCTGTTTTTCTTTGCCGACCTGTTTGGCCTGCTTTTGGTTGACCAGCCCTGCTTTGAGCAACTGGTCGCGAAGGGAAAGGCTCATGGTGCTTACTCACTTAGGCAACAGCTCAGCCGCAGCTGGGCAAATTCTTTTCCTGACGTTTGGCTTCGCCCCACAAGGCGTCCAACTCTTCGAGGGTGCAATCTTCTATGGGACGGAGGGTGTCGCGCAATGCCTGTTCGATAAATCGGAAGCGTCTTTCAAACTTGCTGTTGGCGCCGCGCAATGCACTTTCGGGATCGACCTTGAGGTGACGCGCCAGGTTGACCACTGAAAACAGCAGATCGCCGACTTCGTCACTGATCGCTGTCGCGTCGTTATCCGCCATGGCTTCAAGCACTTCATCAAGCTCTTCGCGGACCTTATCGAGCACCGGCAATGCATCCGGCCAGTCGAAACCCACCTGCCCCGCGCGCTTCTGCAGCTTGGCCGAACGGGACAACGCCGGCAGCGCTGCCGGCACATCATCGAGCAAGGACAATTGTTCAGGGGCCAGGGACTTCTCGGCCCGCTCCTCGGCCTTGATCTCCTCCCAGCGCTGCTTGACCTGCTCCTCACTGAGGCGCGGGATATCCAGCGGTGCGTACAGATCACCTGTCGGGAATACATGGGGATGACGACGAATCAGTTTGCGGGTGATGCTGTCGACCACACCGTCGAACTCGAAACGCCCTTCTTCCCGCGCCAGTTGGCTGTAATACACCACCTGGAACAGCAGATCGCCCAGCTCACCCTGTAAATGATCGAAGTCGCCACGCTCGATGGCATCAGCCACCTCGTAGGCCTCTTCCAGGGTATGCGGGACGATGGTCTGGTACGTTTGCTTGATATCCCACGGACAGCCGAACTGCGGATCCCGCAGGCGGTTCATCAGGTGTAGCAAGTCTTGAAGTGAATACATCTATCAATCTCTTCACACTGTAGGAGCAAAGCTAGCTCGTGATGGCGGCACGCATGACACACCGCTATCGCGAGCACGCTCAGCTCCTGCAAGGTCGGCGCCGTGCCAGGCAAATCGCTTTCGCGAGCCCGCCCCCACATTGATCACCGTCACGGGGTGCGGTTGCGCCGGGTTTCGATGATGTTCGGCAATTGGGAAATACGCCCCAACAACCGCCCCAATGCGTCCAGCCCCGGAATCTCGATGGTCAGGGACATCAACGCGGTGTTGTCCTCTTTGTTCGAGCGAGTGTTGACCGCCAGCACGTTGATCCGCTCGTTGAGCAGCACTTGCGACACGTCACGCAGCAGACCGGAACGGTCGTAGGCACGAATGATGATGTCCACCGGATAGGTCAACACCGGCACCGGGCCCCAGCTGACCTGGATGATCCGCTCAGGCTCGCGCCCGGCCAGCTGCAGCACCGAGGCGCAGTCCTGGCGGTGAATGCTGACGCCACGACCCTGAGTGATGTAGCCGACGATCGCATCACCCGGCAACGGCTGGCAGCAGCCGGCCATTTGGGTCATCAGGTTGCCGACGCCCTGGATCTGGATGTCGCCGCGCTTGCCCGGCTTGTAGCCAGTGGCTTTGCGCGGAATCAGTTCCAGCTGTTCGTTGCCGCGTTCCGGCTCGACCAGTTGCTGCGCCAGGTTGACCAGTTGCGCCAGGCGCAAATCGCCGGCACCTAACGCTGCAAACATGTCCTCGGCGGTTTTCATGTTGGCCTTGTCGGCCAGCTTTTCGAAATCCACCTGCGGCAGACCGAGGCGATTGAGTTCGCGCTCGAACAGGGTTTTACCGGCCGCGACGTTCTGGTCACGCGCCTGCAACTTGAACCAGTGAACGATTTTTGCCCGCGCTCGCGAGGTGGTGATGTAACCCAGGTTCGGGTTCAGCCAGTCGCGGCTCGGCGTGCCGTGCTTGCTGGTGATGATCTCGACCTGCTCACCGGTCTGCAGGCTGTAGTTGAGCGGAACAATCCGCCCGTTGATCTTCGCGCCCCGGCAGTTATGACCGATTTCGGTGTGTACGCGGTAGGCGAAGTCCAGCGGTGTGGCGCCTTTTGGCAAGTCGATCGCGTGACCGTCGGGGGTAAAGATGTACACCCGATCCGGCTCGATATCGACCCGTAGCTGTTCCGCCAGACCACCGATATCGCCCAGCTCTTCGTGCCACTCGAGCACCTGACGCAGCCAGGAGATTTTCTCTTCGTAGTGATTGGAGCCGGATTTGACGTCGGTGCCCTTGTAGCGCCAGTGCGCGCAAACGCCCAGCTCGGCCTCTTCGTGCATCGCGTGGGTGCGGATCTGTACTTCCAGCACCTTGCCTTCAGGGCCGATGACCGCAGTGTGCAGCGAGCGGTAGCCGTTCTCTTTCGGGTTGGCGATGTAGTCGTCGAACTCTTTCGGGATGTGCCGCCACAAGGTGTGGACGATGCCCAGCGCGGTGTAGCAGTCGCGCATTTCCGGCACCAGCACGCGCACCGCACGCACGTCGTAGATCTGGCTGAATTCCAGACCCTTGCGCTGCATTTTGCGCCAGATCGAATAGATGTGTTTGGCCCGGCCGCTGATGTCGGCATCGACGCCGGTAGCCTGCAATTCGGCCTGCAACTGGTTCATCACATCACTGATGAACCGCTCGCGATCAAGGCGTCGCTCATGCAACAACTTGGCGATCTGCTTGTACTGGTCAGGCTCCAGGTAACGGAAGGACAAGTCCTCCAGCTCCCATTTGATATGACCGATGCCAAGACGGTGAGCCAGCGGCGCATAGATGTCGAAGACTTCCCGGGCGACCCGGTTGCGCTTTTCGTCATCGGCGGTTTTCACCGCACGGATCGCGCAGGTGCGCTCGGCCAGTTTGATCAGCGCGACGCGGACGTCGTCGACCATGGCCACGAGCATCTTGCGCAGGTTTTCCACCTGGCCCTGAGAGCCCAGCACCAACGATTGGCGCGGGCTCAGGCTAGCGCTGATCGCTGCCATGCGCTGCACGCCATCGATCAGTTTGGCGACCACCGGACCAAAGCGCTGGCTGACGGCCGGCAGCTGGATATGGCCTTCGCGTACGCCACGGTAAAGAATTGCCGCGACCAGCGAATCCTGATCGAGCTTGAGGTCGGCGAGGATCTCTGCGATCTCAAGGCCCGTACGAAAACTCGACGTGCCTTCGGCCCAGAGATTCTTCGCCGCTTTGTCTTGCTGTTCGGCCTGACGAGCGAACTCGCAGGCTTCTTTCAAGGCTTCGCGATCCAGTGCCGGATCGACACTGACCGCATGATCGAGCCAAGCCTCGAGATTGATACTGCCGTCGGTATTGATCGGCTGGTGTGCTCTCACCTGTACCATCTTGCTTACCTTCCCTACGACGCAGATTCAATGCGTCAAATCGCTGACCTTCGTTGCTCATGCGCCCTTGCCGGGCTGAATGGCTGATGCATGAGCGGTCTGGTCGGACCAGACGAGCCATCCTAGCTCGCTTCAAATAACGCCATGGCCTCGACATGTGCCGTCTGAGGAAACATATCGAGGATCCCGGCACGTTTTAACCGGTAGCCCTGCTTGATCAGTTCGACCGTGTCGCGGGCCAAAGTTGCCGGGTTGCACGACACATAAACCAAGCGCTTGGCACCCAGTGATGCGAGTGTGCGCACCACCTCGAAAGCACCGTCGCGCGGTGGGTCCAAGAGTACCGCAGAAAAGCCCTCGCTGGCCCATTTGGCATCAGCCAAAGGCTGGGATAAATCGGCCTGAAAAAACTTCGCGTTATGCAGATTGTTGCTAGCGGCATTCGCAGCGGCGCGCTCGACCATGGCCTGCACACCTTCCACCGCTACCACTTCACGGACTTTCTGCGCCAGCGGCAAGGCAAAGTTACCCAAGCCACAGAACAGATCGAGCACGCGTTCGTCAGCGGCAGGCTTCAGCCATTCCAGCGCCTGGGCGACCATCGCTTCATTGACCCCGGCATTCACCTGAATGAAGTCACCCGGGCGATACGCCAGTTCAAGATCCCATTGCTCAAGTCGGTAACCCAACGCCTGATCGGCATCGACCGGTTGCGGCTCTCCTTCTCCATGCAGCCACAATTGGGCGTCATGGAATGCGCAGAATTCCTTGAGAATGCTCAGGTCGTTTTCAGACAGTGGCGCCATGTGCCGCAACAACAAGGCCAGGGATGAACCGGCGAACAACTCCACATGACCCAACGCTTGAGGCTTGCTCAAACGCCTGAGCATTTCCGGCAAGCCACTCATGATCGGCTGCAAGGGCTGTACCAGCACCGGGCAATCGTTGATACCGACGATGTCCTGGCTGCCGGCGGCACGAAAACCGACTTCGAGTTTTTTCGTCTTCACGTCCCAACGCACCGCCACCCGGGCGCGACGTCGGTAGGCGAACTCAGGACCGCTCAAGGGCTCCGCCCACTGCTCGGGTTCGACACCCGCTACCCGCGACAACTGCTCGGCGAGCATGCGCTGTTTCAGGGCGAGTTGTTCGCTGTGGGGCAGATGCTGCACGCTGCAACCACCGCAGCGCCCGGCATGGGCGCACGGTGCCGGACGACGCAATTGATTGGCGACGAAAACGCGCTCGGTGCGTGCCTCGACAACTTTGCCGTGGGCACCCAGGACGCGCGCCTCGACTTCTTCACCAGCCAAAGCACCGATGACGAACCAGGTACGACCTTCGAAAAACGCGATACCGCGACCGTCATTGGCCAGACGCTCGATGCTCAAGCGCTGCTTTTTGCCGGTCGGGACTTGCGGGGCCTTGCTGCCGCCAGTGGGTTGGAAGCGCAGGCCTCTCTCTTGCTTGGCCATCAGTTGGGTGCGTCGAAAATGCCGGTCGACAAGTAACGGTCGCCACGGTCACAAATGATCGCGACCATCACCGCATTTTCGACTTCTTTGGACAGGCGCAGCATCGCGGCTACAGCACCACCCGAGGACACGCCACAGAAGATCCCTTCTTCGCGCGCCAGACGACGGGTCACGTCTTCGGCTTCGCTTTGGGCCATGTCGACGATCCGGTCAACCCGATCGGCTTGATAGATCTTCGGCAGGTATTCCTGCGGCCAGCGACGGATACCCGGAATCGCCGAGCCTTCCATCGGTTGCAGGCCGACGATCTGCACCGCCGGATTCTGTTCTTTCAGGTAACGCGAGACACCCATGATGGTGCCCGTGGTGCCCATGGAACTGATGAAATGAGTAATGGTGCCCTGGGTCTGGCGCCAGATTTCCGGGCCGGTACCGGTGTAATGCGCCTCGGGGTTGTCGCCGTTGGCGAACTGGTCGAGCACCTTGCCGCGACCCTCAGCCTGCATCCGCTCGGCGAGGTCGCGAGCACCTTCCATGCCCTCTTCCTGGCTGACCAGAATCAGCTCCGCGCCATAAGCGGTCATCGCAGCCTTGCGTTCAGCGCTGGAGTTGTCGGGCATGATCAGGATCATCTTGTAACCCTTGATCGCCGCGGCCATGGCCAGGGCAATCCCGGTGTTGCCGGAGGTCGCCTCGATCAGCGTATCGCCAGCATGGATCTGCCCACGCAACTCGGCACGGGTAATCATCGACAGCGCCGGACGGTCCTTGACCGAACCCGCCGGGTTATTACCCTCGAGCTTGAGCAGCAGGGTGTTGCTGGTGGCGCCGGGCAGGCGCTGCAAACGAACCAGCGGAGTGTTGCCGACGCAATCGGCGATGGTTGGGTACTGCAAGGTCATGGCGTATTCGCAATCCAGACTGCGGGGGCGACCATCATACCGGCAAACGTGCGCAGGCCATATCACGCAAAGTGTGGTGCTTATGGCTAATGGGAATAAGCGCTGGTATTGACTCAGATCGTTCCCACGCTCTGCGTGGGAATGCAGCCCGTGGCGCTCTGCGCTACATGCGCCCAGATGCGGGATGCAGAGCGTCCCTAGAGGCATTCCTTAATGAGCCAACAACCGCATATTCAGCCGCAACCCCTGCCCCGTGTTCTCCGCCCACAAGCGCCCGCCCTGACGCTGCACCGCGTTGCGCGCGATGCTTAGGCCCAAGCCAAAGCCGCCATTGCCGGGGCGTGAGCCGTCGAGTCGGGTGAACGGGTCGAACATACGCTCCAGATCGTCTTCGGCGACACCGCCGCCCTGATCTTCGAGCCACAGCAGCCAGTAATCGCCGTCGCGCTGCCCATCGAGGCGCACGCTGCCACCGACCGGAGAATGGCGGATGGCGTTGCGCAGGATGTTTTCCAGTGCCTGGGCCAAGGTATTCAGATGGCCGCGAACCCAGCATGAAGCCTCCACCGCGCAGTGCAATCGCTCGGCAGCCCAGTCGCTTTCATAGCAGGCGTTTTCCGTGAGCATTTCCCAAAGTGCCTGAATCTGGATCGCCTCGTCCGGTAATGGCGAGTGCTCCGCGTCGAGCCAGGCCAGTTGCAGAGTGTCTTCTACCAACCGTTGCATGCCATCGACTTCGCGACCGATGCGCTCGCGCAGTTGCAGCAGATCCTCTTCGCTTTCGCTGGCCACGCGCAGACGGCTCAATGGTGTGCGCAGTTCATGAGACAAGTCGCGCAGCAGTTGTTGCTGCCGGGCCCTGGACATTTGATCGCAAGCCCGGGCCTGTTGATCCTGGTTGCTCAAAGGCACCGCCCGCTCAGACCACTTCATCAACGGCACTCATTACATAACCCTTGCCCCAGACCGTGCGCACTTCGCGTTCGCCGTAGCCGATGGCCTTGAGTTTTCGGCGAATCTGGCTGATGTGCATGTCCAGGCTGCGGTCGTGGGGCGCGTAGCCGCGCTGCAACACCTGCTGATAAAGGAAGGCCTTGCCGAGCACTTCATCGCCATTGCGGTTCAGGGTTTCCAGCAGCCGGTATTCGCTGCGAGTCAGTCCGGCCCACTGCTCAGCATAATGAACATCACACTGTTCATCATCGAAACGCAGGTTGTGAACGTCGCCGTTGAACGCTGGCGACGTATGTCGCCGGTCCAGGGCCACCCGCCGCAGGATAGCTTCGATGCGTACCCGCAACTCGGCCATGCTGAAAGGCTTGGGCAGGTAGTCATCGGCCCCCAGACGAAAACCGCTGATGCGATCCGCTTCGGCGCCCAGTGCCGACATCAGCAGCACCGGGGTGGAATCGCGGGTCCGCAGGTCGGTCAATACCGCCAGGCCATCCATGCCTGGCAGCACAATATCCATCAGCACGATATCGAAGGTCTGCTTACGAGCAATCGCCAACCCGTCCTCGCCGTTCTGGCACCAGGTCACCTGAAAACCACAGCGCCCCAGATGTTCATGAACATGTGCCCCCACTACAAGGTCGTCTTCAATCGCCAGGACACGCGGGGGGACAACGGATACGGGAGTCATTAGCTTCTGCAAGTCATTCTCAATCACTGATTATTCTAGATTGCCCGGCAGTGAGCAACCCGTGACTCTCGTCGCGGCTCCCGGTAACGTTCAAACCGTCACAAAGCTCTGGATAATTTGCCGGGATTGCCTGCCAGCAAATCGCTACACTGCGCGGGTAGCGCGTGCCGGATGCACGCACGGTCATCTATAAACAGCGTGATAGCAGGAGAGTGACGTGCTGAAGAAACTGGGGATCAAAGGTCGCGTATTGTTGTTGACCTTGTTGCCGACCAGCCTGATGGCCTTGGTTCTGGGTGGCTACTTCACCTGGATGCAACAGTCCGACCTGCAAACCCAACTTCTGCAACGCGGCGAAATGATCGCCGAACAGCTGGCACCTCTGGTCGCCCCGGCCATGGGCCACAAGAATGACGACTTGCTGGAACGCATCGCGACCCAGTCGCTGGAGCAACCGGACGTGCGCGCCGTGTCGTTCCTGGCGCCGGACCGTACGCAACTGGCGCACGCCGGGCCGCTGATGCTCAACCAGCCGCCCACCGGCGAAAGCGCGCATATGCTGCAACGCACCGGCAACGACGCCACCCGTTACCTGCTGCCGGTGTTTGGCAGGCATCGCAACCTGGCCGGTGAGCTGATCCCCGATGAATCCGATCGCTTGCTGGGCTGGGTCGAGCTGGAACTCTCCCACAACGGCATGTTGCTGCGCGGTTACCGCAGCCTGTTCGCCAGCGTGCTGTTGATCGCCGCCGGCCTGGTCGGTACCGCGCTGCTGGCATTGCGTATGGGTCGCACCATCAATACACCGCTGAACCTGATCAAGCAGGCCGTGGCACAACTCAAGGAGGGTCATCTCGAAACCCGCCTGCCCCCGCTTGGCAGCCAGGAGCTGGATGAACTGGCCTCGGGTATCAACCGCATGGCCAGTACCCTGCAAAACGCCCGGGAAGAACTGCAGCACAGCATCGATCAGGCCACCGAAGACGTCCGGCAGAACCTCGAAACCATCGAGATCCAGAACATCGAGCTGGATCTGGCGCGCAAGGAAGCCCTGGAAGCGAGCCGGATCAAGTCCGAGTTCCTCGCCAACATGAGCCACGAGATTCGTACGCCGCTCAACGGCATCCTCGGTTTCACCCACTTGCTGCAAAAAAGCGAACTGACGCCGCGTCAGCTCGACTACCTGGGCACGATCGAAAAGTCCGCCG
Source organism: Pseudomonas helvetica (assembly GCF_039908645.1). Classification (NCBI taxonomy): domain Bacteria; kingdom Pseudomonadati; phylum Pseudomonadota; class Gammaproteobacteria; order Pseudomonadales; family Pseudomonadaceae; genus Pseudomonas; species Pseudomonas helvetica. The sequence goes on from NZ_CP150917.1 coordinate 4,664,297, forward strand.
ACAGCCTGCTGGGAATCATCAACGAGATTCTCGACTTCTCGAAAATCGAGGCCGGCAAACTGGTACTCGACAGCATTCCGTTCAACCTGCGCGATCTGCTCCAGGACACCCTGACCATCCTCGCCCCGGCCGCCCACGCCAAACAGCTCGAACTGGTCAGCCTGGTGTACCGCGACACCCCGCTGTCGCTGGTCGGTGACCCGCTGCGGCTCAAGCAGATCCTTACCAACCTTGTGAGTAACGCGATCAAGTTCACCCGCGAAGGCACCATCGTCGCCCGCGCCATGCTTGAAGAAGAACACGAAGACAGCGTGCAACTGCGCATCAGCATTCAGGACACTGGCATCGGCCTGTCGAATCAGGACGTACGCGCGTTGTTTCAGGCCTTCAGCCAGGCCGACAATTCATTGTCGCGGCAACCGGGCGGTACCGGTCTGGGGCTGGTGATTTCCAAGCGTCTGATCGAGCAGATGGGCGGCGAGATTGGGGTCGACAGCACGCCGGGCGAAGGCTCGGAATTCTGGGTCAGCCTGAGCCTGCCAAAAACCCGCGACGATGCCGAAGACCTGCCAGGACCACCGTTGCTCGGACGCCGCGTTGCAGTGCTGGAAAACCACGAACTGGCACGCCAGGCCTTGCAGCATCAGCTGGAAGACTGTGGCCTTGAAGTGACCCCGTTCAACACCCTCGAAAGCCTGACCAATGGCGTCACCGGCGCGCACCAGACCGAGCAGGCGATTGACCTTGCCGTGCTCGGCATCACCTCCAACGACATGCCGCCGGAGCGGCTGAATCAGCATATCTGGGACCTCGAGCACCTGGGTTGCAAAGTGCTGGTGCTGTGCCCGACCACCGAACAGACGCTGTTCCATCTCTCGGTGCCCAACCCTCACAGCCAATTGCAGGCCAAACCGGCCTGCACCCGCAAGTTGCGACGTGCGCTGTCGGATCTGGTCAACCCGCGTCAGTTACGCAATGAACCGGGCGAACCAATTTCCAGCCGCGCGCCCAAAGTACTCTGCGTTGACGATAACCCGGCCAACCTGCTGCTGGTACAGACGCTGCTCGAAGACATGGGTGCCAAGGTACTGGCAGTCGAAAGCGGTTACGCAGCGGTCAAGGCCGTGCAGACCGAAGCCTTCGATCTGGTGCTGATGGACGTGCAGATGCCGGGTATGGATGGACGCCAAAGCACCGAGGCGATTCGCCAATGGGAAAGCGAACGGCATTGCACGCCACTGCCGATTGTCGCCCTCACCGCACACGCGATGGCCAACGAAAAACGCGCCTTGCTGCAAAGCGGCATGGACGATTACCTGACCAAACCGATCAGCGAACGCCAACTGGCGCAGGTGGTGTTGAAGTGGACCGGGCTGGCCCTGCGTAACCACGGTCCGGAGCGGGCCGACGTTTATGGCAACAACAGCGACCTGCTGGTACTCGATCCCGATGAAGGCCTGCGCCTGGCGGCCGGCAAAGCCGATCTGGCGGCCGACATGCTGGCGATGTTGCTGGCCTCACTGGAAGCCGATCGCGAGGCGATTCGCGTCGCTCGTGAAAGCAATGACCAGAATGCCCTGATCGAACGGGTCCACCGCCTGCACGGGGCGACACGCTATTGCGGCGTTCCGCAGTTGCGTGCGGCCTGTCAGCGCAGTGAAACCCTGCTCAAGCAACAAGACCCCAAAGCGGTCGTGGCGCTGGAAGAGCTTGAGCGGGCGATCAACCGCCTGGCCTCGCAAGCGCGTATCGGCGCTTGACCCAGCGCAATGGCGCGGCGGGTGTTGAGGGGTAAACTCAGCGCACTCGAGCACAAGGATGACGCCATGCGTACGATTCTCTTCAGCAGCCAGACATACGACCGCGAGAGTTTTCTCGCAGCCAAAGTGCCCGCCGGTATCGAGTTGCACTTCCAGCCTGCACGCCTGAGTCTGGATACGGCGGCGCTGGCCGAGCGGCATGAAGTGGTCTGCGCCTTTATCAATGACGACCTGAGTGCGCCGGTACTTGAACGACTGGCCGCAGGCGGTACGCGCCTGATAGCCCTGCGCTCGGCCGGTTACAACCACGTTGACCTGGCGTGCGCGAAACGCCTGGGTTTGAGCATCGTCCGCGTGCCGGCCTACTCGCCCCACGCCGTGGCCGAGCACGCGGTGGCGTTGATCCTGGCCCTGAACCGACGCCTTTACCGCGCCTACAACCGGACCCGCGAAGGCGATTTCAGCCTGCACGGGCTGACCGGATTCGACCTGTTCGGCAAGACCGTCGGCGTGGTCGGCACCGGCCAGATCGGCGCCACCTTCGCGAAAATCATGACCGGGTTTGGCTGCAAGCTGCTGGCTTACGACCCCTTCCCCAATCCGCAAGTCCAGGCGCTCGGTGTCCGTTACCTGCCGTTACCTGAGCTGTTGGCCGAAGCGCAGATCATCAGCCTGCACTGCCCGCTGACCGCCGATAGCAAACACCTGATCAACAGCCAGTCGCTGGCACATCTGCAGCCCGGCGCCATGCTGATCAACACCGGGCGTGGCGGACTGGTGGACACACCCGCGCTGGTCGACGCACTGAAAAGCGGTCAATTGGGGTATCTGGGGCTGGACGTCTATGAAGAAGAAGCCCAACTGTTCTTCGAGGACCGCTCCGACCGGCCGCTGCAAGACGACGTGTTGGCGCGGCTATTGACCTTCCCTAACGTGATCATCACCGCACACCAGGCCTTCCTGACCCACGAAGCATTGGCCGCAATTGCCATGACCACCTTGCAGAACATCACCGATTGGGCCGCTGGCACACCTCACAATCAGGTCGAAAGCTGATTTGGTCTGATCGAAGGTCGCAACCATGGGCCATGCCCGATTCTTTCGCGTGCTAGCATACCGCGCATATTTGGAGGACCCATGGTCGAACACGATTTCCGCTACAGCCTGATGAACCCGCAACACACCCTGACCGAATGCCGCGCGCTGACGCCGGGGCGTTATCAAGTCACCGGCAACGGCGGCTCGATACGCGCCGATGACGTGTTGTTGGTCACCCTCAAAGGCAGCAAGGACTTGTCCATGCGCCTGACCGTTGAAAACGTTCGTCACCTGCTCAAACCCATGGGCCAGTGGGTTGCCGTGGCCAGTGGTCCGGTGTTTGGTGAACTGGCGATCCACAACTGGCAAGTGAACTGCGACAGCTGCGCCAAAGAACTGAAATTCGAGTTCGCGGTCGACGCCAAGCTGGGCAACAAGGCCGAAAAACCGGCCGCCACCGCACGGATTGCCGAACTGGGCTGGACCACCGCCAGCGAGAAGCACCTGTGCCCGAAATGCCAGGAGCCCGTGTAATGAAACACCTCGTTCTGGCCGCCATGGCAGGTGCCAGCCTGCTGGGTTGCGCCGCTGAGCCGGTGCAACTGCAGCAGGATCGCAGCTATGTGCTGGAGTGGATCGGCGAACGCCCGCTGATCGACTACAGCCACCTGACCATCACCCTGGGTGAAGACGGTCGCGCTTATGGCAATGGTGGCTGCAACCACTGGTTCGCGCCCTACACGCTGGACGGTGACAAACTGAGCTTCGGCAAAGTCGGCAGCACTCGCAAAATGTGCGCCCCGGCCTTGATGGAACAGGAAAAACGCTTCCTGCAAGCGCTGGAATCCGTGCAGCGCTGGGACATCTCGCCGATCGAGCAAATGCGCTTCTGGCCCGCCGAAGGCAAGCCGCTGCGCTGGTGGCTTGAAGAAGGCTAAACCCCTCGATTGCTCCTGTGGCGAGGGGGCTTGCCCCCGTTGGGCTGCGAAGCAGCCCCTAATCCTGCAACTGCGATACCGCATCGCAGTTTCTGCGACTGCTCCGCACTCGAACGGGGGCAAGCCCCCTCGCCACAAGTAGTCGTCACATCGCCTGCAACACCTTGAGCTTCGCCATCACCCCCGCCGCCGTCTGCTCTCCCATCAACTGCTCACGCACCTTGCCCTTGTCATCGATGATGTAAGTCACCGGCAGCGCCTCGCTGCGTGGCAATTCGAAGCGATCGGCCGGATCCTGGGCCAGCACGGTGAACGTAATCCCGAGCTTTTCACTGGCGCTCTTGAGTTCTTCGCCCTGCACATTGTCGAAATTGACCCCGAACACACTGATCTTCTGACCTTTGAGCTGTTCAGCCAACACGTTCAATTGCGGAATTTCGGTACGGCACGGGCTACACCACTCGGCCCAGTAATTAAGTACAAACCATCGGCCATCCAACCGCTCGGACGCTACTTTCTGTCCCAACTGATCGGTGCCGTAGTCATAGCCGCAGCCGCCAAGCAGCAAGGTTGCGAAGAGGGCCAATGCTGCTGTCAGTCGCCTTGTCATGGGATCATCCTTACTCAAAAAAAACAGGTTCTGCTGCGACCCATCGCCTCCCAAGGTTCAGGACTGCTCGCTGCACAGGTAGAATAGCCGCCACCTTACGCAAGATGCGAACCGCACATGACCGATCTGACGCTTTATCACAACCCGCGCTGCTCGAAATCCCGCGGTGCGCTGGAACTGCTGGAAGCCCGTGGCCTGACTCCAACCGTGGTCCGCTACCTGGAAACCCCGCTGAACGCCGCGCAGCTGCAAAGCTTGCTGGGCAAACTCGGCATCAGCGCCCGCCAATTGCTGCGCACCGGCGAAGACGAATTCAAAGCCCTGAACCTGGCCGACAGCAGCCTGAGCGAAGCGCAATTGATCGCCGCCATCGCCGAACATCCAAAACTCATGGAACGACCGATTCTCGAAGTCGGTGACAAAGCCGTCATCGGCCGTCCGATAGAGAACCTGCTGGAGATTCTGCCGTGAGTACGCCGTACATTCTGGTTCTGTATTACAGCCGCAGCGGCTCGACCAATGAAATGGCCCGACAGATTGCCCGTGGCGTGGAACAGGCCGGGATGGAAGCGCGCCTGCGCACGGTGCCGGCGATCTCCAGCGAATGCGAGGCGGTGTCGCCGGACATTCCCGACGAAGGCGCGCTGTACGCCAGCCTCGACGACCTGAAAAACTGCGCGGGCCTGGCCCTTGGCAGCCCGACCCGCTTCGGCAACATGGCGGCGCCGCTGAAGTACTTCCTCGACGGCACCAGCAACCTGTGGCTGACCGGCGCACTGGTGGGCAAACCGGCCGGGGTCTTCACCTCGACGGCCAGCCTGCATGGCGGCCAGGAAACCACCTTGCTGTCGATGATGTTGCCATTGCTGCACCACGGCATGCTGATCACCGGCCTGCCCTACAGCGAATCGGCATTGCTCGAGACCCGCGGTGGCGGCACGCCTTACGGCGCCAGCCATCACGCCGGTGCTGACGGCAAAAGCGGCTTGAACGAGCATGAAGTCGCCTTGTGCCGGGCCTTGGGTCTGCGCTTGGCGAAAACCGCCCTGAAACTGGAGCGCTAACGTGGCCAAAAAGCCGAAGGTTCTGCCCTCCATCGATTGGCTCGAACCGCGAGTTCGGGCGATGCGCGTCATCAGCCTGCTGTGCTACTTCGGCCTGGCGGGATTGCTCTGCGCCTATTACCTGCTGATCGCCGACCTGCATGGTGCACGGCCGTGGGTCATCCTGCTGATTGAACTGGTGCCCTTGTTGGTGCTGGCACCAGGCATGCTCAGCGGCAGCGCGCGCGGGCATTCATGGATGTGTTTTGTGGTGAACCTGTATTTCATCAAGGGCGCGACCGCCGCGTTCGACCCGAATCGACAGGTGTTTGGTCTGCTGGAAATGGCCGCGAGCCTGGCAGTGTTCTGCTCGGCACTGCTGTATGTGCGCTGGCGGTTCCAGTTGAACCGTAAGCTGGCCGGCGAAGGCGAGATCTCCGTCGCCTGACAGGACGCCATCGCGGGCAAGAGCTAGGCGCCCCCCTGCTCCTACGGTTTTGTGTCGTACCCACTAAAACCGTAGGAGCAGGGGGGCGCCTAGCTCTTGCTCGCGATGAAGGCGACACGGCCTCAATGATTGACGGTGTAAGCCAGCATCATCGATATCTGACACATTGGCCGGCCGCTCTCGGCGTGCCATTGGTTGAAGGCGTTCTGCACCGTCGCCAGATCGCGCAGGCTGGTCGGCACCTTGTCGATGATCTGTTGCGCATTCAACGCCGCGACCACGTCATAGCTCGGCACGAAGGTGTCCTTGCCGATCATCCGCAAAAACCGTGGTGCCGATAACCCGCCCAATTGATGCCCGTGTTTGGCCAGGTACTTCCACAGGCCAACGATGTCGGTCACCGGCCATTCGGCGATCAACTCGCCGAAGCTGCCCTTCTCTTTCGCCACGTCCAGGATGAACTGCGCATTGCGCGGCACGCTCTTGAGCTTGCCCAGGTGGCGGATGATCCGTGCGTCCTGCATCAGTCGCTCAAGGTGTTCGGCGCCCATCAGCACGACCTTTTCCGGATCGAACCCGAAGAATACTTCTTCGAATGCCGGCCACTTGGCGTCCACCAGGCTGTGCTTGAGGCCTGCGCGAAACACCCGCAACGCCAAGGTCGACAGGTAGCGATCATCGCTGATCTGGCGCAGCTGTGCCGGGGTCTTGGGCACGGGCAGATGGGCTTCCAGTTCGGCTGCCGAACCAAAACGGTTCAGACAGTATTCGTGCAGCCACTTGTAATCGCGCATGCCCTCTCCTGAGCAATGAAATAAAAACGGCGCCCGCGAGCGCCGTTAAGTCAGAACAGTCCAGCAATCAGAGATTCACCACGTTCACAAAACGCGACGCAGCGGTTTCGTCGATACGCAGGTTGGTGAAGTCGAACAGGTTACGGTCCGCCAACTGCGACGGAATGACGTTCTGCAAACCACGGAAAATGCTTTCGGTACGGCCCGGCGTCTTGCGCTCCCACTCCTGAAGCATTTCCTTGACCACCTGACGCTGCAGGTTTTCCTGGGAGCCGCAGAGGTTGCACGGGATGATCGGGAACTGCTTGAAGTCCGAGTAAGCCTGAATGTCTTTCTCGTTACAGTAGGCCAATGGGCGGATCACTACGTTACGGCCGTCGTCGGCACGCAACTTCGGCGGCATGGCCTTGAGCGAGCCGTTGTAGAACATGTTCAGGAAAAACGTCTCGACGATGTCGTCGCGGTGATGACCGAGGGCCATTTTGGTCGCGCCGATTTCGTCGGCGAAGGTGTAGAGCGTGCCGCGACGCAGGCGCGAGCACAACGAGCAAGTGGTCTTGCCTTCTGGCACCAGTTCCTTGACCACCGAGTAGGTGTCCTTTTCGACGATGTGGTATTCCACACCCAGCTCTTTCAGATAAGCCGGCAGCACATGCTCAGGGAAACCCGGCTGCTTCTGGTCCATGTTCACCGCGACGATCTCGAACTTGATCGGCGCCACCTTCTGCAGGTGCATCAGCACGTCGAGCATGGTGTAGCTGTCTTTTCCTTATAGCTCAAGGATATCCTAGAAAACAGTACACTCATGCTCGTAACCCTATAATTTTACTATGTTTTACGAATAAGATTATTTACAAAAAAAATCGATAATGTAAATTTCATGGTTTCGCAAGTTCCAGAACCTCCCTTTCCTCAAAAAAAGACGTTGAACCTTTACAAAACCTGGACGACATCTATCCAGTTTTCAACGCGGGAAGAAGAAACCGTTGCGTCATCAAACTTATAGGGTGGCCGGTCTTCCGATCTGTCAATAGACAGATTTACGAAGTCGAACAGACTGCGATCGGCCATCTGGGAAGGGTTTACGCTTTGTAAGCTGTGAAAAATATTTTCCACGCACCCGGGATTTACCGAGTCCCACTCCGCAATCATCGATTTAATTTTTTTCCTTTGGAGATTCTCTTGTGAGCCGCAGAGATTACATGGAATGATCGGATACGCACTATCAGCAGCGACCTTCGCTACATCTTTTTCTCGGCAATAGGCGAGCGGCCGAATAACGATATTCCTCTTATCGTCACTGAGAAGTTTAGGCGGCATCCCTTTCATCTGCGCTTGGAAAAACATGTTGAGAAATAAGGTCTCAACCATATCATCCATATGATGTCCAAGCGCCAATTTAGTAGCCCCTATTCCCTCGGCAAAACTATAAAGCGTACCCCTTCTGAGTCTTGAACAAAGAGAGCAGGTTGTTTTACCCTCAGGAATCTTTTGCTTGACGACTGAATAAGTATCTTTGTCAATTATATAATAATCAATCCCTTTACTCTCAAAAAACTCAGGCAAAATATGCTCAGGAAACCCAGGTTGCTTCTGATCAAGATTTACGGCTACAACGCTAAATTTTATGTGCGCAACGCGCTGGAGGTGTAGCAGCGCATCCAGCATTACAAATGAATCTTTGCCACCACTTACGCACACCATAACTTTATCGCCGTCGTCGATCATTGCGTAATCTACAACAGCCTTTCCGACATTACCACGCAGCTTTTTACGACGAAGCTCTGCCGCCTTATTTAATTGAGCTGTACTTTCATCTATCATCATAGCTTTAAGCTCCTACCAATAACTTAGAAGTTTAGAAATAACCCCAATGAAAAAAACACGCCACCTAAAACATCCACATTCTTGCAACGAGTTCAGATAGCTAATTAACGCAAAAACAAAGAACAGAAAGCCCATAACAAATAACATACATTAACACAGACACTTCACATCTTATCTAGACGCTTAAAACTCGAAAATGAGATAAAGCGAACGATATCTGACTTGGCTGCATCATAACAAGATTGTGTCTACGTTTTAAGTGCACCCTGACCAACGATCGTTTTCAGCTTCGCTAGGGCGCCTCAGTGATTGACTACATCGCGGAGTACTGCTGGTGACCAGGGTTGATTGGCCTCAAAGACACTCATGGCGACAGATCATCCTCTACCATTTGGGACGGCAGCAGACGCCATCAGTGCAGCTGGGATCATCAAGCGCACGTAACGTCGTTGGTGATTGCAGCGTTATCGGGACTGTGATTGGGCGCTGTCGAACAAGCCGGATGCGGATCTGGTCATCAAGGCGTTGGACATGGCTTACGAACAGTGTGGCAAGCCTCATCTGCCGAGAAAAGGATTAGTCCATATCGTCAATGAGCTCGCGTGTCGCGGCTTGTGTGATCCGCTTTTACCGGGTACGGACGATAGCGATGACCTGATCCGTGCCTTTCGGCTGAAAATAGGCCAAGCAGCGGATACTGTCCGTCGAGTAACGACTGATCGACAACTGATCATCTTGCTCGACGCGATCGATAACGCCGGCGAACAGGCGAAAGACCGAGGCGAACCGTCTTTTCCAGAACTGCTGCTTGCAAGCATAAGTCACGGCGGTGCGCTCACGGGAGTACAACTAGTCGTTAGTTCGCGCACTCATCGACGCGTAGCTGCGACCGGGGGGAGCTGCATGCGAAAAGTTCGAGTAAAAGCCGTTCACTATCCAAGAAACTGGCGAGTTTCTGCGCCAGCGTCTCGATGGGCACACTGAAGCCAGGACTCACGTGTACAGCCCCGATCACGAGGTAATCATCGGCTACAACGTGCAGAGCCATCAGCAGAGCCTTGGACTACAGCCTGAAACGCTGGACTGCGCTGTCGCGCTATCTCGAAGACGGGGCCTTGCCCAATGATTGGGCCGAGAACCAGATCCGGTCGTGGGCCGTGGGTCGTAAGAACTAGTTTTTGCAGGTTCGCTGCGCAGCGATAAACGGGCGGCGGCGATCATGAATTTGATCCAGTCAGCGCGACTCAACAGGCATGATCCGTATGCTTATTTGAAGGACGTCCTCACGCGCCTGCCGATGCAGCGGGCCAGTAATATGGCGCAGTAGCTGGCGCATAACTGGTAACCGATTTAGTCGCGCAAGACGGGGCGGCGCCAACAGCTGTCGCAGTATAAAAAATAGCCCGCGTAAAAAGGGTTGTATAAACCTTTCTGGATCTATCTATCTTCATAGCCGTTCAATATCCGGAGAAATAAATGAAGAAGATGACAGCTGAATTATCCGGTTGATATAAGAAGATTCTTAAAATCAGAAGCGTCGAGCTGACAGGGTTTAGTGCGCACTCGTAAAAGCGTCCGTCGCTGCAAGATACTGTAACAACTTAAATTTGGCATGGAATGCAATTGCAAGTCCAATAGCCCCTTTACAGGGAGACAGCCATGCTTACCACTCAACTGATTTTGTTGGTCGTTTTTGGAGTCGTCGTCACCGCTTGGGGTGCCAGACTAGATATAAATAATCACAGGAAGGAAAAAGAAGCTCAGCGAGCACAGAACAACGATCAGCACTAATCCCGCGTCATAAGCAACTAATAAAAGATCAGCGCTAGTTGAGTTCCCCTTTTTTAGCCTCGGCTGTTGGTGCCAGCTCATCCCGCAACCCAAGTAATAATGCCATCGGCACACGGTGCGCCCTTGTTGCTGACTACGCGCTGAAACGCACGCTTAAGGTTGACGGGTGCAACCACCCGCGCCATAAGCGTGTCCGACTCCGCGATCGTCCACGTCACGGACGCCGTCGATGCTTGACCCGTGTCAGAGTCTTCCTCGGATACCATCCGGGACTCGGAGTAACAGTTTTCTTTTGGAATATAATCTGCGTTTCACATGCTTCCTTCAGATTCGCAGTCACCCGCGACACCCGTACCTCTGGCTTCTTCCCCTTGCCGGGAGTACAGAGAGTTTCTCCACCAAGTCACCAGCGGGGCCACCACAGCCAAGCTGGTTGCGCTAACGAGCAACGCCCGTATTATCGCGCGCTAAATTAAACACCAAATCCAAGTTAGCCGAGTGTAAAAGAAGTGAATGTCGGGAACGGCTCGAATGATCAGATATCGGGCTGTTGCTTCTGTTCAATAGTGTCTGCTGCAGAAGAATCGTTGTATTTGGTCTGGGCTGCCAAGGCCTTTTGCGCGGCGTCAGTGTGGGCCTCCACCTGGCTGGCCTGGAACGCCTCCCAACGGGCGCGGGCCCGGTCAGAACCGTCTTCGGCAAAGGCAGCGGCAGAGATGACGGACAATAGGCCGGCCATGACAAGGGTGGACAGTTTCATAGAATTAATTTCCTGAGGTAATAACGGAGGGTGTCGCTTGGGCGATATGAAATTTATAAATGGCACTTTAGGAAGTGTCGTTATTAATTGACCGCAGTGATCATCAGTTTTCGTTCGGGCAACCTCCTTGAACCAGATAGTCCAAAACATGCTCCCGCCCCTGATGGTCCAGGTAATCGAGACGTGCGGGAATCACACCGCACTGGCCCGATGTATCAGTAACTGATATGACTTTTGCGATATCCATAGAAACATAGAAGCCAGTCTTATCGTGAATCACCGGTGAATTCTCAGTAGTATCGGCAAAAACTAAACCGCTGGTGAGCAAGGTAGCAAATCCAAGCATAAACAACTTCATTTAATTACCTCTATATTTTTGTAGTTTCTTGTTAGCTGATAATGAGCCTACAGCAACTAACCCGACAGAAATAATCTACGAACAGAACAATGACAAAGTTATAGTTCAATCTCGCCCCATCTTAAGATTCATGAGCTGTAACTGCATGAGATGTGTATAGGGCTAATGAGCCGAACACTCACAATTGAGATACCGCCTAGAAAAGTCTGATTCCCCATCGGGATGAAAGGAAGGAACGACCTCCTGAGACAAGTTCAGCGCGAAAAAAGGGACGACAAATGACCATGGTATTTCCATTAGCAAGTAATGCGGGATGAGTCGGTGATTAATTCGAATTTATTCTTCCACTTTCACCCGACATGCACGATGACATTTTTCGCATGTGCGCCATGCCCTATCGGCATGGCTTGCGTCCCCCTGCCCAACGAGAGTTTGAAATCTACCTATGCGGCAACATCGCCTTAATGCATACCAAAAAGGCATGCGACCTATCAAAAACAAGCAATGGTGCATATGTCAGCTATCGATAACGATGTGTCACACCTCATTGGTGCTGCTCGGCACCACTCGGTGACCCGCACATTCCACTTCAGTCCGCTTGGAGCTTCACTGTGAAAACAATCTTGCGAATCGCCACCGCTCTTAGTTTGGCGGCACTCTCCTGCGGTGCATCCGCCGCTACAACTAGCTGTGACACATCGCATTCCATGAGCATTCAACTGCTCGGTTCTGGTGGCCCAATCTCTGACGACGCTCGTGCATCATCGGGGGAGATAGTCTGGATTGATGGAAAGTCGCGACTGCTCATTGACGCTGGCGGTGGTACGTACCTGCGCTTTGGCCAGGCGCATGCCCGATTGGAAGACCTGAACTTCATCGGCATTTCGCATTTCCACACAGACCATAGCGTCGACTTACCCGCCATCTTGAAGGGCGCGTATTTTATGGCCTCGGGTCACACAACCGCACTGGTCGGTCCGGATGGATCTGACTCATTCCCGAGCATGACGGAATTCTTCCATGACACGTTTGCTGCCAAAACGGGCTCGTTTGCCTATCTCGAGGGTCTGCATGATGGTAGTGATGGGCTGAATCTAAAGATCAGCCCGATTATCAACGTGGATCGCCACGCCGAGAAAGCCTCCCTCGTCTATCAAGACGCCGAGGTTAAGGTTTATGCGTACGGCATTCCGCACGGTGATGTGCCGACCTTGGCATTTCGCATCGAAGGCAAGTGCGGCACGATCGTGATCTCCGCGGATCAGAACGGCAGCCGTGCCGGGTTCGTCGACTTTGCCAAGGGCGCTGACATTTTGGTTATGCCAGCTGCCATCGATGACGATGCCGACGACACCTCTAAATTCCTCCATGCAACACCCACGGTCGTTGGCAAGATTGCCGCAGCCGTCAATCCCAAAATGCTCATCCTCAATCACTTCATGGGTAAGTCTTTGAAGAATAAGGATAGCAACGTCGAAATTATCAAACGCTACTACCACGGCCCGGTTTACGCAGGTCGTGATCTGTCGCGCTTCGAAATGCCATGACTCAGGAGCATCCAATGAAACACACCTTCGCACTATCCATCGCCGTAGCTTCGCTCGCCTCGCTCGCCGTCATCAGCCAGCCGGCTCACGCCGGTGAAACCCCACCACCGGCCACTGCCAAGACCACCACGGGTGGTGGCAAGTGTGCCAGCGGTAAGTGCGGCACCGAGAAGATCTACGGCCAGGCCAAACTCAGTCAGGACCCACAGGGTCGCTTGGTCCGCACACGTGACGGTAAATGTGGCCTGACCGCTGAGGGTTACGACATCGCCGAAACGACCCAGAAGAAGCTCTCCGAAGGGGTTTGTGGCCAATGATCATCCAAGGACGAGGGCTTGGGCTCCGACGTGAGTTTGCCTCGTCTCTCGCCAACGGCCCCATCCGGAATGACTTCGACTTTTTGGAAGTCGTACCCGACAACTGGATGGGGTTGGGTGGAGAGAGCATGGAACAACTCGACGCCATCGCGGATAAATATCCAATGGTTGCACACAGCTTGAGCCTGTCCATCGGCGACGCACAACCGCTGGATATGAATTACTTGAGCGCAGTGAAGACCTTCCTGGACAACTACGACATTGCGATCTATAGCGATCACGTCAGCATGTCACGCGATAGCCGCGGCTACCTTTACGAGCTGATTCCGGTAAGTCGCACGCAGGCCAGCCTGCAGCTGATGGTCGATAAGATCAAGGCAGTGCAGGATTACCTGTCCCGGCGTATCGCGCTGGAGAACATCTCCTACTACTACGATGAGGAGGGGCAGATGGCCGAGACCGAATTCATCGCTCGGCTGATCGACGCCTCAAGCTGCGGACTGCTATTGGATGTCAACAATGCGTATGTGAACTCGCGCAATCACGGATTCGATCCGCACGCATTCATAGATGCATTACCAACGGATGCGGTGACTTACTTTCACGTTGCCGGCCATCTGGATAATGGTCCTCAAGAGCGGGTCCTGGATACCCATGGAACCGACGTTTCGGTCGCCGTGCTTAATCTGGGTGCCTATGCGGTTCATCGGTTCGGTGAGCAGCCCATTGTGCTGGAGCGCGACAACAATATACCCAGCCTTGACGAGCTATGTGAGGAACTGCGCGGCATCCATGAGGCCATGACCGGCTCGACCGGGAAACTGCAATGAACGTTCGCATCGCACCAGAGGTCACCAGCGAAGCAGAGCGTCGGTGTCAGGCCGTTCGCCGCGGTGATCTCGGCCCGTATGGAGAGTTGGTCCGGGTGAACGCGCAAGAGCTAGTCACCACGATGTTCCCACGGTTTACCCAACATCGCGGTGCCGAGCGCCTGCGCCAGGATATCGACGCATTTTACAAATGCTTTGGCGCAACGCGGGCCGAATTCATTCACCTTGCGACCGAGTTTGTCCGCTTCATGCAGCCGCGCCTGCCGCCAGGTATCGGGCGGCCCCTTATCGAGTACGAATGGATGCTGTTTGACGTAGAGGTCGATAAGACCCCAGTCCCCTATCCCGATGGACAGGAGGCGCGTCGCCCAACCCATGTTTACCTCAACCCCACCGTGCGATGGCTGGCCACTCCCTTTGATCTGCATACGGACGACCAACATGCGGCGCAGGCACTGCTAAACCACGATGCGCCTTATGCCTATGCCATCTTTCGCACATTCGACCATAGGGTCATGACGCGAAGGCTTTCAAATCACGACATCGCAGAACTGTCCTCCTTCACAGACGGCGAGCGGCTCATATCGCCACAAGAGTCAGCACACTGGTTCACCCACGCGCTTGCGCACGAACTCATTACTTCACACCACGAATAGTAAGGCATCACCATGGCTAAACTGATCGCACTTCTGAATCGCGGCCTCGAAAAGTCCAAAAAGTTGGATTTCGTAGCGCTCCTTTCCATCCGTTTGTATCTGCTGCCGACCCTCTACGAGGGCGCCCACGCCAAAGTTACCGGCTTCAGTGGACTGGTCGAGTGGTTCGCCACTCCAGCGGCTCAAGGCGGTCTCGGCATGCCTTTGCCCACGCTGATGGCCACGCTTGCTACGGGAACCGAAGTAGCAGGACTGATCTGCATTGCCCTGGGTCTGTTCACCCGCATCGTCACTATCCCATTGGCGATATTGATGACCGTCGCCGGTCTGGCTGTCCATTGGTCCCACGGCTGGGCCGCGATTGCCGACAAATCCACCGAAGCCAGTATGCGGCTCAGTGGTCTCATGACTTGGCTGCAACAATCCTTTCCGGGCCGCTTCAACTATGTAACGGAATTGGGTGACCCAATAATCCTCAACAACGGCATCGAATTCACGGTGACCTACGCCATCATGATTATGGTGCTGTTCTTCTATGGCGCAGGTCGCTATGTCAGCGCAGACCATTGGCTGGCCAAGATCTTCCCGCGCTGGCCGAAGTGACCATATAGCTAGCGTGGCGGTTCGATTCAGGACGCGCCAGGTAGCCCCTTGGTCAATGTCACCAGGCATTTTCATCAACGGCCGGCGACGGGTAACAGCTAAACCCAAGCCGGGCCCGTGGGTTCCGTTTAATTAGCTTTGGGCTGAGTTCGCTACTCAGCCCTTTTTTTGCCTCTTCACAAAGTTCCAAAAGACACAGAAACGAGAACGCCATTTGATTGATGATATTCGCGCGAGCACATACATCTGATAAGGCGCTCTCATCCGGCTCACCCGAGCAAGGAGAGTAATTCGCGCTCGGCCGGCCCATCAGGGACAGCCGCGCGACGCACAATACTCAACGTTCGGCGTAGCGTGAGCTGCGCGCAGGGTAGAGGGATGAGTACGTCATTGGCCACTTCATCGGTGATACTGATGGAGGGCAGCCAAGCGATACCGCCACCATGAATGGCAGCCTGTTTGATGGCCTCGGTGTTGCCAAACTCCATGATTGATCCTTGCTGCACACCCAGGTCTTCGAGTACTGCCGCCACCAATTCGCGGGTGCCCGATCCCACCTCGCGCATCAGCAATGGCTCGTCATCGATATCCCCGGGTTTAATGGCGGTAGCATCGGCCAACCGGTGCCACGCGGCGACCACTGGCAGCAAGTCGTCCTCGCGAAAACGGGTAGCGGTCAATCCTTTTATATGCAAAGGACCTTCAATAAAGCCCAGCGAATAGCGCATATCTGCAACGGCTTCAGAAACCTGTTCCGTGTTATTCACGAAAAGACTGACCTTTACACCTGGGTTGTTATTGCGAAAACGTGCAAGAACGCGCGGCAAGACATAGGTGCCGATAGTGCTGCTCGCCGCTATGGATAAGTGCCCAATCTTGGCGCTTTCGAGTTCCTTCATTGCTAGGTCAGCCGTTCTGGCAATATCAAAGAGCCGATCGGCATATCCGGCAAGAACGTCGCCGGCATGCGTCAAACGCATACCACGCGGTTGGCGTTCAAAAAGTGTTAGACCGAAGCGCTCCTCAAGTTTTCGCAATTCGCGAGACAACGCTGGTTGCGAAATGTGCAACGCCTTTGCACAGGCCGTGATGCTGCCGGTCTTGGTAATCGTATGAAAGATTAAGAGATGATGAAGGTTCATTTAAGGGAAATAATCATGGCTATAAGCGAATGCTGGCGGGTACTCAGACGTTCCAGGATCTGGACGATGCAGTCAGCGCTAATGAAACAGCACTCACTTGGCACCCAGGCTGAGTAAATAAAGAGAGGTCATGCAGGAGGTCAGGTTGGCCGCTGACCTCAGGCTCGCAAGCCTGAGGCCGCTATTGATGAGTTGACTATTTAGCCAAAGACGCCAGGCATGGCGAGACGAAAAGATGTCCTCGATACGCGCCAGCAATCGTCCTGGAAACCACGATCAACCACAGGACCGCCAACACCAACACCAAGCATCCGCCAAAAACATTGAAAAAGATGGAATGCAGAATAGCGCCCAACTTGAGAGTCGTGAGGGCATAGACGCCGATAGGAAAAGTAAACCCCCACCACCCCAGATTAAAAGGAACACCCGCCTTAAAGTAACGGACCGTGATGAGGGTGGCCATTGCCATCCACCACAACCCTAGGCCCCAGAAAAGAATGCCGGAAATCAGGCCAATGCCTTGAGCAACCTCGCCAATCCCTTGCAATCCCTGCACCGAAAAGATCGCGGGAGCGTCACTGCCTATGACCAGCATGCCCAACGCACCCGTACCGATAGGCCCCAGGGATAACCAGCTGGATGCAGCCATGCTTTCGTGGGGAAGTTTGTGCAACGCCATGCGCAACAGCAGGATGACCAGAATGCTCAGCGCGACAGGAACCGAATAGGCCCACAGTACATAGCTGGTAATCAACATAACAAATTGCGCGCCGGTATCGAGCAGGTGCGGAGCCAGCGCCCCACCACTTGCAGCCGCGACTTCCGCAGCGACAACTGGCAGCAACCAGACGGCCGTCATTTGATCGATGCTGTGCTCTTGACGGGTGAACATCATGTAAGGAATCAGCACACCGCAAGCGAGCGCCATGACCACATCAATCCACCATAGGGCCTCAGCCAACGGTATGACCGCTGAGCCCCAACGAGCACCGCCGAACACTATAAGACCATTGATAAGGGTCGCAAGCCCCATCGGAATAGTGCCGAAGAACATCGAGACCGTGGAGTGCCCGAAGATCTGCTTGGCCTCGTCAAAAAACATGATCCACCGAGCCATGTACATCGCACTGAAGGTACAGAACAGAAGGATATTGAACATCCAGAGCCCTTCAGCAATGGACCTCAAGCCAGGGATGGCTAGAGGAAACTGAGCCAGGGCCAAGGCAAGAATGCCGGTGCCCATGGTCGCTGCAAACCAGTTCGGCGTGAATTGGCGTATCGCATCGCGAGGTCGACTCAAATGGCTAAGGGGTTTGGCTCCCGCATTGATAGTTGCGAGATCTTTAAGCGACATGACAATCTTCCTGATGTATGTGTGGCTGAGCGTGCGCTCATTTTTTGGGTGAGTTGCTTATCGCAATTTCGCGGTTCGGCAAAGAACAGCCTCTTCGGGCAACTCTCGACTTTTTGAAGAGGCTGTATCCAGTATCAGAATGTTGGTCAGTGCGACTTCATCCCCGCCGCCTGCATGAACAGTCGGATCAGCATGGCAAACACACCTAGTGCCGCCACGCTGCCCACATAAATCACCAGCATCCAGCCCAACTTCTGCCGCAGTAGTGGCTTATGCTCGGCCGGTTCAACAATTGTCTTACTGTCCATTGGAGCAGCCCTCTGCTAGTGGTAACCGTCTTCGTGGGTAACCTTGCCGCGGAACACGTAGTAGCTCCAGAAGCTGTAACCCAGGATGAACGGGATAGTGAACAAGGTACCCAGCAGGAGAAAGCCCTGGCTTTGCGGTGGGGCAGCAGCCTCCCAAATTGAAATGGACGGAGGCACGATGTTCGGCCACAGACTGATGCCCAAACCGCTGTAGCCGAGGAATACCAGCAGCAGGGTCAGCAGGAACGGCGTGTAGTGCGCGTTGCGCGCCACCGCCTTGAGCAGGCACCAGGTTGTGATCAGCACCAGAATCGGCACCGGCAGGAACCAGAACAGGTTCGGCAGGATGAACCAGCGAGCGGCAATCTCGGGATGGGTGAGTGGCGTCCAGATACTGACGATAGCGATTACCGCCAGCAGCACGAGAACCAGCGGCCGAGCCAGGTTATGCATCCGTTCTTGCAACTTGCCTTCGGTTTTCATGATCAGCCAGGTACAACCCAGCAAGGCATACGCGACGATCAGGGCCAGGCCACAAAACAGGCTGAAGGGTGTCAACCAGTCCAGCTCACCACCAGCGAACTGCCGATTGACCACCGGTATACCATCGATGAACGCCCCCAGCGCCACGCCCTGGAAGAATGTGGCGACCAGCGAACCACCGATGAAGGCTTTGTCCCAGATATGACGCTTGTGTTCTTTGGCCTTGAAGCGGAACTCAAAGGCCACGCCCCGGAATATGAGCCCGAACAGCATCAGAATCAGCGGCAGATATAATGCCGATAATACCACCGAGTAAGCCAGCGGGAAGGCACCGAGCAGCGCCGCGCCACCCAGTACGAGCCAGGTCTCGTTACCGTCCCAGATGGGGGCGACGGTGTTCATCATCACGTCACGATCGGTCTTGCCCGGAATGAACGGAAAGAGAATGCCAATCCCCAGGTCGAAGCCGTCCATGATCACGTACATCATGATGCCGAAAATGATGACCACGGCCCAAATCAATGGAAGATCAATACCCATAACTCAGTTCCCCTTCTTGTTCGGGCTAAGGCGGTGATCGCCTTCAACGGTGTCGTCGGTAGCGGAAAGACCAGAACCTGCGTGTCTGATTTCTGCGCCTTCGTTGGTCTTCGGACCTTTGCGCACCAGGCGCATCATGTAGCCGAAACCGGTACCGAACAGCGCGAAATACACCACCACAAACAGCACCAGGGTAAGGCTCATCTGTGCCACGCTGTGGTTTGAGGAAGCATCGGCAGTACGCAACAGGCCATACACCACCCACGGTTGACGACCGATTTCGGTGGTGAGCCAACCGGCGAGAATCGCGATCAAACCGGACGGCCCCATGAACATCGCCAAGTACAGAAAGGGGCGGCACTGGTAAAGCGTTCCGCGTTTGCGCAACCACAAGCTCCACAATCCGGTGAAGAGCATCAACATGCCGAGGCCGGCCATCACCCGGAACGACCAGAACACGATGGTCGAGTTCGGGCGATCTTCAGGGGCAAACGATTTCAGGGCGGGAACCTGTTTCTCCAGGCTATGGGTCAGTATCAGACTGCCCAGGTATGGAATTTCGACGGTGAATCTAGTCTTCTCGGCTTTCATGTCCGGCCAGCCGAACAGAATCAGCGGTGTCGGTTCGTTACCACGGTTTTGCCAATGCCCTTCAATCGCAGCGATTTTTGCCGGCTGATGTTCCAGCGTATTCAGGCCGTGCATATCACCGACCATGATCTGAATGGGCATGACGATCAACGCCATCCACATGGCCATCGACAGCATGGTGCGGATCGCCGGGTTATCACGGCCGCGCAACAGATGCCAGGCAGCCGATGAACCGACAAAGAAGGCGGTGGCAACAAACGCAGCGATCGACATGTGTGCGAGGCGGTAGGGTAACGATGGGTTGAAAATGACCGCCAGCCAATCCGTCGGAATCACCTGCCCGTTAACGACTTCGAAGCCATTGGGGGTTTGCATCCAGCTATTGGACGCCAAAATCCAGAAGGTCGATATCAGCGTTCCAAGAGACACCATTACGGTCGAGAAAAAATGCAGTCCGCGCCCGACGCGGCCCCAGCCGAACAACATCACACCCAGAAAGCCCGCCTCAAGAAAGAAGGCGGTGAGCACCTCATAGGTAAGCAGCGTTCCGGTGACGGGACCGGCGAAGTCCGAAAAGCGACTCCAGTTGGTACCGAACTGATAGGCCATCACAATGCCGGACACCACGCCCATGCCGAAGTTGACCGCAAAAATCTTCGACCAGAAGTGGTACAGATCACGGTAGGTGTCGTTACGGGTCTTGAGCCACAACCCCTCAAGAACGGCCAGGTAACCCGCCAAACCGACGGTGATGGCCGGGAACAGGATATGGAACGACACCGTAAATGCAAACTGCATTCGCGCCAAGTCTAATGCCTGTAGGTTGAACATAACTGCCCTCTTATATGCAGATAAAGCATGACTGCAACAGTACTTTGAAGTAAGTGACTGCGCTCTACATTACCGATGTACTTTCTCTGCCGAGATGGCACGCGGAACCACGAAAGATAAGCCGGCTCAAGTCTTTTAAATCAGCAAAAGATCATAAACCAAACTTCAACCACCAGAATTGAATACAAAACGCAATTCATTGGAACACAGTGAGTCTTGACTTAAAGACTCCGTCTTTGAATGAGTGTTAAACCACGCGAAACTGACCCTCCATAAAACCCCACAGTTCGCTTTTTCCAGGAACTATAGAAATGGAGCTCAGCAAAGCCATTAAGAACAGCTACGACCTGTACGATGCTCATACTTCTTATGCGTGATAACGCGCTTTAGTAATCCTTCTGATGTGAAGCTGTGTAGTTTAAGTCATTTTCTTATCGGCTTTTTACCGTATTATCGGCAAGCCTTATCGATTTTTCCGATAAGGCTTTTAACGGGGCATCTCTGTCGTGAACATGACGCTTAACTCAACATTTAATCAAGGCGATGCTACAAGGCACAAACAGCTGTCGACAATCATGACCCATGAGGTGATTGAGGCTCGATTAACTCAGCAGTATGGCGAACGGAGTGCGTATAAAAAATCGAGGTTAAATCGCCGACAAGCGTAGACGCCCGAAACTATGACAAAGTTCAGGACATTTTTTCTTTCGTGTACGCCGGCATTAGGGTTCTTTAACGGAGGGAAGAGGTGCAGTTTCTCGGAAAAAACGACCTACCGATTTCATAAATTAAAGCCTGGCGCTACAGGTAAACGATCTCCATCATCAGGGTTGCGTTATAACTGCCAACCGCAGGTAACTCCTGTACGCCGAGTACCGGCTTGACCGAAAGCTTGAGATTCAGCGCTGTCGCCTCGACCAAGAACGTCAGTGGCTCGCCAAAATTGAGATCCACTTCGCGGACAGTGCCTGTCACGTCGCTCAGACGGGTTTTCAATCCCAGTTTGTCCAACGTGGTACGCAACGTAGAGGCGTCGTAGGCGCCGTTGCCGGCAGTGAAGCGCAATTGCACCTTACTGCCCTGCGTACATTGGAAACCCAGGGCAACGTCTGTCCACTCGTTAAGCCCCATTTTCAATGAGTTGAGACTCACGCTGGGAAGATCAACGCTTTGCGTCGCCCCAAAATTGGCGGTACAGGGCGGCTTGATAAGGCTGCCGCTGATGTCGAGACGAGTGGTATCGGCGGCTATGGTCTTGGTGGAGCAAAGCATGACCGCAGACAATAACGTCCCCCACAGCATCACCCTGATGACCGTTGACATATCACAGGTACTCGATATTGATCATCGTCGAAGCACTGAAATTACCTTCGGTAAGCGCACCCGTCGCAACGAGCTTTGCCTTCATGCTCAAGTCTACGGTGCCGCTTTGCTTGGTCAGCGTACGTTTTGCCCCTGTGATATCAACTTCCGAGCTGTCGCTGTTCAGCGTCAGCGTATACGCCAGATTGGCCTTGTCTGTTGCCGCCTGGGTGGTCGAGCCAGCCATGACGCCCGATGCCTTGACGCTGACACTCAAAGAAGAGTTCGCCGGGCAAGTCAGCGTAACGGGCACTGGGATCACCGGCGCGGAGGAAACCTGGTCATAACGCAGGCTGCCGAAATTCACACTCAACGTCTTGCTGCTGGTCACCGTGCAAGGCGGCCTGGTGAGCGTGCCAGATACATTAATGGTGACAGTATCGGTAATCGCGAGTGCAGACCGGCAGGTCAGCATCACGACAACTGCAGCGGTCAGCGAGAAAGGCAATTTCATGATCGAGTTCCTTTAGAAGATCAGGGATAGACAATGTTCAGTGTGTACTGGCTGGAAAAATCCCCGACAGGGGAACTGCCAGCATTGAGCTTGGGACGGAATCCAAGTTGGATGAGGTTGCTACCCTTGTTCATTGCAAAATTGCGCGGTGTGTTAAAGACAACGGCAGAGGTGCTGTCGACCCATGTGGCGGCCATGGATAAACCGTCAAGGGTAGTTGCGGATACACCAGGGGAACCATTGACCGCGCTTTGAGTCGGTACAAGCGTGACATTGACCTGCGTGGCTGCGCTGCAGCTCAAGCTGATTTCAGCCACCTGCTGCGACGAGGCGAAGTCGTTGCTCGTAAGCGCACCGAACCCAAGGGCAAGATGGGACGCTGAGCTGATGGAGCAAGTAGGTTGAACAACCGTGTAGGCGAAATTCACCACCCCGATGGCGACTTTACTCGCGAAAGCCACATCGGTTCCATATAAGGTCACCCCTCCAAAATAAAATCCTGGCGTGGTCCTAGTGGTCCCAGAGATGATGAAATCGTATGAAAGAGTATCACCGACGTCTAGGTACCCGTCACAATTGCCCGGTTCAAAACAAGCAGTATTTGCTGGAGCACTCTCATAGGGCACGTCATAACCAGTTGCCGCCGCCACTACCGTTAAGTCTCGCCCCGTGTTGGACTGCCCATGCTGGGCTTGGGTGTAGTATCCACCTAGCGCAATGATTGAGTTGACTTTGCAAGTTCCTGCAAAGCGGGTCTGGAAAGGACTAAGTGGAATGACCTCTTTTAGATTCACGGTCATCTCGGTGTTGCTGCAAGTTAAACTAAGCACCGGGTCCGCAGACATAGCGTATCGACTGGCCAGACTGCAAAAAACAATTAAAAAGCAGCACCGGATTTTTCTTATCCAGATAAATTTTCCCATTGTCAGATCACGCATAGGACCACCTCATTCGTTATGGTCAGCCATTATTTTTTTGGAGGGAGTGCAAGTGACCTTGAACTGACCAATACCCGTTGCCGGCAGGCTGTATTGTTTTAAGTCCAGGTCCTCGCTACACCAAAGTTTTTCGTTAACCTTGATGACCAGTCGGAATTTGTCCGGCACGCCGGTCAGGAACACCCTGCCCTTGTCTGCAATCATCGCGTCGCTGAGCAAGTTGTCTTCCAGATCGAATACTTGGGCTTGTGCTGCAAACGGCGCGGGCGTGCCCTGCTGTGTGGTGACACTGACCAGCAGGCGACGACCGTTATGGGTCTGAAAATTGGCCAACACGAAAGCGCCGCGGTTAGGCGTGACTTCCTGGACCAGTGCAGGAATATCGACATCATCGGATAACGAGTCAGTGTTGAGCGACACTCGGTTATTACGATAAGGTTGGGCCGACGAAATAATCGTGTAGCCACTGCTGTTGGTCTTGACGCCGCTTCGGGTCAACACGCCGACATCGGCGGCACCGGGTGTGGCCACGATAATGTTCGTTTCCCCCAGCGGCTGAGAAAACATCACTGTATCCCGCGTGGCGACGACAGCCCCTTCTACGCCAAAGTCCAATTGCCGATTGTTTTTATCGCTGTTGTACGAACCGTGCCAAATTCCATTGGCACCGTTGTAACGTGCGGCAACCGAACCTCCCACGACCCGTTCATCATTACTGACCTGCTGGTTGACGCCCAAGGTGTAGGACAGCGCATCGTCCTGGAACTTGGAGCCGCTGAAAGTGGCTGAGCGAGTGGCTCCGCCGTTGGAATCCTGGGTGCTGCTCAAACCAATACGGCTGCTGTTGCCAGGCTGTCCCAGAGGAATGCTCACACTCAAGGACAGGCTGCGAGTGTCATCACCGCTGCTGTTGTTCTGCGCCAGCCCCAGGTTGTAAGAGGCATAGCCCACGCTGAAACTGTAACCCAGCTGCAACGACGTGTTGCTCTGGGCCATATTCCAGTAATCGGTCTTGGTAAGGCTGGCGAACATGCCACCGTAATCGCCTAATTGCTGCGATACGCTGGCTGTAAAGCTGCTTTTCATATGGCCTTGCAGGTACGGCGAAAATGCCCGGCTGCTGTCCAGGGCATCATCGACATAGGGGGTTAACGAACGATTACTGCGCGCATTGACCGCCTCATTGAAGCTGTAATAACCGCTCGTGGAATAGCGATAGCCAATCAGGCTGAAGTTGGTATTAGTCAGGTCTAACGTCTTGGAATAGCGAAAACGATAGGACTGACCCGAAAGCGTTTTAGCCTCAGCCCCCATGTCATCGCTGACCGCATGGGTCACGTCGATGGAAATCGCACCGACGCCGGCAAAATCATAAGCAAAACCCAATAGCGATGATTTGTATTGATCACTGACTATGGCGCCGCCAAACAGCGTCGTGCCGTCGCTCAATCCGCGGCGCAACGTGCCCAGCACAAAGGCTGGTTTTTCCTGGCTGATCGCCCCATCAGCCGGTCGATACTGCCCTGCCGTCAACGAGTAGCTTTGCTGGCCTTCACGCATCATGTAGGGCACCGAAGAAAATGACTGGGTGTAGACCTGACGCTCGCCATTGGGGCCTTCAACACTCACCTCGATATCGCCATTACTGGAAGTTGAATAAAGATCCTTTAAGGCGAACGGACCGGAAGGCACCCATTGTTCACTGATCACGTAACCGCGCTGGCGTAACGTGACCAATGATCGACCGTTTGCCACGCCACGCACGACGGGCGCGAAGTTGCGCGAGTCTTCAGGCAGCATGTCCAGGTCCGACTCAATGCCGACACCGCGAAAGGAAATGGAGTCGAATAATTCGCTATCGGTAGAGCTCTCGCCGATTGTGGCAATGGCCATCATGTCGCCCAGATCGCGCTGGGCATAGGAATCTACCGATTTCCAATTGCCCTCGACGTTGGTGCTTTTCTGCCAGGTCGAAAAATTACGCAAGCGCCAGGCACCAGTATTGATACCGCTGCGCAAACTACCGAACTGTGACTGACGATTGCCGTACGGCGCTTCGTAATGGCTACCGGAAAAATTATAGTTGGAGAAGGCTACTTGCTCCCCGTCACTCCAGCTTTTACGCCTGACTGCAAACGGAACGCTGCCGATGTACGCCTGCGGAATCTGCAGATCCAGATGCTGCTTATGAAAGTCGTAGCTATAGGTGATATCAGCCAAATCACTGTTGAAGTAGACACATTGGTCGGCACTGATATCGGCCTGAGCAAGCCGACTCGATTCAACCCCCAACGCTGCCAGGTCATCAACACTGAAACAGGGGAACAATCCCGTGGGAGTCGGTTTCTGATTCGCTGCTTCCTGAACGAATCGTACGTCACGTTGCTCTACCTTCCGATTATCGACGGTCACATTGACACGGTACACGCCCGGCAATTGCCCCTTGCTCATGGTCTTGACTTGCTCAGCAACTTCGGTCGAAGTGCTACCTCCGCCAATTTCCAGAAATGAAGCATCGAAGCTGTAATCCGCGTAAACCACAGGGGTTGTCAATCCTGAAGTAATCAGGGCAAAGCAACTCCAATACTTGGGTAGGCGCGCATAGGCACACATGCGCAAACGAGGCATGAGAGAGTCCTTTCTTTAAGATTTAGAACCTTAATGCTCAGTGAACTGTGACGGGATCTACCTTGACGGTGCTGCCGTATTCATTTATGTAACTTAGTACAATTTTATCGCCCGATTTAAGTGCTTGTGCGGACTGCAGCGTACTAGCGGGCTTAATGACTTCAGGAAAATCTTTGTTAATGGTGTTATTAACCAATACCTCACTCACCACTACATTAAAACCTGAGCGATTACTAACACTCAGTTTGCCATCGTCAACGTTCCACTGCAGTTGATCGACAGCCTCCTTCAATGATCCCTTCAAGTGTTCCGGACGATAAAAAAGTTTGATCGTCGTTTTCAATGCAATCTGCAGTACGTTCTGACTGTGCTGCTCGGGGCCCACCGCCGGGATAGCCTTGACATTGATAAAGAACAAACTCTCCCTATCGTCGGGCAAGTGCTGTACGTTGGTTGCGATTATTCGCAGAATATTCTGACTTTTCGCATCGAGTCTAAACAACGGCGGAGTAATAATAAATTCATCGGCACTGGTGTCGCGATTATCATAAGGACTTACCCAAGACTGAACCAAATAAGGCGAATCATCATCGGTATTGGCCAGAGAGAGATTCGCCTCTTTGTCTTTACCTTGATAAACCACGCGTGTGGTGCCCACGTTGACGCCCGCCTGAAGCTGGGGCAACCAAAAACACGCCGCCAGAGCCGTAATGGCCGCAACTTTTAAGCGCATGATAAATAGTCCTCGGTTAACACCAGGGCTCGCTGCTGAATGCGACCCCTGGCGTTAATATCATGATTACTTGTAGGTCACATCGAAACTGGCCAGTGCATTCACCTGACCGGTGCCGATACCGCGAACACCAGGCTTGCCATCAGCACCCTCTGTGTCTGCAACCAGACGCACATAGGATGCGGTGAAATCAAAGGTATTGGACTGCGGGCGCAACACGTAATCCGTGCTGGCGGTGTTGAGGGATAGCTTGGCTCCGGTGCGGGCATCGTTGATTTGAATACCGACCCCCGCTACCTGATTGGCACCGGTCATGCCCAGGATCGTTGGATCGGAAGACGATTGCTGTCCGCGGAAGGTGATCGCCGCATTTTTCAACGTCGCACTGCTGCAGTTTTCCAGCGAGATGGAAAACGGAACGGATCCAGCGGTGGCGCCGACCGTGTTGGCAAAGTCACCCACGCGGACCTGCCCCAAATCGACCGACTTCTTCACGTTTTCGGTACTGATGGTACAAGCGTTGTCGTTGATCGAACCCGTGAATTCAACTTGGCCGTCCGATGCCTGCGCGCTGACGGCGGCCATCAGGATCAACAATGAGGAACCACACAGAGCGGTGCATTTACAGATACTCTTAACCATGAAAGTTACCCTTAGCTGTAGTAGATGTGCCATTACATCATTTAACGTCCCTGTTCCACGGCTTGCCGTAGCAGGTGATTCAATGATGTACTGGCACATGCACCCAGCCCATAAGACGATTCTTAAACGTCACTAATCTGCACGAATAAAAATGCGCGGCAAGGCAACAATGCTGTTCACTTACTTACTACCGGTAGTCGCATGCGCTCATGCACGCTCTCGTTTGTTCCCTAAGAAGATCAGGCAATCCACTTTCGATCTCCGGTAAAGCAGATGGTCAACCATCGTGTCGCGTCCGGCTTGCCAAGCTTGGCGGAAATCTGTTCCCTGAGTGCATCTAGCTTTCCCACATCCTGCAATTGATAGTCCATCGGCAACACTACATGAATTTCGATAAACCGCGCGCGTCCATGTTTCTGAACATACGAGACGTATTCGGAAAAACCCTGATTAGCTTTAACCTCGTCCATCACTCGGCGAACTTTTTCATCTAGCTGATCTGGGACGATCCCAAGTACATCGCGTAACGCTGGCCTTAAGATCTTATGCGCCGGTGCGAGCATGCTCAGCCCCAACAGGATCAGGATAGATGGATCGACGTAAGCGGCCCATGCGCCATAGCCTTGCGACTTGAGCACCAACGCGGTGAGAAAGCTAACCAGCAAGCCGATCGAAAGCATTGCATCCACCAGCCAACTGATATTGTCGAACTGGATCAGCGAAGATTTCAACGTACGATTGCGATAGCGGACGTAGAAGAAATAGCCCAAACAGACGATGCTAAGCAGTGCAGCAAAAGGGATCACTATGCTCAATTCGACTTCGCGACCACCATTGATTATGCCGAACATACCGCTGAGGAAGGCGTAAATTGCAATCAATAACAGAAAGCTGCCCTCGATGAGCAGTACCATCGGTTCCAGGTGCCAGAAGCCAAACTGGAAGCGCTGGTTGCTTTCCTTGGCAATCAACTTGGCGGTGATCAGCATTAGAACTTTGATGAAGGTTGCGACCAACGAAAAAAACCCATCGAACAAAATCGATTGGGAGCCAGAAAAAAAACCCGTGATGATAGCGGCAATTGCCACAGCAAACATCAGAGCGGTCGATTGTTTGAGCATTGCCTGCTCAACACGGTTACTCACATAGCCTCCTACGACATAATTCAACTCGCCGCATAGCGCAGCTAGTCTTGCGAAGCTTAGTCTACACCACAGCCTTTTACGCAGCCCCGAGAAATATACTAGCAAATGTATATAAGAATCGTCCTATATACGAACACACAATCCTTGTCCCGGAAAGCTGCCATAGGGCTACAAAGAAATAATTATTGATATTTAGGAATCGTCTTATGTTCCTATCGTTATAGCTGTGTAGTAGCGTGATCAATCAATGAAAATCGTCATATGAAAATACCAAAAGCCTGACCGAGCCAGACAGTCCTCTGCGGCTTATAAATTCTTACGACACTAAACTAAAGCGATGCGACCTCTACGTCAGCGAATAAACACAAAGAACGCCAGTTTTAGGAATCGCCTGATACCCGCTCAAATACCCTATCGATAGGGTAGTCAGATGAAACTGAAGAACTACCTTTACCAGATCAATCCCCTCCTCTCTACGCCAAATGCCGCAAGACGTTTGTTGCGTATTTTTGGCGTGGTTTTGCTCGTTGGCATACTAAGCGGCGTCTACAGTTTTCTGCTGCTGACGTTCAACGCCGAAGTGTCGCGCAGACGCAGCCACATGAGCAGTGCAATTGCTGAAGCCCATACCTTTTTCACCACCCGCGAAGCGCTGCTCGAAAGCCTTAGCCTGTCGGCGATTCGCAAGCCCGATGGCGTAAAGCCGCAAGTATCACCGGAAGAAATCCATTTACTACTGGGCAATACGCGCGGCAAGCAATGGAGCATTTGGCTGAGCGAGCGGATTCGGCAATATCTGAGGAGCAAGCAGGTCAACTTGCTGTACGTCAGCAGTGGCAACAATCTTCAGGTGAAAAGACTTTATACGGCGACACCGATCGTGGCCGACTTTCCCCAGGCAATGCTCGAACGCTTGCAAGCGTTGAAAGGTGAGAATTCCAGTGCGATGGACGAGTTGTGGCTGACCAATCAATCGTCCAGTCATTCTCAGTTATACATATTCATTCGCCTTGATGCGCACGACCTCGATTCCGGGTGGTTGGGACTTGAGATGGACGGCCGCGAAGTATCCCATGCGTTGGATGATCAAAGCGCTGGGCAGTTCATGATGTTCAACCCCGACGGCATGCTGGTGTTCAGCAACAGTCAACCTGCACAGATCTGTAAAAATCTCATGCAAATGCAGCGTCAGAATTTCTTTGGCTTTGTTGGAAAACATTTCCTGCCCGATAATCTGGTGATGCGCAAACAATTGAAGTCATCCGACTGGCAGTTGGTCTACTCCATCGATTTGCGTGATGTGCTCATCGCACTATGGCCACGACTTGGCGGCGCCCTACTGTTCTGCCTGTTCAGCATCAGCCTTGTGTGGATTGTGATTCGACGCCTCGAAGATCGGTTTATCATGCCCACCATCAGTCGGATCCAGGCACTGGTCGAAAGCGAACTATTCAGTAGCGACGTGATTCAGACCGCACCCGTTGCGCTGTGTGTACTGCGGCGCGCCAACGGCCAGGTGGTGCTGGAAAACACCTTGTCACAGCAATGGCTGGGCCAGAGTGGTGAGCGTGAACGGCTCAGTCCGCGCTGGATCTACCAGGCATTCGATGAGATGAACCCGCAAGTCACTGACTACTTCGAAGCCGCCGACGGCCGTCACCTGTACCTGAGTTGCGCGCCCACCCGTTACAAGGGCGAAGACGTCTTGCTCTGCGCCTTCAGTGACATCAGCACCCGCACTCAGATTGAAGATGCGCTGGATCAGGCGCGGCAACTGGCCGATGCAGCGAACGAAGCAAAAACCCTGTTCCTGGCCACCATGAGTCATGAAATCCGCACGCCTTTATATGGCGTGTTGGGCACCTTGGAATTGCTGGCCCGAACCGAATTGGATGCGCAACAAACCAACTATCTGCGCACCATCGAAGGATCATCTGCGACGCTGTTGCAATTGATCTGCGATGTACTCGATGTATCGAAGATCGAAGCCGGGCAACTGGCACTCGAACTCACAGAGTTCAGCGTACTCGAACTGATTCACGAAGTGATCCAGGGATACGCAGCAGCAGCCCACGGCAAGGGCCTTGATCTATACGCGGTGATTGATCCGAAATTGCCGGAACGGATGATCGGCGATGTGTCGCGCATCCGCCAAATTCTCTACAACCTGCTGAGCAACGCCGTCAAATTCACCGACGCGGGTCATATCGTCCTACGCGTGAGTCTGATTGGCCGCGACGGCGAGCGCGCCAACTTGTTCTGGCAAGTCTCGGACACTGGAAAAGGCATCACTCAGGAGGACCAGACACGAATTTTTGAGCCCTTCTACCAAACTCGCGGCCACGCCAACGTGATCGCCGGTACTGGCCTCGGTCTGCCCATCTGCCAGCGCCTCACTCACTTGATGAATGGCAGTATCCGCGTGGTCAGCGAACCCGGACTAGGTAGCAGTTTTTCGCTGACTCTCTCTTTGGAACAGCCCTCAAGCCCCGCGTTGAATGACAGTTTCACGCCGCTGTTGCCAAAAGTGGTGTTTGTGCTTTCACCCGTTCGCGAACTCGCGGAAGCCATGAGCGGCTGGTTGCGTCGATGGGGCGCACGCCCGCAACTCGATCGCCCTTCGCGCGGCGCCGATACGCCAGACAGCGTGCTGCTTGAGTTGCATCCCGGTTGCTACGAAGCGCGCGTGGCCCCTGAATGGACGGGGCAGCTGGTGATGGCCACCGGCGAGGGCTACAACGAACCCCAAGCAGGTTCCGGCGGCTGGGTCGTCAACATCAACTATCTGGAGGCCATTCATCAGGCCGTCAGCCGGGCCCAAGGGCTTTCGGCAATCAAACCGGAAAATGACAACCTGCAATGGCAGCTGAAAAAGTTGCATTTGCACATACTGGTGGCTGAAGACAACGTCATCAACCGGTTGATCCTGCATGACCAATTACAGGAACTAGGGTGTACGGCAGAACTGGCCGGCAATGGTGAGGAGGCACTGACGATGTGGCGCAGAGGTCGCTTCGACATGATTCTGAGCGACGTCAACATGCCGCGCAAAAATGGCTACGAACTTGCGCGAGAGTTGCGCCGCATGGGTTGCAACGTGCCGATCATCGGCGCAACCGCCAACGCCATGCGCGGCGAAGAAGCCCTGTGTCTGGCTGCTGGAATGAACCATTGTCTGGTCAAACCTTTCACGTTGCAGGCCTTACACAACCAACTGGCGCCTTACGAAAGAACTTCCAATGAAACCACTTAGTATCCTGATCGTTGAAGATCACCCGTTCCAGCAACTGTATTTACGGAATCTGTTCAGCGAGCTGGGAGACTTTGAGCTGAAGTTCGCTCAAGAAGGCAGCGTAGCGCTGGACTGCCTGAAAAGGCGCGACTTCGATCTGGTGCTGACTGATTTGCTGATGCCGGGGATGGACGGCGTCCAGTTCATTCAGGGTTTGGCAGAATCAGGTTCGAGGCCCGCGCTGGCGATCATGAGCGTCGCCTCCCGACGCATGCTGACCAGCGCCAGCCTCGCAGCGCGCAATCTAGGCGTCAGCGTCATCGGCCTGATTTCTAAACCGGTCAAGAGCGGTGCATTGCGTAAGCTAACCGAGCAGTTGAGAAAAACGCATCAAGCCACCCAGCCTCCGCCCGGCCCGAAAATTGATCACCTGGCGATACTCGCGGGTCTGGACAACGGTGAATTGCAAGCCTGGTTCCAGCCAAAAAAGTCGCTGACCAACGGCCGTATCGTCGCAGCAGAGGCGCTGGCACGCTGGATCCATCCCGAGCATGGGGTGCTTTTGCCGGGTATGTTTCTGCCCGCCTTCAAGGCGTTTGGCCTGGAGGAAAGCCTGCTCTGGTGTATTCTCGAGCAAGCGATGAAGGCACAGAAACTATGGGACGTTCAAGGCTACGCGATTCCCGTGTCAATCAACTTGCCCACCCACTTGCTTAACAGTCCAGACCTGCCGGACCGGATTCTGCAATTTGTCCTCAAGCACCATGGCGTCCCGGCGATGATCTGTTTTGAACTGATGGAGTGTTCGATGCCCGACGATATCAGCAACTTCTACGCTGGTGCGTGCCGATTGCGCATGAAGGGATTCGGGCTTTCGCAGGATGATTTCGGTCAGGGCTACAGTTCGTACATGAATCTGGTGTCGACGCCGTTCACCGAACTGAAGATTGACCGGGCGCTGGTGCACGGCTGCGGCGAAAATGAAGAGTTGACTCTGGCCCTGACCAGCATCGTCGCACTTGGACGTCAGTTGGGTCTCACGGTGGTGGCCGAAGGCGTGGAAACAGCACAGGAGCTGGCGCTATTGCGTAGAATCAACTGCACTCAGGTTCAGGGTTTTCTCATTTCCCATGCGGTGTCATCATCCGAATTTCAGCAACTGCTGACCCAGGACGGCCCGGCTGTAGTGGATTGAATCCCTGGCGCACAGATTCTGTTTGCATCAGAGGTAGCGGTGTCCAAGGCTTATACAAGCGTCTCCAACAGGCTGGTCCAATGACTCATCCCAATGTGCGATTGCACAAACTGGCCAGTAGCTCGCTGCGCATGAATAAAGGTGTCGTGGTGCTGTGCGGTCTGGCATCAGTGTTGGTTGGTCTCAGCGTCTGGGGCCTGAATCGTATGGTCGCCGAACAGCGTGATGCGGTGCGTTATCACTTCGCACGACTGATGGAGAACATTGGCGAACAAGACACTTTCCTCAGCGCTATCGCCAAGCAAAGTGCCAAGGGACTCACGCTGAATACGCAGCGGATGAGCATGTCTGTGCAAGAACCTATGCCCGAGCAAGGCAGCGGGATTTACCGGGCTCAAGAGCTGTCTTTTTCCCTGCCCTTCAGCGTCAAGATCAACCCGGCAGCGATTGAAACGGCTGAGCGCGCCAAGGTGTTCGCGTTGGGCGCGCACCTAGCCAGTTACTACAGCGCATTCTGGTCGGCCTCGCACTATCAGTCGCCCCAGGTGTTTCTATTCAACGTCCCGGACAACTTTGATATCGCCGTGCCCGCCGCCGGGCAATTACGCGGCGCCAGGCAGATCCAGGGGGTCAGCTTCCAGCAAGTACTGACGCACGTATTGCAGCGTCTGCAGGAGAAGAATCCGCAACCATTGGACAGCCGGGTTCACTGGGTTCGCTATGGTGCTGAAGTGGATAAAGACGTCGCTCCGAGGGTACTGGCTTACATCAATGTCGACCTGCCGGCAAGCCAACTGGACATTGGCGGTGCCAGTCCGTGGGTAGTCGTGGCATCGCTGTTGAACCTGAGCCAGATCAACGATATCGAGCGCATCATGAAATGGTCGATCTACGACCGCTTCAGTCTCACCGCGCCCAACGGCAATCTGTTGGTCGGCACCGAGCCGCCCGACCGGACGTTGAGCGAAGGGCTGAATGTTCGCCTCGACGGTCTGGTGTTCAAGATTTCCAATGAAGGCCCGCAACGCTGGACAGCGGTTTACGTAGTCGGCTTCAAGAGCTTTATCGATTACGCGTGGTGGCCACTGCTCGGCGTTTTGACGTTAATGATTGCCACCATTGGTGGTGGCCGGGCCTTCAACCGGTGGTACAAAACCCGCGTGGTGCTCCCCGCGCATCAAGCGCATCAGAGCATTGCCGAAAGCGAGGCATTCAGCCGCGCAGTCATCGACGCTGCGCCCACCGGGCTGTGTGTGGTGCATTGCAGTGATCATCAAGTATTGCTGGAAAACCAGCATATTCAAGAGTGGCATCAAAGCGACCGACTGATCGCGGTCCTCAACCAGAAGCGCCCGCTGACCAGCCCCGGGCAGACCGACCTCGAAATCGATGGGCGCCATCTGCACGCGGGGGTGGTAGGCGCTCGCTACCATGGCGAGGATGTCTGGATCTGCGCATTCCATGACGTGACCCGGCATATAAATGATGCCGCGGCACTGGAGCAGGCATTGCGTGCGGCCGATTCGGCGAACGAGGCGAAAACGCGCTTTCTGGCGACCATGAGTCATGAAATCCGCACGCCGTTGTACGGCGTTCTAGGCACGCTCGAACTGTTGGGCCTGACCGATCTCAAGCCGCGTCAACAGGAATACTTGCGCACCATTCATCGTTCGTCGGCCACCCTGTTTCAGCTGATCAGCGACGTACTCGATGTATCGAAAATCGAATCCGGGCAGATGACCATTGAAGCTCAGGACTTCTGCCCGCTGGAGCTTACCGAAGATACTTTGCGCGCCTACAGTGCGTGCGCCGAGGCCAAAGGCCTGCAGCTTTATGCGTGCATTGATTCGTCGGTCCCGGACCGGGTGCAAGGCGATCCGCTGCGCATCCGGCAGATTCTCAATAATCTGCTGAGCAATGCGATCAAGTTCACCGACAACGGCCGCGTGGTATTGCGACTACGGCTGCTGGATCAAAACACCGGTGGCGCCAACCTGCAATGGCAGGTCAGCGACTCCGGAATCGGCATTTCCCAAGCGCAGCAAACGCAGCTGTTCGACCCGTTCTATCAAGTGCGCGATACGTCCAGCGAAGCCGGCGCCGGCCTCGGCCTGGCGATCTGCTGGTGGCTGTGTGAACTGATGGCCGGACAATTGAAAGTGGTCAGCGAACCCGGACTGGGCAGTAGTTTCTCTCTGCATTTGCATGTCGCTTGCGCAGAAGGCCAACTGAGCGACTGCCCTGAGTTCGCCCCTGATGCGCCGCCGATTTACGTACAGGCACCGGCGCCCGAACTGGCACAGCATGTCTGCAACTGGTTCAACCGACTGGGCCAAGAAACCCGCATCCTCGGGCCGGACGCGAAACACTTGCCCGGCTCTTCAGCGCTGCTGCTCGATGTGCTGCCGTCCTCGCAACCTGCCTGGGCCGGCCCGCGCGTCATCGCCACGACCGCGGGGGCAAACCCGGCGGAATACACCGCCGAAGGTTGGTCGGTCGATGCGCATGACATCCGGGCGATGGCTTGGGCGGTCAGTTTCGCGCAACAAGGTGCGGGTAAACGAAGCCGAACGGCGCTCACGGAGCAGGTCCGACGCCTGGATCTGAACATTCTGATTGCCGAAGACAACCCGATCAATCGGGCGATCATCAAAGAGCAACTGGAGGCGCTGGGCTGCACAGTGGTCGCCACGGCCGACGGCGAACAAGCGCTGCACCAATGGCTGCCAGGCTTGTTCGACATGGTGCTGACCGACGTCAACATGCCCGTCATGAATGGCTATGAACTGGCCAGGGCACTGCGCAGGAACGATGCTGATTTGCCGATCATCGGCGTCACAGCCAATGCCTTGCGCGATGAAGGCGAACATTGTGCGGCGGTGGGCATGAACGCTTGGCTCGTCAAGCCGTTGAACCTGCACATGCTGCGCACGCAATTGCTCAAACATTGCAAAGTCGCCGATCCATTGCTTGCCGTTGATCCCGACCAGCGTGCACCTGATGTTCCTCGCCCTGATCAGCCGCAGTTTTCGCCGAAAATGCGTGCGTTGTTCTTCAGCACCATGCAACAGGACATTGACAAGGTCACCGCCTCACTTCAAGACAACGACGCGGCTGCACTTGGTCGTCATCTGCACAGCATGGCCGGAGCTTTGGGCGCCGTGCGGGCCGACAGTTTGGCGGACGCTTGTGTCAGCCTCGAGAGTCGCCTGGATGGTCGGCCTCTCACTCCGGCTTTGGCCACCGAGATCGGCGCTATGCTGGGGCGACTGGAAGCAATGCTCGACGCGCTGGCGTAATCAGTATGCATTCAACAATAAGTCAGGGAAAGCCGAACATGGCAAAACTCAACGTCGTGATCGCCGATGATCACCCCATCGTGTTATTGGGTGTACGTGAGCTGATAGAGCGCGATGACCGCTATCGCGTCGTGGGTGAGGCTGTGTGCTCGAACGAACTGATCGAGCTGCTCAAGCGTGAATCCGTCGATCTTGTGATCACCGACTTCAACATGCCCGCTGATTCACCTTACGGAGATGGCCTGAAGCTGGTGGAATACCTGCTCAGGCATTTTGCCGATGTGAAAGTCCTGGTACTGACCATGATCTCCAGCCCGTTGATCCTGACGCGACTACATGAATTGGGCGTCGTCGGGGTCATTCAGAAAAGCCAGCTGCATGAGGAGATTCAATTGGCATTGATGGCCGTGGCGCAAGGTCGCTCGTTCAACAGCGCCAAGCCGGCGCCGACGTGCGTAAAGGAGCCCAATGTAGCGCTGGATGAAAGGATCTCTCGGCTGTCGCCCAAGGAGTTCGAAATCTTGCGCATGTTTGTCGCCGGGCAGAGCGTAACCACGATTGCCCGCAACCTTTCCCGTAGTGCAAAAACCATCAGCACGCAAAAGATTGCGGCCATGCGCAAGCTGGAGGTTTCCAGTGATCAGGATCTGCTAACGTATTGCCTGGAAAGTAACGTGTTTAACTAAGGCTGATCTGTCAGCCGAATTCTATCGAAAAAAAAAGCGTTCACCTGGATAAGCGTGAACGCCGACATCGGACTATCAGATCGCAATCAATCTATTCAAACAGTCGCTTTCTTCGCAGCGCTTTCGCAACCGAGTAAGGCGACGTCACGCCGTTGCGCCCGTTCGTACGTCTGCTCTCGCTTGAGCATCTGGTATTTGGACCCCTCCGACCAATTCCTCATTGCCTTGCTGGACAGCCAGGCGATTGTGCAGGCAAAGACGATCAACGTCATGGTGATGACCATAAAAGCGAACATGGGTTATTCCTGAGCAGAAGGTTGATAAAGAGAACGCAAGTAACGCACCAGACTGTGGCGTTGTTGATCGGTCAAGACTTCCTCCCACGGTGGCATGGCGGTGCCGGGGATGCCGTTGCGCAGGACCATTTCCAGATAGTCAGGGTTGCCTTGCTTGAGCTGAAAGTTAGCCGGGCGCGGAGCCAGGCTGCGAGCTGCCGGGCCATCGCCCTGCCCAGTTGCGCCGTGACAGCTGCTGCAGTTTTTCTCGAAGAGTGCGGTGGTCTGCACAGTGCTTTCGCCGGTAGCGGTCTCTGGCAAAGCTTGCAAGGTGTGCAGGCTCTGAACGTACACCGTCAACGCGGCGAGCGTTGAGTTGTCGAGATCGCGCCACGCCGGCATGGAACTGCCATAGCGACCATTCCACAGTGCATCTGCTATGCGCCCCGAGGTGAAGCTGGCGGCGCGCAAATCTGCCGGTCGCGGAAGAAGCGATGCGGCTCCTGGTCCGTCACCGGCCCCCGTCGCACCGTGACACGCCGTACAATTTTGCTCAAAGGCAGTTTTCCCGGCGGCCAGAGCGACTGAGTAATCTTCCGGATTGTCTGGCAGAGAGAATTGCGGCACCGCTGCGTCTAGCCGTGCTTGTGCCGAGATCGCCTGGCGCCGCGCCGCGAGCGTGGATGTGTCCATGCTGTCGGCATGTCCCGCGGCCATTGGCGAAGGCGCTGGCGCTGTTTCATCGTCGTAACCGGAGACAATCCGTGGCCGCCCCAACGCTTGTAGATAAGCCACCAGACTCACCGCATCGGCTGTGGGTTTTGCAGCATCGCCGTCAAACAACCATGGATACCCCGGCATCACCGAGTCGCCTACGACGAAGCGCGGGTTGAACAAGTGGGTAAGCTGCCAATCGTTACTGCGCACACCCGACTCGCGCGCCAGATCCGGGCCGATGCGCCGCGTACCCCACAGCTGCGGATAATCAAAACGGGTTTCCCAGGCCTGCGTTGGCGCGCCCCAACGGGCAACGTCTTCAGCAACAAAACGGACCTGTTGAGTATGGCAATAACCGCAACCCTCACGGCCATATATAGTTCTACCCCGCTCTTCCTGTGCCGTGTAATCGGCCAT
Source organism: Pseudomonas helvetica (assembly GCF_039908645.1). NCBI lineage: Bacteria > Pseudomonadati > Pseudomonadota > Gammaproteobacteria > Pseudomonadales > Pseudomonadaceae > Pseudomonas > Pseudomonas helvetica. The sequence continues at coordinate 4,702,589 of NZ_CP150917.1, forward strand.
GTCAGCGGGTGCGCGCGCGTCAATTTCCTTTTGCAGTTCCTGACCGGGCAAGATCCCCAGTAAGTAGAACGACAACGCAAAAAAACCAATGCCGGCAACAAAAATGATCAGGTAAACGCTGTTGAAAACACGGTGTCTATTAGCCGTTTTCATGGATCAGGCTCCTGCCATTGCACTGTGGAAGCGAGGGGCTGCGACGTTGCACGAAGCCGATCGCGGCCCCGTGGTCAGCCCGAAGAAAAACAATACAAAACCTGCCAGCAGCGGTACTGCCGATATGTCTCGCAGCCACCAGTAGGCAAGTGATGCGCGAACCGAATCCATCCACGGCGCGGGGCTCGCCCAAAGGTGCGCCTGTACCAGCCCTCCGGCCGTCAACGTGACGAACATCAGCAACAGGCCAACGGTAATCAGCCAGAAGGCCCAGTTCATGGCGGCGTCGTTGTAGCGCGCATGCGGTATCCGCTGCCACGCATGGGCAATGCCGCCGGCAGCGATGAAGGTAGCGAAACCGAGCATCGCAAGATGCGAGTGGCCGATGACCCAATCCGAGAAATGCGTCAAGCGATTGACTGGCATCAAAGCCTGGAATGCGCCTTGCAGGCTGACCAGCAGGTAGAAAATGATGCCGGTCCAGACGAACCGCAACGGCACGTCACTGGCGACTTTCGCCGCCTGCCCACGCAGCGACATCAACAGATTGAATACCACAAGGATTACGTCCATCCCCAGGTACACCGAGGCAATGATCGCCGCCTTCTGCGCATCCATCGGCACTGCCGAATAGACGTAATGGTGGGTGCCATTCAAGGGATAGAAGAAAAACAGAAACCAGAATCCGATCATCGACAGAAAATGGCTGTAGATCGGCCGCTGGGTGGTCGCCGGGATAATGTAATAGGCAATCGCCAACACGAATGGCGTGACAAACAGCCCGACCGCATCGTGAATCCACAGTCCGCTGAAGGCCGCTCCCTGCGCCCCCGGTATAAAAGCCGGGACGAAGTTGCCGACTGGATAGGCCAGCAAACTGAAGACTGCGCCGCCCACCAGGTACCAAACGGAAATATACACCCCCCCGGACTGACGCTTGAGCACAAAAGGTCCGGCGAACTGCACGCAGATCAGCAGCAAGCCGAGCACCGCGAGCAGATCGATGAGCATCGGGAACTCTGCCCATTCCAGCGACTGCACCGCGAGCCACTGGTTATCCAGGCCCAGCGAAATCAACGCCCATCCCGGCAAGAGCACACCGAAGTTCCAGAGCAGGAAAATTCCCCAGCCGAGCTTGCGGCTGTACACCGGACGATCAGCCAGACGAGGCACCATGTGGTAGCAGAACGCGAAAAACGCATTACCCAACCAGCCGAAGAAGATGCCTTGGGTGTGATCGAATCGCAGTCTGCCCCACGATAATGCCGCGTGGTTACCCAGCAACTCCGGCAGGGTCAGTTTGAGCGCGACCAGCAGGCCGGCTATGGCGGACAGAAATAGCGTGATGACCGCCGCGTAACTGTGCGCCTTGATCAGGTCGTAGTCGGTGCGCGGTAGATATTCCAGCTGTCGTTGAGCAATTCCGGTCGATGCCGAATCAAGGCTTCTCATTTAATTTCTTCTCGTGCATGACTCAATATCCAGGCGGCCACGCCCAGTTGTGCATCGGGTGTCAGAGCAATGGCTGAAGGTCCCGGGGTGTATCCGTCCCATCCCGGACGCGGGTGGCTAATGGCGGTATTCATCAGCGCCAAGGCATCGGCACCCATGGGATCTGCGCCAACATGTTGCTGGTAGCGCGCCACAATCGCTTGCCAGGACGGCCCTTCCAGACGTTGCTGCGCGTCATGACAACCGGCACAACGCTGGCGAACCACCACTTTGCCGGTTTGGATCAGGGCAGACGCTCGGCCCTGGTCGAACGTCGTCCCTTGGGGCACGCCGGGCAAGTTGTCGCCACGCGGGCTAATGGTCGAACTCGCGGGCATGCGCACCACGCTCCAGGCAATAACGGTACCCAGACTCAACACGCCGACCAGCATGACCAGCGCCGCGCGTGAGATGCTCGAATGTCTGGCGTTTGTTTCAACATCACTCATGGCGCGGGCTTACCTTGCAGGAACATCAGGTAATCGAGGATCGGCTCAACCGCCGCATCGGGAATCGGCGCGCCGTACTCGTCGCGCATCTTCGCCACTTCGGCCGCCCAGGTTTTGCGGGGGTAGGTAGGCTGAATGACGACGTAGCGTGGCGAATGACAAATCACGCATTGCTGAAGAAATTCTGCACGTCCCGGCCCGTCCAGCAGGTACGGCTCGTTGTGCGGCACGGTGATGCTGTGTACCGCCTGGCCGAAATTCACATCCGGCGACTCTTGCGCGTGGAGCGTCGGACTGAGTGCGCATGCCAATAGGCACGGCAGATAATCGCGGGCCATGTCAGACCACCATTCCGCTGGTGCTCTCGATCATGCGACGCGCAAAGCCGCCACGATTCCACTGCGTGACCGGTTGCCCCTCGCCTGCGCGATTGGTCGCGCGAACCAGAAAGGTGTAACGACCCTTCTCGCGTGGCGTCCAAAGGTAACGCCAGCGCCGCCAGGAAAAGCGCCCGATCTCAGGATCCAGTAGTGCGTCGACCCAAGTGCGGCCGTTGTCCAACGACACCTCGACGCGGGCTATGCCGTCGCCGCCGTCATTGGCCAATCCTTCGAGCATCATCGGATGATTGAGCAACAACTGCTCTTCTGGCTCGGGACGCACGAAAATCGAATGGGTAGCAAAGCGATTGATCGGAACGGTTTTCTTCGCCAGATTGCCCGGCTCTTCGTTGATTTCCGGGTTATCGGGAATGCGGTAGGCCACATCCATCCAGATATTGCTCAAAGGCTTTTCGAGCACCTCGATGTGTGCCAGCGATTTGATCCAGTACGTCGCGTACCAGCCCGGCACCACTAGGCGTAGCGGGAAGCCGTTGAGCATAGGTAACGGCTCACCATTCATGGCGTAAGCGATCATCACGTCACCGTCGACGGAATGATCGAACTTCAACGATTTGACTACTTTGGGCAGCCCTGGCATGGGCGACTCGTCCAGCCCGGAAAACGCCACTTCCACTGCCCCGGATTTGACCCCGGCACGCGCCAGCACATCTTTGAGCCGTACGCCTGTCCATTGCGCATTACCCATCGCGCCGAATTGCCATTGGCTGCCAGGCGGTTGCGGACTGAACAAACTACGTGCGTTACCGGAGCATTGATTCATCGCCACCAACGTGACCGGATCGAAACCCTTGACCAGTTCTTCGAGAGTGAACGATTGCGGTTTGTCGACAAGGCCGTCGAGACGTAAACGGAAGGTTCGCGTATCTACTTCAGTCGGGTAACCAGACAAGTGCCAGCGCACAAAATGTGCCGAATTTGGCGTCAGATCCTGACGAAAGAAATGCAGCGGGGTTTCCAGTTGCGGCGGTCGATCGGTGATCAGAATCATCCCGGTCTTTTCCGGGTAGCGCACCTGTTCCCTCGATGCAGTCTGGCCTGCAATGGCCGAGTCCGGCGAGCCCGAAAGCGCCTGCCTGGGCAGAAGGCCAACCAAACCGGCTCCGGTTGCAAGTCCGAGCAAGCGCCTGCGGTTGATTTTCAAAAAAGTGTCGTCTGTATTCATGTTTACTCACTGTGGCCGGCAGAGTGCCCACAGGGGGGTTCGCATTTAAAATAAAATAGCGCTTACCATTAAAACGGAACCTTCCCTCCACTAAATAGTTTAAGTTGACACTCCGGCCAGCCACCATCAGACGATTCTGAAATAACTTCACACATGAGAAACAACATCAAACGCAACTTTTATCTTGTTTCGCGCTCACCCCGCTACGCCGATCAATAAGATTCGTCCATCCCCATCCCCGTCCCTCTTTACATTTTAACTCGTGCATCACGACACAACTTACTTCGATCATGGATACATAAATAAATGCTTTCGAAGCATTGTTGACACTTTCGACGGCGACTCGTTAGCAGCACATCGCTAATATCTAAGGGTACTCATTATTTCCTCGACCACCGGCTTCGTGTATTTCTCACTGGGGGTCATTCTCCGGTGGGTCGTTACTGCGGAACCATTCACCTTGATCGAATGCCTGGTAAAGCGAGAAAGCGGGCTGAGGCATGTCGTTAGTCATGCCTACTTCAACCACGGCTCTGCAGTGCAACGCCGAACCTTTCGCAAATAGGGACAAGATTATTCAGCGTTAACCTCTGCTTCCGCTTTCACCGACAGCTCATTGAGTTCGATCTTCAGTAACACCATGATCATGAGCTTCATCCGGTTACCGATAAATTTGCGTGACGTGCTCATCGTTGAGTTCTGCTCGCACGTCGCCCCAGCTTTTGCCGCTGTCCAATCCAAGGACGTTTTTCACCTTACCGACGAACATTAGGTTCCGCTCTCGAATGCTTGCAACAGACCAGGCAGGCCGATGCGCTTCAGTAATATCCTTACAACACGCTGTAAACGAATACCCGCTACCGCAACCGCATTCGGCTTCACCATCAATGAAATCCGAGGGCGGCGATTTCTTCAGATACTCATTACTGCCTGAAGTACGCCCGTACGGGTCCTGGTAGAGGGTCGAGCCATCCTCGTAACCAACGAACATTTCCCCGCCGAAATGCCAAAGCTCGTCAGCTGGCGGGAGAAGCACTTCCCCAATCTGGCCCCAATCACCGGCGTATTCTCGTTCCGGGTAGAGCCAATCCTCTACAGGCGCCGCCACATGTTTGCAGGCGCGAGATTTTAGAAGGTAATTGATTGCCAGCACTTGGTCTCGGGACAGTGCCCTGGAACGGATCCATGCATCCGTTCGAGCCAAGCTTTTTCCGAAGTTGCGGGCATTCTGTCTCTCGGCTAACAGGTCGACACCCTCTGTCTGCTTCGCGTAATCGAGGTGGCTAAGGATTAGGCAATGCTCGGCATCTAGAGGGAAAATCGTTTGCGTCCCGTTCCATTGCACGGACGGTTCATTTGGGTAGCGACACGTCGGCACCTCTGGAGGGCAGGCCGCATTGTAGAGGGTGACAGAATTGTCAGTAATGATGAATTTAACGTCCGACTTTTTCGCGGAGACGATCTCACGACCCCCTTCACTCCAGATGGTCAAGTTCAGTGTCAATAGGTGCTGCATTTCTCTCATTAGCCCGGACTGATCAAGCTACGAGTAGTGCGCGTTGATCCAATCTAGACCTTTTGGTGTGCGTAACTTCTGTGCGCCGAGGTACTTGAAAAAAGGCGTAAACGCTTCATGAACTTCCTCTGGCTGACCACCGGCCGGTTGACGAATCGCAACAGCCCCAAAATTGTCGATTTCTCCAAAAATCAAGCGCTCTATTTCATCATTGGGCTGTCAGCCAGGCTAGGTAGTGTAGAGATCAGTTTTTTTGAAGCTGCTCTTGGGGACACGTTTGGAGAGCGATTTTCCTTCCGATAGATGGTGGGTGACAGGTCAAGATAGAAAAACTGGGCACCAGCCGCAGGAAGGAAACGCTTCTGGTACCAGATTGGTACGTAGTGGTTTTCGTGGGTCTGTAGGTCCATTGATAGAGGTTTCCAGAGGCTAGGGTTGATACATGACCAGCTTCACATCGTCAGGTGGGCGCTAAACATCACGGCGCCTTACGGGCAGCCTCCTTTAAAATGAATGATAACTATCGACGATAGCTAGCCCCCATACTCCCATCCACGGTTGAACACTCACGCATGTATTTTCCCTGTGCTTCGCAGCCATCGGACTCTGAGTTATCTCCGACGATCGATATCCCATTCAGAAATCGACTCGCGCGAGCTGAACGCCTTTCAAGCAATTGACGTGCTTCTTGATTGATTTTGATGGCCATCAACGCTTTGATGAATTGCACTTTCTTACGTCTGTTTTTCTGTTTTCGCACAAAGAGGTTTCTCGCATTGGCACCAACGCAGTGCTGCCACTACCAAAATTAACTTTGGGGAACCGGCATTTTGTGTCCGCTGGGTCGGTGAACTGTGAAGCCGAAGCTGAACCTTTCCAACCACAGTCATGCTAATGAGTTCATGCTCTCAATACACGCTCAGAAGCTGAGTTCGGTAGTGCTGTGAAAAGTTGAGTTCATACAATGCAGGCTCAGATGAGCCGAGAATCGAAATTGCGTGATCGCTCCCCATTCGGGAAAAGGCTCCGCCCATTGAACCTCCTAAAATGGAGATCTCAATGCCGCTAGGATCTTCTGGATGGTCGTTAATCTGGTCGTCGCACTCAAACTGCGAAGCTCGTACGACACTCAATACGGCATGATCATCGGGCAAATCATCGGCCAAACGCTCCGAGTACTGCTGGAGCGCTGGTTCCGCGAGAACATATAGCCAAGCTTTTCCATCCGCATCACTTGAGCGCCTAAGAATTCTGCCCAAGACCTGGCGATAGTGCAGTTCGGTACGTATACGACTTAGATGACAGCAAACCTGCAGCCTCGGTATGTCCGTCCCCTCGCTGATCATGCCAACCGCAATAATCCAAGTGCAGCCACCATGTCGATAATCATTGATGACCTGCTGCGCGTTTGGCGTCTTATTGGTCACGACCTGACAAACCTCCCCCTGAGCACGCATAAGGTCAGCTATGCGGTGAGCGTGCTCAATGTTTGTCGCAACCACCAGCCCCCCGGCTTCCGGATGTCGTTCACGGATTTCGCGAAGCTTTGTGCACCCTAAAAACAGAATCTGCCGCAGGATATCGTCATGAAAAAGCAGATCTTCATAAGACACGGGTGACTCAGAAAGTAGCCTGGCAATACTCGGATACGTCGTGACGGTGCCTTCTGTGGATAGCGTTTCAGTTAATCTCACCATGTTGTTATCCAATACGACGATACGCGGTGACCGACATACGCCGTCAGCGATTGCCTCCTGCAGGCCATATCGGTAATCACAGATCAGCACCCCGTCTGGTTGAGAATATCGAGCAAGCGCTATTGCCTTCTGGTCAGACCTCCAGGGTGTCCCCGAGAGCGCAAGAGTGAAGGTGGCGCGATCTTGAATCCTTTGCACAATCTGCTGACCCCATGCATTGCTTAACAGCAAGTCATGGCCGGCGCAGTGATGGATTTCATCGAAAACTGCGAACACCCTATAGTCGTCGAACAGCTTCCAGAACGCTGCGTCTCGATATTCCATCCCTTGATACGTGCAAACAGCTCCGACGGCACCTATCAATCCATCCAGGCGCTTCCCTAGAGCGGCGGAGAATGTTCTCTGAAATCCATCCATTGTTTGCCGTGACGGAGCAAAGCAGAGAATCAGATCTATCTTATCTTGCTGAAGCAATTGCCTGGCCAACTCCGCTGCCATTTTCGTCTTGCCAGCACCGGGAGTTGCTTGGCAAAAAAAATGAGGTTGCTGGGTGAAGTGCTGCATAGCCAACGTAATGCAGTCGTGCTGCCATACCCTGAGAGTGGAGTTCATGTGGCAGAAATCGCCTTAAGCGTATTCTCGATTGCACGAACGTGACCAAGTAGCTTTGAACTCCTGTCACGGACTTCTATATATACCCCTTCAAGACGCCCCTTCAGATGTGGGATCTCCTCAAACAACTGCTTGTAGCGCTCGGTCTCGCCCAAGGATGAGAGCAGATCAAGCCGGGTCTCCTTCAGCATCACTTGAAGGCGGGCTTGGTCGTCTTGCTCTTCCCTTGGGTTAGACGAAGGGCATGGTCTTTCTCTTCCCTCATCTGCGAGAACATCCAGCGAATCGACGCTCTTGGAGAAGTTCCCATCTACCAGTACGAGCTGCAGCCGTTGCGGCATATCCAACAAACGAAACACTTGCCCCCGCTTCTGGCGCTGCTCTGCCGTCTCCGCCCAGCCAACGCGAACTAGCCTGCGGATTTGTTCATAAACATAGACGCGCACATCCGCGAGCCGAAAGCTTGAGGGAGGAAGGAGAGCTGCATACGCGTCTCTCAACTGGCGGGTCGTGAATTCCTCAGAAAAATGCTCGCAAAGCAGAGAATGGAGCTGCCTGTCGAATTCGAATAAATCTTGTTTCATGCAGGCGCCTCAATGATCTTTAACAAAAATACGGATTATAGTCCGTGGCCGATTCGTCCGCAAACGCTCGATAGTCTTTCCTCATGTGTGTCGAGGCGGCTATGGGGAATCTGGCGAAAGAATTGGGGAAAAAGATCAGGCAAGCGAGAAAAGCAAAAGGTCTATCGCAAGACGTCTTCGCTCTGATTTGCCAAGTTGACCGAAGCTACATGGGCCGAATTGAGCGGGGCGAAGTCAATATTACGGTCGAAAAGTTATACCAAATTGCCGAAAGCCTGGAATGTGGCCCAGCAGACCTATTACCGTAGAAAATATTTAAAAGATCATATTAGACAACACAACACTTAACCGCTGCATAAAATTGAATCACCCTGGTTGTCTAGGACTTCTTAAACACTTGTATTTCCTCAGGCCTCTTCTTAACTAAAGCATAGAGATCTAGATTTGGAATATCATTCGCGTTCAAAAGCATTCTTTCAATCATTCGTAATTGCTCCGCATTATTTTTTTTCAGCACCTCAACCTCAGCCTTTAAGTGCTCTATCTGTTTATCCAACTTCACATCAGAAGCCGTAATTTTTGTATAGAGCGAAGGTGATACACCTCGAAGTTGCGCTTTTTTGTTTTTGTACGATGTACTTATACCCACATAAGTGCATAGAGTTTGTCTTGTAGTTTTTATTGCGAGTTCAAGCTCAACCTTTGTCACTAGCGCATCCCAAGTAAGCTTACCTTTCCACTTGATCAGCATAATCTCTATCTTACGTTGCGCCTGGGCAGATATTTTTGGTTCCACCACGTCATACCTCCTTATCAGACAGTCCGAAAGACGAAAAAAGAGAGCGTAGCTGAGGATTGGTATCTGCCGTAGCGTTCATACCTTCATCTTCAATCAAACTTTTCAGGCGTGCCTCAAAATTTGGGAGGGCACACGCAACCCTTTTTATGGCCATCGTATCTAAATCGATCAATTTGAATTCAGAGTCTTTGTTCGAGTAACGAATTGTCGTACCTGCGGAACAACTTCTCATCAAATCAATCAACATTGAAAGGACATGAACATTTCGAGAATGTATAACATACCATTTTTTCATTGCTTGAGATGAGGATAGACGAAGATCCTCTGCCACGGACTCTAGCCTCACAACTTGAAACGATAGATCTTTCTCAAACAACTCTATAGCATTTACATCGCCGGCAATGTGACAAGTCTCTGGACATAGAAAGCACTGGGAGACGAAATCATTCAAATAATTGCATGGAGTCACATTTAGATTTTGAGTACAAAGCCCCGTGGAAGTAAGCGACGCCGGTAGGTTTGTAGCTTTAGTAAGCTGCTCTTGAGAGACCACCCTAATATAACGATTGTCGATATCGGGCGGATTCATTATCGCACTCACCCGGCCTGCCTTCTCGTCGTCGCCCGTATGGATATAAGTATGAGTTTGCTCAGAATTTTTTCTACCAGACCAAGCAGTTATTATTTCTACCGGGATACGACTTAAATCCGCAAGGGTATTGGATAAGTGTCGCAAACTATGCGGGGACAGCGTTAAATCTGAGGAAAATCCGTAACTTTGAAAAATTGACCTTATGTTTCGATTAAGGCCAATTCGAGATGACACCGAGCTCCCTAGAGATGCGAGAGGTACTACTGAATACTTCGACTTTTGAAATATTTTCCCACCGGTGCCTCCTTTCGATGATTTCCCATAAAGCCAGCTTCCCAAGCAGCAAAACATTGCATTTTTTATATTGATACTTGACTCGCCGCTAGAAAATGAAAGTGGAAACTCTGGAAGAATATTTTCCTTGTAAAAAGAAATCCACCAATTTTGAACCTCTCCTACTGTGACAGTGATTTTATCGATAAATACCCTAGGCATATTAGAGTATCCGAATAATAGCGGTAGCGCGGACAAAGAGGCAGAATCAGTATATGATACAGATAACCGATCATCAGGTCGCAAAGACCAAATTTGTTTCATTTCAAAGCACTGACTTCTTTTAGTCCGGTTAATGGAAGTCAGATCAACACCTTCTTTCAGCACCGGAACGCATTGATTAATTCCATAAAATCCTAACGCATAACCCAACGTGAAAAGATTGGGTTGCTGGGTCAAAGACAAATTGTGCTTTAGTTCTGGCGCAACTTCGAACTCTCCGAGCAGTCGGCTCAAGCTTTGGTTAGGCTTTTCGTAATACCTACATAACACTCTTGCCGGTTCACATGCCTTAAAAAAGTAATTCGTAGCTTTCGTGATTGGTTCAGCTAGCGCCGAAAGCACATGATTTTTATTGTTCCTATATCCTTTGCTTCCAATCCAATCGAGATAGTAGACTGGTACCCCATCTCCTTCGGAGTGGCAGTTAAGCTTTTGTTTAGGAAGGAGCGGTATTTCCGCAGAAGTGCGATTAGGTGACGCCAGAGATAAGGTGGTAAACGTAACAACCAAGGCATCATGCATTTTAATGCTCTCACCAGGGAGAAGCGATCCACATTCACCCACATGTTCAAACACACATGAGAATATATTGCCCAGAGCGAGAACTGTCGTGATATCCGGTAATTTCTCCAACGCGTGATCTAAAGAAGCATGCCCAGTTCTATCTCTATTATCACTTCCCTTTAAGTCAATTTTTCGCATTACTCCCTTCCTAGTGCAAAAATCAAAAAACGGGCGTAGACGGTCGGCAGATCTTATTCCTAAATTAAGTTCTCGAATTGTAGACTCTGATTGGGTATAGAGATCCCCCACCATAAATGACAATAGCTTTCTAGCTGCGGACGTTTGAGCTTTTTTTTCGCTGGCAGATAAATGCGTATTTGCCACTTCGATTATCCACACTTTTATCAGATGACTATAGGGGTAAGGAAGCGCATCTGTGGGTAGGTTACCGGCGTTACCCTTTCCCTTACGCCCATGTACTCCGCAAAGATACCTAGTTCGGCGTCCGGTATTAGGGTCAATGTGGTACCAAATCAGATCATCAAATATTGCATTACCACCAGGCCCTTCAAATTGTTTTAGTTCGGTGTCACGATATGAATCGATTAACGACTCTAATCGATCAAAGTACTTGTTAATCTTCAATTGCGCTCTGCCTTGGAAGGTTTTCATCGCAAACGGCTATTGTCAGTTTAACCCAAGCAATTTGTCGCTCCAATTTTTCAATGCTTCGGGCGTGAAGAGGATTGATTAAGGAACTGAGATTTACCGCAAGCTTATTCTCCGCGAGCTCTAACACCGACCTGTGATCAGCCTCAAGTATTGGGCGAAAATTTGGGCACCCATAGCACCCCAATGGTCTCCCCATTATTGTTGAGCAAGTAGTACATGAACGCTTGTTTCTAGGGTTGCCAATAGGATTGAATTGATTGTCAAATATAGTTTCGTCATCTGCCGAACCTACCGTTACATTACTGCTGAATGCCTTCTTCAGAAACTCATTGCCGATATATTTGGAGTCAATTTCCCGCCTGGATTTGTAGTCCAAGTCTATATAGTGCCTTGCAGCTGGCACAGTAACACCGGTTATTTTTGCCAACTGAGCAGCGGACAAACCATCTTGAGCGCCACGAGTTAATACGGTATGACGAATCCTATTGGAAGTGACCATGCAATCTGCAGTTCGATCAGAGGTTACCGATACCCATCTCATTGCGTTCGTCACAGCCCCCTCCGAAACGTGGTAGGCCGTAGAACGTGATGTGAAAAGACTTTTCAAAAAATCGATAGACTTAAAACGTATTTCAAAAAGGCTAGTATGAGGAAACATAGGCATATCAGTCATTAAATTCAATAGCTCGGACTTGTCCACTTTGACTTCCAATGACTGCATTAACATCACGAGCCCTTCCAACATTACTCTCTTATATTCTATAAGCATTTTTGAAAGATCATCAGAAACATAGATAGGATAGCGCTCGGGACACTCCCTCGAGAAGCTCATTCCTGTAGACTTTGCAATGAATACTCTTAACTGCAATGCTTGTCCGCCCATAGCACCAATTTCATCCGCAGCACGAATCCCTGCATCATTAAAACTTGCACCTAAGGGAATCAAGTCGGACCATTTCAAAAGAGCAATTTGAATCGGCCTCCGTACAATCGAAAGCAATAATTTGTTAGTCACTAAATTTCTAAGGCGACCATAGAGCCTTGATGACTGATAAAAGAGAAGTTCTCGATCATCGTCCCATTTAAACTCTTGAAGGCCAAGATTAATTTCCTTAGCCAACGAATCAAACTCACTATCACTTAACGCCCCACTGGAAGAATCGAGTGCATTTACACGCAGTTTATCCAAGTGCGTGGAAGTAAACGAATGAAATCCCTTAAACCTCTTATAGCCTTGTTTGGAGAGTGTTCCAAAAAATTGATTAAGCCCTTTCTTTTGGTTTGTTTTAAGCCCACTCCAAAGTGCCTTTATTCTGTCTAACGAAGGAATTCCACCTGACATAAATGGCTTCACATTAGTATTTATGCCGGACGCTGTGCTGGCAGCCTTGGTTCGGACGTAATATACAAAAACATCCAAAATCAAATTTTTTTCATCATCTGGCATACCCGATGAGTGTACCCATCCTACGTAAAGGTTATGTCCTTTTCCATTATTTGGGAGTATTACCCATACGTCATCTGCTGTATTTACCACCAGGCCAGATTTAGCCGTAACCAAACAAGCTTTTTGTTTGCTAGCTTTTGCTCCTTCCTGTTTTTTGTATCGAATCATTTTTTTTGATCTACTTTATGCTGGTGTGCTAGTGATAACTCCCTCGCTTTCAATGCAAGTCGCTTGTCATTATAAACATTATTCATGGTTGTATTTTGCGACCAACCCATAGCATATTTTCTAATATCCTCAAGAAGAACTGGATTGATGCCACGCCGCTCTCCCTTTTCATCGAATATTTCATTCCACTTGTGACGCAACATATGAGGATGCACACGAACCCCCAATGCTGTAGAAATTTTCTGAAAGATTGAATTGATTGATTTCAGAGAAAGCGGTTGACCCGCGGTACCTTTTGAATCATTTTCGCTGATAAGCAAAAAGTCATGATATTTAGCGCGAGGAAATATTGTACGAATGTGATTAATATAAAACTCAACTTCATGCATTACATTTTTTTTAACCGTAGCCAAGTGCGCTTTTGTTTTTTGATTGGGTTTTTCAGCGCGTGGATCTGTTGAATCGTTTCCAGACCTATAGATAGATATCTGATCGTAAGTACCATAGAAATTGAAATCTGAAATTTTTAACTTTCCCAACGCGCCTCTTCTGATGCCGCTTTGTACTAGCAAATTGACGATCAGATAATTTCTGACCCTTGATGCTTTGAATGGATTATTAGGAGAAGAAGGCATTATCAATTCGAGCAACTTCAGGAAAATCTCATCCGGAAGGACCGACTCCTCAGCACCACTTACTTGTTGGCTTCCATTTCTTCGAAGCCCTTCTTCATCCAGTTTAATTTTAGTAATCAGCTTAGCAAATTGTTCGCTTATTACTTCGTCAACCTCATGCACTTCGTGAAACTGTTCAAATAGCCAGTCAAGAAAACACCTAAGACGCCTGACGCGACCTTGCAAAGTCTCGCTAGATACCTTTGCCATACCTTTCTGATTGGCGACTATGATATTTCTCAGGTGCTTATCATTTACTCTAAAGTGCTTCACATTTGAAGCTGCATCAAATGCGCCTTTGTGCAAACAACAACTATCATAAAACTGCATATACTCTTTCAGCGAAATAAACTTTCCCGATGCAACCCGTGCTGGCAAGTCGATATTCTTTTCTGAAAAGTACTGCAGCACGAACAACAGTTCATTTGCGTATCTAAATCTCGTATTAGCCGACTTAGAAGACAACGGACCATTGAGATAACACGAAACATATGGATCGATAGGGCAATCCGCGTCATCCACTAGGGTCACGAATGGCAACGAGTTGAATTGGTATCGCCTGAGCTTCATGATTGACAAAATAGTTAGTCCAATAACTAGTTCAGAAAAGACTAGTCTGGAAACGAGCTTTGTCAAACGAAAAGGATATATGAGTGTTACACAGCGGGGCTTAAAGAGACGGCTTCCAGCTTTCTTTGCTTTACAAAATATTTGTCGCTTATATTTTGCCGCCGGACAGGCAGACCATGACCTTGTCGCCGTCTTCGATCATGTTGTAATCGGCGACGGCTTCACCGGCCTGTCGACGTAGACGTTTCTGCAGTTTGTTCTGGTTGACCGAAAGAGTGCCCATGGCGCTTGAAATCCGCGAGGTGTGACGAAAGGCCGACATTTTACGCAAAAACCCTTCGGGGGCGAAGAGCCTGGAGTCCGCGCTTTGTCTGACTTGAGCATACCCCTGTGGCGAGGGAGCTTGCTCCCGTTCGACTGCGCAGCAGTCGTAAAACCTGCTGCTACGGTTGCGCTGAAAAAAACGAAGTGTCTGTATTGGGGCCGCTTCGCGCCCCAGCGGGAGCAAGCTCCCTCGCCACAGGGGCGATACCCAGATCGAGCAGCAATTAACCCCGGCTTTTACAGCGCGATTTGCTCTAAAGCCCCCCACCTGTGACAGCCAGTACTTTCTATACTGCGTCATAAGGTCGCGCGCATTTCAGACCTCTACTTACTTGGCCGCTGGCCCGTAGGCGCTCCGCTGGGGGGCGATAGCAATCACGAAGGAGTGACTGACTATGATCCATCACGTCGTGGGGCTTTTCACCCACCCTGATCAAGAATGGAAAGAAATCCGTGGCGACCAAGAGGAAAGTATCAGCCACATGTACCTCACCCACACGCTGATTCTGGCGGCAATACCGGCTATTTCGGCGTTTATCGGTACCACCAAGGTCGGCTGGGTCATCGGTAGCCGCGCGCCGGTCATGCTGACCCAGGAAAGCGCGCTCTGGATGACCATCATGTCGTACCTGGCGATGCTCGGCGGGGTTGCGGTGATGGGTGCGTTCATTCACTGGATGGCTCGCACCTATGACGCCAGCCCGAGCCTGGCGCGCTGTGTCGCGTTTGCCACCTACACCGCCACGCCACTGTTCATCGGCGGTCTGGCGGCGCTGTATCCGCACATGTGGCTGGGCATGGTCGTTGGCACTGCAGCCATCTGCTACACCGTGTACCTGCTGTACGTGGGGCTACCGACCTTCATGAACATTCCGTCGGACGAAGGTTTTCTGTTCTCAAGTTCAGTGCTTGCCGTAGGGTTGGTGGTGCTGGTGGCGATCATGGCATTCACCGTGATTGTCTGGGGCCTGGGCGTTGGCCCGGTCTATACCAACTAGAATCGGCAACTTAAACGGGCAAATGAAGCGGGCGAAGGACGCTGCCTATAAAACAAACAGGGATCTGCCAACACAGGCCGCCGCAAGGCGGCCTTCTCTATTGCGCGACGACCATTCGGCGCCTGGGCGATTCGCAATGAGCACGGTTTGCAGCATACTCGACGCCTCTGGAGATCCGCCAAGCATGCCCGAGCAACTCAATTCCCGCGTCGAAGACTGTTTCCAACAAGCCGAATCTTTTTTCAAGCGACCTTTCAAACGCCCGGTGGTCAGCCTCAAGTTGCGTGGCCAGAAGGCCGGCGTAGCGCACCTGCATGAAAACCTGCTGCGTTTTAATCCGCAGCTGTACCGGGAAAACGCCGAAGACTTCCTCAAACAGACCGTGGCTCACGAAGTCGCGCACCTGATCGCCCATCAACTGTTCGGTGACTGCATACAACCGCATGGCGAAGAATGGCAATTGATCATGCGCGGGGTGTACGAACTGCCACCCAACCGCTGCCACACCTACGCCATCAAACGCCGCAGCGTGACCCGCTACATCTACCGCTGCCCCTGCGCCAACAGCGATTTCCCGTTCTCGGCCCAGCGCCATAGCCTGGTGCGACAAGGGCGGCGATATTTGTGCCGACGTTGCCGGCAGACGCTGGTATTTACCGGTGAGTCGCGGGTCGAATGACCGCGTGGGAACGATCACAGCACTACCTTCGCTGTACGCAATTCTTTGATTTGTTCAGCGCTATACCCCAACTCACCCAACACCTGATCGGTATGCTCGCCCAATGCCGCGCCGATATGTCGAGGCTCGGGTAACCCGCCTGAAAACTTCAACGGACAAGCCATCTGCGCCTGCGCGGTGCCGTCGTTGCGTGGCACCTGGGTGACCAGATCCCGAGCCTTCAACTGCGGGTGCTCGACCGCCTCAGCCAGGCTCAGCACCGGCTCAACGCAAGCATCGAGCCCGGCAAACAGCGTGCAGAGTTCGGCAAAGTCATGTTTTTCGAATTCGATCTGAAACGCCAGCTTGAGCGTCTTCTGCTGCTCGGGGACGGGCGACAAACCCAGTACCGCCAGATCCGGCTGCCCCAGCGCCGTGCACAGCTGCTGCATGAAATCCGGTTCCAGGCTGCCGACAGACATCCAGCGACCATCGCGAGTGCGGTAATAGTCGTAGAAGCTGCCGCCATTGAGCATCTGATCTTCACGCCCCGGTGTGACACCACAGGCCAGATACCCCGCGCCCGCCATGGCGTTCAGACTGAATGCGCAATCGGTCATGCTCACGTCCAGGTGTTGCCCCAGGCCACTGTGCTGACGGGCAATCACCGCCGCCAGCAGGCCGATCACCCCATGCAGCGAACCACCGGCAATGTCCGCGACCTGAACGCCCAACGGCAACGGCCCACTATCCTCGTGCCCCGTATAGCTGGACACGCCGGCCAGTGACAGATAGTTGATGTCGTGACCGGCGCGGTCCTTGTAGGGGCCCGTCTGGCCGTAACCGCTGATCGAGACGTAAATCAGCCGCGGATTGATCGCCTTCAAAGCCTCGTACCCCAACCCCAAACGCTCCATCACCCCGGGTCGAAACTGCTCGAGGAGGATGTCGTGGTCTTGCAGCAGTTGCTTGACCACCTCCAGCGCTGCGGGCTGCTTGAGGTCCAGCGCCAGGCTGCGCTTGTTGCGATTGAGGTAGGCGTGGCTGGCAGAAGTGCCTTGGTCGTGGGGCGGTAAAACCCGCAACAGGTCCATCCGGGTCGGTGATTCGATCCGCAGCACTTCGGCGCCCATGTCCGCCAGCAACAACGAGGCGAATGGCCCCGGCAACAGCGTCGAAAAATCCAGAACCTTGAGTGATGCCAGTGGCCCGTGCATGTGCGTTCTCCTAAGCGATACCTCAAGCCTAGGCAGCCGATGACCTGGCAGCAATCACCTTAACCATCACCCGGGCTGACCTTTGCGCTCAAACCTGCGGCAATAAAAAACCCGCCGAAGCGGGTTTTTCATCAACTCAATGAATTACTTCACCGAAGTCGGGGCTGGGCTTTCAGCCACATGCGCATCGTCTTCGCCATGCGTATTGGTGATTGCGCGACCACCGGAAGCCAGTTCCTCATGCATCTGGTCGACATCCAGCTCTTTGACCCACTTGGCCACGACCAGGGTAGCAACCGCGTTACCCACCAGGTTAGTCAGGGCGCGGGCTTCGGACATGAAGCGGTCGATCCCGAGGATCAGCGCCAGGCCGGCAACCGGCAGGTGACCGACCGCCGACAGGGTGGCGGCCAGCACGATGAAGCCGCTACCGGTCACACCGGCGGCGCCTTTGGAGGACAGCAGCAACACAACCAGCAAGGTGATCTGGTGAGTGATGTCCATGTGGGTGTCGGTCGCCTGAGCGATGAACACCGCGGCCATGGTCAGGTAGATGGCAGTCCCGTCGAGGTTGAACGAGTAACCGGTCGGGATCACCAGACCCACGACGGATTTCTTCGCGCCCAGGCGCTCCATCTTGATCAGCATGCGTGGCAGTACCGATTCCGAAGAGGAAGTACCCAGTACGATCAGCAGCTCTTCACGGATGTAGCGAATCACTTTCAGCACGCTGAAACCGTGAGCGCGCGCGATGCCGCCGAGCACGACCAGAATGAACAACAGGCAGGTGATGTAGAAGCACGCCATCAACTGACCCAGTTGCACCAGCGAGCCGACGCCATAAGCACCAATGGTGAAGGCCATGGCGCCTAGGGCACCGATTGGCGCGAGCTTCATGATCATGTTGATGATGTTGAACATCACGTGGGCGAAGCGATCGATGAAGTCCAGGATCGGCTTGCCGTAGGCACCCAGGCGATGCAGGGCGAAACCGAAGATCACCGAGAACATCAGCACTTGCAGGATGTCGCCGTTGGCGAACGCGCCGACGATGGTGGCCGGGATGATGTTCAGGATGAAGCCAACGACGCTTTGATCCGCACCGGCAGCGACATAAGCAGCCACTTTGGAAGCATCCAGGGTGCTGACATCGATGTGCATGCCGTTACCTGGCTGCACGATGTTGACCACTACCAGACCCACCAGCAATGCGATGGTCGAAACGATTTCGAAGTACAGCAGCGCGTAACCGCCGGTCTTGCCGACCGATTTCATGTTCTGCATGCCCGCGATACCGCTGACCACGGTGCAGAAGATGATCGGAGCGATGACCATTTTGATCAGTTTGATGAACCCGTCACCCAGTGGCTTGAGTGCCACGGCGGTTTGCGGGTAGTAGTGACCGAGCGCGATGCCGATAGCGATGGCAATGATCACCTGGAAATACAGGGATTTGTACAGTGGCTGACGAGTCGTCATTACAAAGTTCCTCAAGAGCACCGCGCTGCAATCAATCATCTGAGGCAGGCGACACCTAAAGTGCGAACCCTCCTGCACCGGAGGGATTTGTTTTGTCGAGCTGCGCGCTGGCAGACCTCTCACCCTTATCGCAAAGCCCGTGCCACCTTGCCAAAATCGTCCAAAAGCCTTTTGCCATCAGGGTTGCCGGGGTTCCTTCATCCCTTGACCACCCGACCGGGGTGGCGGATTTCCGCCCACCAACCGGCTCTCGTCCTACAATTTGGCGGATATCCGCCTTGTCCCGCCACCAGGCCGTGGCTAAGATCCGCCACTCAATGGACGGATCAGACCCCAATGCGCGAACGTACCATCGCCAGTCATTTTGCTCGTGCGGCCCTCGGTGGCGCGCGCCGACGCGGCTATGACTATTCGGGTCTGTTGCAACAGCTGGGGATCAGCGTCGAATTGCTCGACGAACCTCGCGCCAGGATCGCGCCCGAACAGTTCACCAGCCTGCTGCAAGGGCTCTGGCAAGCGCTGGATGACGAATACCTGGGCTTTGCCCGCGGCCCAAGCAAACGTGGCACCTTCGCCATGATGTGCCATGCCTTGATTCACTGCCGCACGCTCGAGAAAGCACTCAGTCGCGGCTTATTATTTTATAGCCTATTCCCCGACGCTCCGCGCCTGACCCTGACCCGCGAAGGTGAAATGGTGCGTTTGAGCCTGGATGATTCTCAGCTGTGGGACCCGGATCACTTTTTCAGCGAATGTCAGCTGGTGATCTGGCATCGACTGGGCAGTTGGCTGATCGGTCAGCGCATTCGCCTGGAACAGGCCTGTTTCAGCTACCCGAAACCCGAGCACGCTGCCGAGTACGACCTGTTGTTCCCCTGCCCGATGGTGTTTTCGGCCGAGCAAAGCAGCCTGTTGTTCCACAGCCGTTACCTGCAGATGCCGTTGTTGCAGGACGAACGTACCCTCAAGCATTTCCTCGAACGCTCGCCCGCCGATCTGCTATCGCGCCCGGATGACGGCGATAGCCTCAGCAGCCAGTTACGCCGCCTGCTCAGCCGCGACAGTGCGCGCTGGCCAGACCTGGAAGCGGTTGCCGCACACCTGCACATCAGCCCGCAGACCTTGCGTCGGCACTTGCGTGAAGAGGGTACGAGTTTTCAGGAATTGAAAGACCAACTGCGCCGCGACATCGCGATTTATCACCTCAGCCGTGCCGACCTGTCGTTGCAACAGATTGCCGAACAGCTGGGATTCTCCGAGCCGTCGGCGTTTCACCGGGCGTTCAAGAAGTGGACCGGGTTGACGCCTGGCGCTTATCGCGCACAAGAGAATTAAGATCAAAAGATCGCAGCCACACCGCCATTTTCACACCACCGGAAAATGAATCCGGAATGCCGCGCCGCCCAAAGCTGAATCCCCCAGGGTCAACTGTGCGCCGTAGCTCTCGATGATGTCCTTGACCACCGCAAGGCCGATACCCTGCCCCGGGTGCTGGCGGTCCAGCCGTTCGCCGCGCTGAAGAATCCGCGCACGTTGATCCGGCGGTACGCCCGGGCCGTCATCTTCGATGCACAACTCCACACCATTCATGGTTTGCCGCAGGCTGACGCGCACTTCGCCCAGGCACAGGCGATAGGCGTTTTCCAGCAGGTTACCGAGCATTTCCAGCAAGGCGCCCTGCTCGATCGGCACGTAGCACGGGTTCGGCAGGTCGAACGAGGTCCGTACCTGCTTGTCGCGATAGACCTTGTCCAGAGTGTCGCAAAGGCTTTGCAGTACCGGCCGCAACCGCACCTGGTGACGCACCAGACCGCTTTTACGCAAGCTCGCGCGCTGCAACTGATAGCTGATCTGTTGGCTCATGCGCTCGATCTGCGATTGCAGCACCCACGCCTGCTCCCGATCTTCCGGCCGCTGGGCCATGTCTTCACTGACCCCTTGCAACACCGCCAACGGGGTTTTCAGGCTGTGGGCCAGATCATCCAGAGAGTCGCGGTAGCGACTGCGCTGCTCACGCTCGCTGCGCAGCAAACGGTTCAGCGAGCCGGTCAGGCGCAACAATTCGCGGGGGTGTTCTTCGCTGAGGCTTTCAAGGGCACCGTTCTCGATCTGGTCGAGTTCCTGGCTCAAGCGTTTCAAGGCCTGCAAGCCCCAGGTCAGGCCGATCCACAGTAGCGACAGCAACACCAGCAACGCGGCGCCAAACCCCAGGTAGAGATTTTCCCGCAGGCCGTCGAGCGTCTGCTCGTACTCACGCACCGGCTGCAGCGCGACGATACTGAACGCTGCGCTTTTACCGCCGAGCAACTTGACCTCGACGTCATAGACGAAGAATTCCTGGCCGTTGGCCTCACGAATCCGCGCGAATTGATCGCCGTGTCCGTCGTAACGCGGTCGGTAACTGATGCCCTCATCATGAGTCGCCCGCGAGCGCCAGACCAGATGACCGTCGCGATCATAGATGTAGCCCAACAGGCGACTGTCGGTGAGGTTGAGGAGCTCATCCGGCAACTGCGTGGGCATCACCAATCGGTTGTTTTCAACCCGCGCAGCAGATATCAGTGTGGTGACATCCGAGGCCAGGCGCTGCTTGATCGAATCTTGCAGCGCCAGGCTGAACGCGCCCTGCATGGCCGGCAACAAGGCCAGCATGAACAGCACCGCCAGTGTCGTGGCGGCCAGCATCAAGCGCAGACGCAGCGATCGAATCACCGGCAGCGCTCGTTGAACAGGTAGCCCAGGCCACGCACGGTATCGATCGGCTTGAAGCCGGTCGGCCCTTCCAGCTTGCGCCGCAGACGGCCGACCAGCACTTCGATCACGTTTGGATCACGCTCGTCGTCGTCCGGATAGAGCTGTTCCATCAAACGGTCCTTGGCGACCACCTGCTGGTGATGACGCATCAGGTATTCGAGAATCCGGTACTCGTAGGCGGTCAATGCCAACGGCTGCTCGTCGAGGGTCGCCTGCTTGCGATTGAGGTCCAGCACCAGCGGCCCGGCAATGATGGTTGACTGGGTAAAACCGCTGGAGCGGCGCAGCAAGGCGTTCAGGCGCGCGTCCAGCTCTTCGAACTGGAACGGCTTGACCACGTAATCGTCGGCACCGGCGGCCAGGCCTTCGACCTTGTCCTGCCAGTTGCCGCGCGCGGTCAGGATCAGGATCGGAAAGGTCTTGCCTTGTGCACGCAGTTGGCGAATCAGGTCCAGCCCGCCCATGCCCGGCAAACCGAGGTCGATCACCGCCAGGTCATGGTTGAATTGCCCGGTCTGGTACAAGGCCTCTTCGGCATTGGCCACGGACTCGACCACGTGGCCATTGTCGGTCAGGCGGGTTTGCAGGTGATGACGCAACAGCGCTTCGTCTTCGACGACCAGCAGTTTCATAACGCTCTCCCAGGCAAAATCAACATCTCCACAGGTACCTCGCACCTCGATTGCTAATACGCCAGTAACGGTAACCTGATTCAACCAAGGTGTTTGGCAAAACCTGCTGCATCATCCCGGACAACCCTGACGAAGTAACCGATACCACAGTTGTGACTGTAGGTTAACCACAACCCGCTGAACTCGGACTGAACAGGATCGACTAGGCTGTCTGGACGTCTTTTAAAGGAGCATCAACCATGCGCGTATTGATCGCACTCGTTTTATTCGCCCTGAGCAGCCTCAGCCAAGCGGCAATCAAGACTCAGGAGATTCCTTACAAGAGTGCCGACGGGACTGAAATGATCGGCTATTACGCCTACGACGACAGCATTCAGGGGGCTCGCCCGGGCGTGGTGGTGGTCCATGAGTTCTGGGGGCTCAACGACTACGCCAAGCGCCGGGCCCGCGACCTCGCCGGGCTGGGCTACAGCGCGCTGGCGATCGATATGTATGGCAAAGGCAAAAACACCGAGCACCCGAATGACGCCATGGCATTCATGAATGAAGCGCTGAAAAACAGCGCAACGGCCAGTGCCCGCTTCAATGCCGGGCTTGATCTGCTGAAAAAACAACCGCAGACCGACCCGAAAAAACTCGCGGCGATCGGTTACTGCTTCGGCGGCGGGATTGTCCTCGATGCCGCCCGCCAAGGGGCTCCGCTGGCGGGTGTGGTGAGTTTCCACGGCGTATTGGCGACCAACACCCCGGCGACGCCTGGCAGCATCAAGGCCAAGCTACTGGTAGAGCACGGTGCTCTGGACAGCATGATCACCGCGAATCAAGTGGTAGCGTTCAAAACCGAAATGGACAAGGCCGGCGCCGACTATAAGTTCGTCAGCCTGAAAGATGCCAAGCATGGTTTCAGCAATCCGGACGCTGATCGCCTGAGCCACGGCGATCACGGCGGCCCGGACATCGGCTACAACAAAGCCGCCGATGAAAGCTCGTGGGCGGACATGAAGGCGTTCTTCAAAAAAATCTTTGGCTAATCGCTGACTGCGCCCACCTTGTGGCGAGGGAGCTTGCTCCCGCTGGGTCGCAAAGCGGCCCCCAAAACCTGCACATGCATTCACTCGAATGTACCAAGTACGCAGGGTTTGCGATGGCTACGCCATCGAGCGGGAGCAAGCTCCCTCGCCACAACAGCGCTGCGCGCCAGATGATTACTACGCGGCCACTACCCAGCGCCAGGTCAACCCGGCAAAATGCCGGGATGAACCCGCTCCCCGCTCTCCCCGCCTGCTGCAAACCGCTCGACGCCCACTGGCCGTTGCCTGATGCGCTGCCCGATACGGTGCTGCTCAGCACTCGTTTCGATCCGTCATTGCTGGTATTCGACGACTTCCGGCGCAGCATCATCGAAGCGCCCCCCAGCATCCAGCGCTCGGTCGCCAAACGTCAGGCCGAGTTTCTCGCAGGGCGGGTGTGCGCCCGGGCCGCCTTGCAGCAACTGGAGGGTCTGGACTGCATTCCGGCGATTGGCGAGGACCGCGCGCCCGTGTGGCCGGCGCATATCTGCGGCTCGATCACCCACAGCACCGGCCGGGCCGCCGCTATTGTTGCGCGCAAGACGCATTGGCGCAGTTTGGGCATGGACCTGGAAAACCTGCTGAACGCCGAACGTGCCGAGCGTCTGGCCGCCGAGATCCTCACTCCACCCGAGCTCGAACGCATGGCTGCGGGCCGTCAAGATCAGCTGGCGCTGTGGGTGACCCTGACCTTCTCGGTCAAGGAGAGCCTGTTCAAGGCGCTCTACCCTATCGTGCAGAAGCGTTTCTATTTCGAACATGCCGAAGTGCTGGAATGGGCCGAGAGCGGGCATGTGCGCCTGCGCTTGTTGACCGACCTCTCCAGCGAATGGCATTACGGCACAGAACTGGATGCGCAATTTGGCGTGCACGATGGGCAGTTGTTGAGCCTGGTCAGTATCAAGGCCTGAAGAACTTCAGTGCCTGTTCGACCGTCATCGCGGGCAAGCCTTGCTCCTACAGGTGTTGAGTCAAATGCGACTAACACAAATCCGTAGGAGCAAAGCTTGCTCGCGATGAGGCCCTTACAGACGGCAAAGATCTCAAGGTTTTTCCTGATTACGTGGCCAGCTCAGACTAAAACACGCGCCACCCAGGCTTTTACTCTTGCTGATCAGCGCACGACCGCCATGCCAGTGAACGATCCGGCGTACGATTGAAAGCCCCAGGCCGTGCCCGCCGGACGCTCGGGTGCGGCTGTCATCCAGACGTAAAAATGGCGTGAAGATCTTTTCCCAGGCACTTTCCGGCACGCCCGGCCCATCGTCTTCGACATCGACGCGACAACGCTGCTGCCCCACCTGATAACTGATCGACACCTGGGACTGGGCATGACGCATCGCGTTGCTCACCAGATTCTGCAACGCCCGGTGCAGGTAGCGCGGCTCAGCCTCGACCCAGGCGCCATCGCAATCGGCAGCCGACAGGCACAGGCCGCGATGCACCGTCACATCGGCGCGCAATGGCGCCAGTTCACCGATCACCTGATTGACCAAGGCATCGAGGTCGACGCGCTGGAAGTTCAGCGCTGGCGAACCCTGCTCCAATCGCGCATACGTGAGCATCTCGTCCACCAGGCCATCGAGGTCCTGGATATCGTGATCCATTCCCTCCAGGTATTTCTCCCGCGCTTGTGGCGTGCTCGCCGTGCTGATCATCTCCAGTCCAAAACGCAACCGCGCAACAGGTGTGCGCAGCTCATGGGACACCGCGCGCACCAGTTCACGCTGAATCGCCAACAGTTGCTGAAGGTGCTCGGCCATGCCGTTGAACGCCGCCGCCAATCGCCCCACCGAATCCGCACCGCGTGCCGGCACGCGGGTTTCCAGGCTGCCTTTGGCGATCCGTGTGGCGGCCGACTCCAGACCTCGCAAGCGGCGCTCCAACTGGCGCACCAGCAAATAGACGATCAACCCGATCAGGCTCAGGCCCAATGCAGCGATCAGTACCAGCCACTCCGGCGGGTACGGGTTCATCTGGTACAGCGGGCCGATTTCCAGCACCCAAGGCGTACCGACCATCCCGGCAAACACCCGGATCGAATCGCCGCCCTTGCCCAGCGCCATCACCGTGTCGCCTTCAGAGACCCGACGGCTCTGGTCCTCGTCCATGTCGGCCTGATCGACCGTAATCAGTTGCAGCTCGAAGCCAAAGCCCTTGTCCTTCTTCAACGCCTCAAGACGCTTGGGCTGCTCGGCCACCGGGTAACGCACCAATTCATCGGCCAACAGGTAAATGGTCGCCCGCGCCAGTTGCTCGCTGATCTGTTGCACTTCTCCCGTCAGCACCAGTTGCTCTTTATCGCTGACCAAACGGTAGACTTTTGCCGCGTGCGGGCCGGTCTGCTCCACCAATGCCTGGCCGTGCAGCACCCGCGTGCGCTGGCTCAAGTCGAGGTCGGTCTGGGCGAACGTCTGCAAGCTCAAGGGAATGCCCAGCAAACGCTCCCACACCAGCAACGCTCGATGACGCTCGGTCTCGTTCATCGGTTGCAGATTGTCGGCCATCAAGGAAAACGTGCCGTGGGCCAGGCGTTCACGGTATTGCTCGCTGCGCACCTGGTTGAGCAGGTGCAAGGCCAGTACACCAAGCACCGCCACCAGAATCAGCGCGGCGCACATGCCGCCATAAATGCGCAGGAAGATCGAGTTCACAAGGGTTGATCTACACAGGCTTCAGGAACGAACAGATACCCCTTGCTGCGAATGGTCTTGATCAGTCGCGGATGGTCCGGGTCATCGCCGATCTTCGGCCGGATCCGCGAAATGCGCACATCGATCGAGCGATCCTGACCGTCGTAGCCAATGCCTCGCAGCGCCGTGAAAATTTCCTCGCGGGACAGAATCCGCCCGGCGTTGGCCACCAGCAACCAGAGCAGATCGAACTCGGCACTGGTCAACTCGATGCCAGTGTCCTGCAGCCACGCCTCACGCAGCGCGTTGTCGACCACCAGCGGGCCAAACTGCAAACGACGGAGTTTTTCCGGCGCCGCAGGCTCGGGTGCTTCACTACGTCGCAGCAAGGCCTGGACACGCGCCAGCAACAAACGCGGGCGCACCGGTTTGCACACGTAGTCATCGGCGCCCATGTCCAGGCCCTGGATCTGGTCCATGTCGTCAGTGCGCGCCGTGAGCATCAGGATTGGTCCGTCGTAGTGATCACGAACCTTGCGGCAAATCGTCAGGCCGTCTTCGCCGGGGAGCATCAGGTCGAGGATCACCAGGTCCGGTTGCTCGGCGATAATCCGCGCCGCCGCCAGCGCTCCATTGCCTTCGAGGGTGACCCGCAGACCGTGGCTTTCGAGATACTCACGAGTCAACTCAGCCAAGCGCTGGTCATCCTCGACAATCAATACCTGCCAGGCTTCTTGCTCCACGGGTGACCTCTTTGCCGAACGCTATTAAGGAAGGCTCCACTCGTCTTTTTGTAATGATTGGAGTGGATAAGTCTGCGTATGCAGTGACCGATTGTAGCAACGCCTTCCCTTGAGAACACAAGCTGGCAAATGCTCTCGGTAACTGCGTTTTTTTGTGATAGGGTTCGCGCCCTCAAAAATACGCCCAAGGCTATTTTTCAGGGCAAAATTCCATGACAAACGGTCCACCCCAGCAGGGTTGCGGCCTACACGCCGATTGACAGTTTCATACACATTTTACGCACAGCTTTATCCACAGGTAGTACGTTGCAATCACCCCCCAAAACGCATTATCTTGTAGCTCGCGCTAAAAAAACCCCTACATGTAGGGGTTTACGCAAAAAACCAAACACAAATCAGACACCAAATTCAAGCGCTTTTATTGCCTCTGTCTGGTTGAACCAAACGTATTTTCAGAAGCCCAAACCGCACCTGCGGATGGCGACTGTTTTTTAGCCGCCAACGGCGAAAACGGTACGGGTGTTGCAGTCAATTACTGTCACCCAAACGGAATTCGGTTTTCGGCCCCAGGCTTGAGACCAAAGACTTCGGCAAGGAAGCGGCGCTCAACAGCCCCTTCCTGACTGTCCCGAAGTTGTTATGCCCGGCGCTTGCCGGTTGTAGTGCTTCAGGACGGAACGGTGGGCGCCTTCATGGTGCCCAAACAAACATAGAGAACGTGGAGACACCCATGCAAACCGACACAACTCGCGAGAACCCGCAGGGCACCGCGCCGATGGCCACTGATTCGAATTCGGATCTGTCCGCCACCGCGCCAGGCCAACTGCGCGTGATCAAGCGTAACGGCACTGTCGTTCCTTACACCGATGACAAAATCACCGTCGCCATCACCAAAGCGTTTCTCGCAGTTGAGGGCGGCACTGCTGCTGCCTCGTCGCGAATCCACGACACCGTTGCCCGCCTGACCGAACAAGTCACCGCGACCTTCAAGCGTCGCATGCCATCGGGCGGCACCATCCACATCGAAGAAATCCAGGACCAGGTCGAACTGGCCCTGATGCGTGCCGGCGAGCAGAAAGTCGCTCGTGACTACGTGATCTACCGTGACGCCCGCTCCAAAGAGCGCGCAGTACGCGCGCCTGCCGAGGAAGCAGTACAAGCTCACCCGTCGATCCGCATCACCCGTGCCGACGGCACTTTTGCCCCCCTGGACATGGGCCGCCTGAACACCATCGTCACCGAGGCCTGCGAAGGTCTGGAAGAAGTCGACGGCGACCTGATCCAGCGCGAAACCCTGAAGAACCTCTACGACGGCGTGGCCCTGACCGACGTCAACACCGCGCTGGTGATGACCGCTCGTACGCTGGTCGAGCGTGAGCCGAACTACTCGTTCGTGACCGCGCGCCTGCTGATGGACACCCTGCGTGCCGAAGGCCTGAGCTTCCTGGAAGTTGCTGAAAGCGCAACTCACCACGAAATGGTCGACCTGTACGCCAAGGCCCTGCCTGCCTACATCGCCAAGGGTATCGAATTCGAATTGCTGAACCCGGTCCTGGCGACCTTCGACCTGGAAAAACTCGGCAAGGCGATCAACCACGAGCGCGACCAGCAGTTCACCTACCTGGGCCTGCAAACCCTGTACGACCGTTACTTCATCCACAAGGATGGCGTGCGTTTCGAACTGCCGCAGATTTTCTTCATGCGCGTGGCCATGGGCCTGGCGATCGAAGAGAAGAACAAGGAAGACCGTGCGATCGAGTTCTACAACCTGTTGTCGTCCTTCGACTACATGTCCTCGACCCCGACCCTGTTCAACGCCGGCACCCTGCGTCCTCAGCTGTCCAGCTGCTACCTGACCACCGTGCCGGATGACCTGTCGGGCATCTACCACGCGATCCACGACAACGCCATGCTGTCGAAATTCGCTGGCGGCCTGGGCAACGACTGGACCCCGGTTCGCGCATTGGGCTCGTACATCAAGGGCACCAACGGCAAATCCCAGGGCGTTGTTCCGTTCCTGAAAGTAGTGAACGACACCGCTGTCGCCGTCAACCAGGGTGGCAAGCGCAAAGGCGCTGTCTGCGCTTACCTGGAAACCTGGCACATGGACATCGAGGAGTTCATCGAACTCCGCAAGAACACCGGTGATGACCGTCGTCGTACCCACGACATGAACACTGCCAACTGGATCCCTGACCTGTTCATGAAGCGCGTCTTCGATGACGGCAAATGGACCCTGTTCTCGCCGTCCGAAGTTCCGGACCTGCACGACCTGACCGGCAAGGCCTTCGAAGAACGCTACGAGTACTACGAAGCCCTGACCGAGTACCCAGGCAAGGTCAAGCTGTTCAAGACCATCCAGGCCAAAGACCTGTGGCGCAAAATGCTCTCCATGCTGTTTGAAACCGGCCACCCATGGCTGACCTTCAAAGACCCATGCAACCTGCGCAGCCCACAGCAGCACGTTGGCGTGGTTCACAGCTCGAACCTGTGCACCGAGATCACCTTGAACACCAACAAGGACGAGATCGCCGTTTGCAACCTGGGCTCGATCAACCTGCCGAACCACATCGTCAACGGCAAGCTGGACACCGCCAAGCTGGAACGTACCGTGAACACCGCCGTTCGCATGCTCGATAACGTTATCGACATCAACTACTACTCGGTGCCACAAGCGAAGAACTCCAACTTCAAGCACCGTCCGGTCGGCCTGGGCATCATGGGCTTCCAGGACGCTTTGTACCTGCAGCACATCCCTTACGGTTCCGACGCGGCTGTCGAGTTCGCCGACAAGTCGATGGAAGCGGTCAGCTACTACGCGATCCAGGCTTCCTGTGACCTGGCTGACGAGCGTGGCGCTTACGAGACGTTCCAGGGTTCGCTGTGGTCCAAAGGCATCCTGCCGCTGGATTCGCAACAGATCCTGATCGATCAGCGTGGCCAGAAGTACATCGACGTTGACCTGAACGAAACCCTGGACTGGGCGCCGGTGCGTGCTCGCGTACAGAAAGGTATTCGTAACTCCAACATCATGGCCATCGCACCGACCGCAACCATCGCCAACATCACTGGCGTCTCGCAGTCGATCGAACCGACCTACCAGAACCTCTATGTGAAATCGAACCTGTCGGGCGAATTCACCGTGATCAACCCGTACCTGGTTCGCGACCTCAAGGCTCGCGGTCTGTGGGACTCGGTCATGATCAACGACCTGAAGTACTACGACGGTTCCGTGCAGCAGATCGAACGCATCCCGCAAGAACTCAAAGAGCTCTACGCGACTGCCTTCGAAGTCGACACCAAGTGGATCGTTGACGCGGCCAGCCGTCGTCAGAAGTGGATCGACCAGGCTCAGTCGCTGAACCTGTACATCGCCGGCGCATCGGGCAAGAAGCTCGACGTGACCTACCGCATGGCCTGGTACCGTGGCCTGAAAACCACTTACTACCTCCGTGCCCTGGCCGCGACCAGCACCGAGAAGTCGACCATCAACACCGGCAAGCTGAACGCTGTTTCCAGCGGCGGCAACCACGGTGACGACTCGGTCCTGGCAGCTCCAGCCGGTCCTGCTCCAGTACCGAAGGCGTGCGCCATCGACGAGCCGGATTGCGAAGCCTGCCAATAAGCTGAGCCGGTAAGCGCCACAAGGTGCTTACCTGAAACCCCCGATCAGTCTTCTGGACTGGTCGGGGGTTTTCTTTTGCGTAGGAGCTGGGGGGCGCCTAGCTCCTACAGGTTTGCCTCAGGCACAAAAAAGCCCCTCTTGCGAGGGGCTTCTTGTGTAGCGCTATCAACCAACCAGCATCAGGTCATCTGAATGATGGTCTGCATGATAGTGCTCTGGGTGGAGATGGTTTTGGCGTTGGCCTGGTAGTTGCTCTGCGCCTTGATCAGGTTGACCAGTTCGTTGGTCAGGTTGACGTTGGACTCTTCCAGGGAGTTGGACTGAATCGAACCCAGGGACCCGGTTTCCGGAGCATCGTAGCCAGGGATACCCGAGGCGAACGTTTCTTTCCAGCTGGTGCCACCTACGGCTTGCAGGCCTTGTTCGTTGGTGAAGCTGGCCAGCGCAACCTGGCCGATGGCCTTGCTCTGGTTGTTACTGAAGTTGGCGAACAGGGTGCCGGTGCCGTCAATGGTCAGGTTGGTGATCTGGCCGGTGGCATAACCGTCCTGAGCCGGGATAGAGCGGGCAGAGTCGGCATTGAACTGCGTAGTGTTGGTCATCGAAATGGTCAATTTGCTAGCGCTTGGTGCCGCGCCGTTGGCCGCCCACACACCGTTGGTGACCTTACCCGGCACCCAGTTGGCCAACGTCACGGTATTGGCTGCGTTAGGGGCCGCAGGCGTCGCCGGTGGTGTTGCCACCGAGACCAGTTTGCCAGCGGTATCAAACGTGATGGTCGTAGCAATCGGGGCGGTGACTTTCGGGTCGCTGCCGGTGGCATCCGGGTTGCGACCGTCTACCAGGGTGTAGGTCTTCCACGTGTTGGCGCCGGTCTTCACCATGTATTGATCCATGACGTGCGAGTTGCCCTGGCTATCATAGATCGGCGTACTGAACGATTTGGTGTAGGTGGCGAGGGTGTTTGGGTCGAATGGAGTACCGGTGGCTACCGTGTCGTCAATCACCGGAGCAGTCGAATCCAGGTTGATCGTCGAGGACACGGTCGACGTCGGTTTTGGCGCCAGATTCGAAGTGTCGATCTTAAGGTCAGTCAACACGCCGTTGATGACCTTGCCATTGGCGTCCACACCGTAACCCTGCAAACGGGCAGTTTGATTGGTATTGGTGATGAAGCCATCCTTGTCGACCTTGAACGTACCGGCACGGGTGTAGGTCGTCGAACCGTTATTGCTCAGGGTGAAGAAACCCGAGCCATTGATGCCCATGTCCAGCACGTTGCCGGTGTTGTTGATATCACCCTGGGTGAACTGCTGGGATACGTTGGCCAGGTTTACACCGCTACCGACAACTTTAGAGCCGTTGCCCAGCTTGGTTGCCGAGTAGACATCGGCGAACTCGGCGCGCGAAGACTTGAAACCGGCGGTCGCAACGTTGGCGATGTTGTTGCCGGTCACGTCCAGTTGTTTGTTGGCTGCATAGAGACCGCTAAGGCCGATATTGAAAGACATATTCCACTCCTTTATGCCGCGTTAGCCGGCTCTATAGACCAATGGTTTGAACTTTGGACAGGGCGATAGGGCCCAGACCTGCAAGATTGAGCATCAACTCGCCGCCGGTTTGGCTCAGCGTCACGCTGTTGACCGTTGCTGGCAGGTAGGTGGCCAGATCGGTCGCCGTGCCGTTGATCGGCGCATTGGCCTTGACGGTATAAGTGCCCGCAGCGACTGCGGCGCCGCTATTGTCGTTGCCGTCCCAAGTGAAGCTGGCGCTGCCTGCAGGCTGAGTGCCCAGGTTAAGGGTTCTCACAACCTTTCCGCTGGCATCGCTGATAGTCACCGTTCCATCGGTGATGGACGATGTCAGGTTCACCGTACCGGTCAGACCCTTGCTCGGGTCGCTGATCTGAGCGGTGCTGGTTTGCGCAATCACCGAACGACCCACCAGAGAAGAAGCCTGCAAGGCCTGGGAAGAGCTGAAATTACTGGCGAGAGAACTCACAGTCGTATTGAGGGAAGTGATCCCTTCAAGACTGCTGAACTGCGCCAGTTGAGCCACGAATGCGCCGTTGTCCTGCGGCGAAAGCGGGTTCTGGTTCTTCAACTGCGTCACCAGCAACTGCAGGAACGCGTCCTTGCCCAGCGCCTTGCCACCGGTCGCGCTACTGGTTGCTGCGGAAAGGCCATTCGCGGCCGTACCGGTGCCCTTGACCGAGGAGTTCGCCAGCAGGTCGGTCATGCTCAGGCCGCCGGTGGAATCGGTAACGCTCATAAAAATCGCCCCTTATCACTGACCGAGGGTCAGGACCTTCTGCATCATGGTTTTGGCGGTGTTCATCATTTCCGCGTTGGTCTGGAACGAACGACTGGCAGAAATCATGTCGGCCATTTCCTCCACCACGTTGACGTTGGGGTAATACACGTAACCCTTGGCGTCAGCCGCCGGATGGTTCGGCTCGTAGCGTGCTTCGAGGTTGCTTTGATCTTCGACTACGCCGAGTACCTGCACGCCCTGGCCTGCGGCATCCTGATTCTGGAACAGCGAATTGCTGCCACCGGACTGACCGCCCTGGAACATGGTGGCAAACACCGGGTGACGGGCACGGTAGGTCTGATCGATGCTCGAAGAGACGGTCTCGGCGTTGGCGATGTTACTGGCGACGGTGTTCAAGCGAGTGGTTTGAGCACTCATGCCGCTACCGGCAATGTTGAATACACTGGACAGAGACATGGATTACTCCCCGCGCAGGGCTGATACCAGCCCTTTGAATTTGCTGTTGAGCAGCGTGAAGCTGGCCTGGAAGTTGACCGCGTTTTGCGCGTAGTTCGACTGTTCCAGTTGGGCATCCACGGTGTTTTGGTCAATCGACGGTTGCATCGGCGTGCGATACAGCAGCGACTCCTCACCACTGCTCATACCCTGGGCTTCGATATGACGGCTATTGGTCATGTTCAAAGCAAAGGTGCCGTTCTTGTTCTTGTCGTTCTGGGCGGCCAGCACCGACGAGAAGTCCAGATCCCGAGCCTTGTAGTTCGGGGTATCGGCGTTGGCAATGTTGTTGGCCAGGACTTCGGCACGCTGAGCGCGGAAGCCCAGGGCTTGTTCGTGGATACCGAGCGCTTTATCGAAGCTGATGCTCATGTCGGAAACCTTTGGGTGACCTGATTTTTCGTAACAGGGTTATAGCAAGCCCCGTGCCAGCTTCTAAAACCCCATAAACCGGGGCTTTGCGAGCGGCGGCAAAGCGGCAATGCCAGAAAAGCGGCAACGGATTTCCGGCGCCTGCCGCTTTTCTGCCGCCTGCCCTCCCAAAGTTCCTACAAAGAAGACAAAAAAAACGGGAGCCCCTGAGGACTCCCGTTATTTTTTTCAGTACCGACGACCGGCCAATCACTTCGCCTGATAGATGATCCCCGGGCTGCACTGAACCATCTGATAATGATCCGGCAAACCGTTCAACGCTTCGGAAGCCCCCAGGAACAGATAACCGCCCGGCTTCAGCGTGCTGTGAATCCGCAGCAGAATGTCTTTCTTCACTTCGGCAGAGAAGTAGATCAATACGTTGCGGCAGAACACGATGTCGAACTTGCCGAGACTGGCGTAGCTGTCCAGCAGGTTGAACGAGCGGAACTCCACCCGACTCTTGATCGGTGCCTTGATCGCCCAACGTCCCGGCCCTTTCGGATCGAAGTAGCGTTGCAGACGCTCCGGTGAAAGACCTCGACCAATCGCCAGGCTGTCGTACTCACCGGTCTTGCAGTTGGTCAACATGGTCCCGGACAGGTCGGTGGCCACGATCTGCACCCCCATCTTCAACTGCCCCATATTGACCCGCTCGAACTCGTCGATCGACATCGACAGCGAATACGGTTCCTGCCCGGACGAGCACGCCGCCGACCAGATCCGCAGGCGCTGCCCGGGACTGGCCTTGATGGACTCAGGCAGCACTTTGTTCTTCAAGACTTCAAACGGATAGGTGTCACGAAACCAGAGGGTTTCGTTCGTCGTCATCGCGTCCACCACCATCTCGCGCAAACCACTGCGCGGTTGGGTCTGCATCCGCTGCACCAACTCACCCAAGGACTTGATGCCTTGCTGTTCCATCAGTTTGTTGAGACGGCTCGACACCAGATACTGCTTGTTCTCACCGAGCAAAATGCCACAGGCTTTTTCCAGGAAGACCCGGAACTGTTCGAAATCCAAATTACCCGTAGACAATGATGCCGCCTCTTAAATCGTATTGACCGCCAGGAGCGAAGGCCACTAGCTGATATCTGCTGCTTTGATCCGGTCGACTACCCGGGATGCCAGGTCATCAGGACGGAATTTGGCAAGGAAGTCATCGGCACCGACTTTCTTCACCATCGCCTGATTGAATACACCTGACAACGAAGTATGCAGGATGATATGGAGCTTTTGCATGCGAGGGTCGCTGCGGATCTCGCTCGTAAGGGTGTAACCGTCCATTTCGGGCATTTCGATGTCGGAAATCATCATCAGAAACTCTTCTTCCGGCTTCTTGCCCTCATCGACCAGTTTGCGCAGGTAATCCAGCGCTTGCCGGCCGTCGTTCAACGCAACGACTTCAACCCCCACCGTCTGCAGGCAACGCGAGACCTGCTTGCGCGCCACCGACGAGTCATCGACAGTGAGCACTCGCAACGAAATCGCCTTGTGCTGGGTCTCGGCATCGATCACGCCCACCGAAATCACATCCGACGTCGGCGCAACTTCCGCCAGGACCTTTTCCACGTCGATGATTTCAACCAACTGATTGTCGACTCGAGTCACTGCGGTCAGGTAATGATCGCGACCCGTGCCCTTGGGCGGCGGATGGATTTCTTCCCAATTCATGTTGACGATCCGCTCGACCGACCTCACCAAAAAACCCTGGGTCTTGGTGTTGTACTCCGTGATGATCACGAAGGGATTGCTTTGATCCTGCAACCCGCCTGAGCCGGTCGCCATTGCCAGATCCAGAATCGGAATGGTTGCCCCACGAATATTCGCCACACCGCACACGACAGGACTGGACTTGGGCATCAGGGTCAGTTTGGGGCATTGCAGCACCTCCCGAACCTTGAACACGTTGATCCCGTAAAGCTGCTGGCCGTCGAGACGGAACAACAACAGCTCCAGGCGATTCTGCCCTACCAGTTGCGTGCGCTGGTTAACCGAATCCATTACACCAGCCATGCCCAGACTCCTACACCAACGCTAAGTGTGTTGCGACGCACATTCATCACTAAACGGCACGGCGCTTGCTTTTTAACTGCCATGAACACAAAAACGACATTTTCCCGACGCCTGACATCAATGTGCCGTAAATTCCTCGGCGCCCTGTCAGCCGTATGCCTGTTGAACGTTGGCAGCCCTGCCTTTGCTGACCCGGTTACCTTGCCTGATCTACTTATCGGCGTCACTCAGGGCTTTCTTGAATTCACCGTAGAAGACTATCTGGCCACCAGCCAAACCGCAGGGCGCTACGAAATCGAAGTCAACAAGCTCGACCCGCGCATGCACATGCCGGCGTGCGACAGGGAATTGACAGCGACATTGGAGAGCCCCGCGATACCTCTGGGCCGGGTTACGGTGAAAGTCCGTTGCGATGGCGTCTCCCCCTGGACAGTCTTCGTACCCGCTCAAGTCCGCCTGTTTCGCGAGGTCGTCACGACCACCCGCCCCCTCAAACGAGCCGGAATCATCGACCCTTCGGATGTCATGTTGCGTGAGCGCGATATCAGCCTGATCAATCAGGGATATCTGACAAACGTCGATCAAGCCATCGGACAAAAACTTGTCCGACCAATGGTCAGCGATCAAGTGATTACGCTTGTTCATCTGGAGCAGGCAGAAGTCGTGCGCAAGGGTGATCAGGTGGTCATCACCGCCCGCAGCGGCACGCTCAGCGTGCGGATGCCGGGTGAGGCGCTGTCCAATGGCGGCCTTAACGAACAGATCAGAGTCAAAAACCTCAACTCCCAACGGGTCATCAAGGCGCAAGTCATGGCCCCGGGGCAGGTGGAAGTCTCCATGTAGATAACTGGCGCACAACCGTCCTGTTCCCTAAACTGTGCCTCACGCAGGGCAAATACCGACGCGCCCGGGCTCATCGACTATTGAGCCTAAAGTTTTCCCGGGCATGGCCGAAAACATGGCAAGCGTCCAAATTCCCAGAGGTTTTTTTATCATGGTCATCGATTTCAGCCGTTTAAACAGCTCTCCCACGCTCGCAAGCAGCACGCGGACCAGCGTCAGCAAGGACACCGGCGATGCCGGCAAATCCGCGCCGCTGAGCACCTCGACCGAACAGGTCGGTGCCACCCAAAGCGGGGAATCGGTACACCTCAGCAATGAGGCTCAACAGTTGCAGAAGATCACTGACAAGCTGCACGATCAGCCTGCCGTCGACAACGCCCGCGTGGCCGAGTTGAAAGCAGCGATTGCCGATGGCAGCTATAAGGTCGACAGCAACCGTGTAGCCAGCAAACTGCTTAATTTCGAAGCCCAGCGCTAGCCAAAGGCCTGCGCCAGGCTTTTGGACGCTTAAAACCCAAGGCCAGCCATGCACGACACTCATTTACTGCAACTGATCACCGATGACCTCGCTCCAGCGCAACAGTTGCTGGAGCTGCTGAAGACCGAATCCCTCGCCCTGCACGGCCGTGACATGCCGCTGCTCGAAGAGATTCTGGCGCAGAAACAGGGGTTGATCATTCTGCTGGAACAGCATGGCCGCAAACGCAGCGAACTTCTCGCGAGCCTGAACCTGCCTGCCAACCGCGCAGGCCTGGAGCAGTTCGCCGCCCACTCAAGTATCGGCGATCAGTTGCTGACCCAAAGCGACGCCCTGACCCAACTGCTTGCAGATTGCCAAACCGCCAACGAGCTCAACGGCCGCTCGATCCAGGTGCAACAAGCCACCACCGCCAATCAGTTGAAAATCCTCAACGGTGGCGAGTCTCCGACCCTTTATGACGCTCGCGGATCAACCGCAATGCTGGTGAAACCCCGCGCGCTCAGTCAGGCTTGAACTCATAAATAAGCGTGCTCTATCAAGGCACGAAACATGCTGGCAGAATGCTAGCTCTTGCGTGTGATCGTATTCTGTCTGGAGATTGATAAACCGTGTTCAACGCCTCAAGCGCGGAAGATGCTCCGCAGCCACCCAAGGTGCTCAGCACCCCGCTGGAAATCACCGGCAACCTGCGGATGCTGCAAGAGAGCCATGATCCCCTGATCATCACGTTCCATGAACGCAGCCAGCGATTTCAGAGCTACCTGATCGATATCGATCGCGACAGCAACATGATCGCCCTGGACGAAATGATCCCCCGCGATGGTGAACGCTTCCTGCTTGCCGGCGAAGCTTTTCGGGTTGAAGGCTTTCATGAAGGCGTACGTATTGCTTGGGAAAGCAACGGCACATTGACCATCGACGAGTCCAACGGTGGCCGCTGCTACCGTGGCACGCTGCCCGATGAAGTGGTTTACCACCAGCGTCGCAATGCGTTTCGCGCAGCCTTGAAACTGGCACAACTGGTAAACATCGAACTCGGTGGCGAAAAGCTCA
This sequence comes from Pseudomonas helvetica, assembly GCF_039908645.1. Lineage (NCBI taxonomy): Bacteria > Pseudomonadati > Pseudomonadota > Gammaproteobacteria > Pseudomonadales > Pseudomonadaceae > Pseudomonas > Pseudomonas helvetica. Next base: position 4,740,344 of record NZ_CP150917.1, read on the forward strand.
AGACGCCTGTCAGCGGTAAACTGCTGGATATCTCGGCGACGGGTTGCAAGCTGCGCTTTGATGGCGACATCACCAGCGGACTTCAATTGGGTCAGGTCTATGAACGCTTCATCGCCGCCCTGCCCTTCGGCAGCATGACCGCACCGGTCGAGCTGCGTTATCTGCATCACGAAGAGAAAATCGACACCACTTTCGCCGGCGTACGCTTTCACAACATGAGCGGGCTGGTGCAGCGTCAGGTCGAGCGCTTCGTCTATCAGTTGCAACGCGAAGCGCGCCGCTTCGACAAAGACGACATCTGATCCAGACGCTTGAAAAAACGGGCAGTCCCTTGCGGTGACTGCCCGTTTTTTTTGCCCTAAGGCCTGGCCTCGGTAAAGCTTTTCGGGCGCTCCGCCCCCGGATCATCAGTCTGTTCATCAGCGCTGTCGGTGTCCTGAGCTTCGGACTTTGCATCCTGCTCAGGATCCGGATCAGGGCTCGCGCCATTTTGCATCTGGTCATGCACGACCTGCTCATCGACCCGCGGGTCGAGAGCTGCCACCAGTGGCGAACTCGACATGCTGTCCGGCATCGCCACGTGATGCAGCGGCGCGTCTTCCACCTGATGCAGATTGGTCACCGCTTTCGGCCGGATGCGCCATACCAGCACCACTGCGAAAAAACTGAAGAACGCGTACAGCATCTGACTGCCGAACAACTTCATCAGCACACCCGCCACCAGCGGACCGATGCTCGCCCCCACACCGTAGGTCACCAGCAACATGGCGGTCAGCGATACCCGCCGATCACCCTCGACGTGGTCGTTGGAAAACGCCACCGCCAACGGGTACAGACAGAACTGCACCAGCGAGCAGGCGAAGCCAGCGATAAACAGCACCTCAAGCGGCACCTGCGGCATGATCGCCAACGGCAACGCTGCCAGCGCCAGGCAAAAGGCAAAACTGCGAATCAGCAGCGCCCGATCATAACGATCCGACAACCAGCCCAGTGGCCACTGCACCAGCAACCCGGCAAAAATGCAGCTACCCATGAACAGACCGACCTGCTCAGTGGAAAGCCCTTGCTGGGACGCGTACAACGGCGCCAGACCATAGAACGAACCGACGATCAGGCCAGCGCCGAGCACCGTACTGAGAGACTGCGGAACCCGCTTCATGAAAAAGCGCGGCTCCATCGGCGCCGGGTGCAAGGGCGCCGGGTGAATCCGCCGCGTCAGCGCGACCGGCACCAGGCACAGCGCAAAACACAACGCCACCAGCATCAGCAATTCCAGCCCCAGGGACGGGTGCATGACCAGAATCAACTGGCCCAGCACCAGCCCCAGGTACGAAGCGATCATGTAGCCGCTGAACACCAGCCCGCGCTGCTTGGCTTCGGCCTGCTCGTTCAGCCAGCTCTCGATGACCATGTATTGGCACATCATGCCCAGACCAACGACCATCCGCAGCACCAGCCAGGCCGGTAGCCAATCGATCAGACCGTGCCCCAGCACCGCCGCACCGACGATCCCGGCACAGGCCGAGTAGGCCCGGATATGACCGACCCGTGCGATCAACCGGTGACCGATTTTTCCGCCCAGCACCAGGCCGAAATAGTTGGCCGCCATCAGCGCCCCGACCCACAGACTGTCGACATGGTCCGCTGCCAGACGCAAGCCCAGGTAAGTACTGAGGAGGCCCGAGCCGATCAACATCATCAGCGAGGCAAAATAAAGCGCTCGAAAGGATTTCAGGATTTGGCGCATCGGCGTTCCGAGCGGCTCCTTGCAGTGAGTACCGGGCTACCGACAACGATAGCCCGACAGCGACGAATCGGTTAGGCCTGGGCGGCCAAAACACGCCGCTCCCAGGGAGTGATTTCATCAAGAAAACTGCTCAACTCCATGGTCTTCGAAGCGATGTAGCCTTCGATGAACTCCTTGCCAAACAGTTCCTTCGCCAATTGGCTACGTGTCAGACGCTCAAGAGCAGCATGCAAGGTACACGGCAACGACAAACTGTCCGGCACTTCAAACTGGCCTTGAATGGCCGGCGTCGGCTCCAGTTCGTTTTCAATGCCATACAACCCGGCCGCCAGACTGGCGGCAATCGCCAGATACGGGTTGGCATCGGCGCCCGGTAGACGATTCTCGACCCGACGCGCTTCTGGCGAGCTGGCCGGAATCCGTAACCCCGCCGCCCGATTGTCATAAGACCAGCAGGCATTATTCGGCGATGCGTAAGGATGGCACAGACGCTGGTAAGAGTTCACGTTCGGCGCAAACAACGCCGTGAAATCTGCCATCCCTGCCTGCTGGCCACCGATGAAATGACGGAAGATTGCAGTCGGCTGTCCAGCGTCATCGCTGAACACATTTCGGTCCGTGCCCACCTCGACGATGCTCTGGTGAATGTGCATCGAACTGCCCGGCGTATGCGCCAGTGGCTTGGCCATGCAGACCACGGTCAGGTGGTGCTTGAGCGCGACTTCCTTGAGTAGATGCTTGAACAGGAATGTCTGGTCGGCCAGCAGCAGCGGATCACCGTGCAGCAGATTGATTTCAAACTGGCTGACGCCCATCTCGTGCATGAAGGTATCGCGCGGCAAACCCAGGGCTGCCATGCATTCGTAGACGTCATTGAAGAACGGGCGCAAACCGTTGTTGGAGCTGACACTGAATGCCGAATGACCTTCCTCGCGACGTCCGTCCAGTCCAACCGGCGGCTGGAAAGGTTGGGTCGGGTCGGTGTTCGCTGCAAAAACAAAGAACTCCATCTCGGTTGCCACCACGGGCGCCAAACCGCGAGCGGCATAACGGGCGATCACCGCTTTCAACTGACCGCGAGTCGAGAGACGCGAGCTTTCCCCGCTCAACTCATCGGCATCGCAAATGGCCAACGCGCGGGGCTGCTTGCTCCAGGGCAAACGGTGAATTTGTTTCGGATCGGCATTGAGCGCCAAGTCGCCGTCGTCACTGCCGTAAAATCGTGCCGACGGATAACCGCCCATGATGCATTGCAGCAGCACGCCACGCGCCATTTGCAAACGCCGTCCCTCAAGGAATCCTTCTGCGGTCATGACCTTGCCACGCGGCACGCCATTGAGATCCGGGGTGACGCATTCAATCTCATCAATACCCGTCAATCGTTGTGCGAGTGAACGCTGACCATCGGTCGTCATGACTCTATCCTTGAAGTTGTGCAAGCCGCGAACGGCGACATGTACAAAATAGGCACCAGCTGTTCGGAATATCAAGCACCGGGACATAAAAATGTCCTACAAAAATGCTGCGTGCCGTGGCGGATATCAGGGCAGGTAGAGATTGAACAACCCGCCTCCCAACGGGCCGCCATTACGGATTTCAGTGCGCCCGTGCACGCCACTGCGCTGGTGCAGTTGTGCAATACGCGCAGCGAAGTACAGACCCAGGCCGGTGCTGCCACTGGCCGGATTGATGCCCTGTACGTAATCCGCCTGACGCTCGATCATCTGGTCCGGGAAACCCTCGCCGTCGTCATTGATCGACAACAGCAACTGCCCGGTTTCCTCACCGATGCTGATCAATAGCGAATGCCTGGCATGACGAATGGCATTGTTGATCGCATTGGCCAATACCGTTCCAATCAGCTCCCGGTCGAAGAATCCGAGAGGGCTCAAGGGATCGATCTCATAAGTCACGACAATGCCGCGACTCTTGAACACGTCCTGATGAGCCGCCAGCTGCGCTTCGATGAAATCGTCCAGTTCGTGATAGTCCGGACGCAACGGCAACTGGTTGACGCCGAGCTTGTAGAGCCCCAGCAACTGCACCAGCATGCCGTTCAGATGAGCGAACTCATAGTCGATCACGCCCTGCTCGGCAGTGTGCTGCTGAGCCGCAGGCAAGCGCGCAAGCCACTGTCCGTGGGCCTGCATCAGCAACGCCAGGGAGTTCTTCATGTCGTGTACGGTGGAGGCGATCACCGTGGAAAAGTCGAGCCCCTCGTCAACATCATTCATTCGCCAAACGCCTTGCTTCGCAGCTTCTGATAACGCGGATAACGCGCATCGCTCTCGGGCATCATGCCCACCATTTTCAGGCATGTACGGCACTCTTCCAGCAGCGCTGAATCGAGGCTTGCATCAGCCCCATGCAACAGCGATTGCGCCATGTTGAGGGCAATACTGATGTTCTTCGGTTGCAACAACAGTGCACCGCGGAAAAGCTCCCGCGCCTCGGGCAACGCGCCCGCCTTGTAACTGCGCACGCCCTGGCGGTTGAGATCTGCCGCCGCGTTGCCGGAGTTGAGAATCGCCGGGTCGTCGGTCTGCTGGGCAATGCCTTGCATCACCACCGGGTCGTCGCCGTAAATCTCGGCGCAGTTTTTCAACATCGAATTACCGGCGTCAGTCTGCCCCAACATCTTCAACTGCTTGGCGACCAGCAACGCCGCTTCGGCGCTCATGAACTGCTCCATGCCATCCAGACGGGCCAGTGCTTGCTCCGTCAGCTTCTCAGCAGTTTCGGCATCGTTGAGCAGCAGGCTGGTGGCTTTCATCAAGCGCGCCCGGATCTGCAGCCCCGGATCGTTGATGTTTTCCTTGGCGACGGCGCTCAGGGTCTGGTTGATCTCCAGTCGAGTGCGGGTATCCAGGCCTTTTTCACTGCCTTTACTGATGAGCGCATGAGCCAGGCCAAGATTGCTTTCTGGGTCCTTGAAACGTGACTGCGCCCCCTGGGAGACCGCTTGACGATAGGCTTTCGCCGCACCTTCGAAGTCTTCGTTGGTCATCGCCAACTTGCCCAACAACGATTGCCTGCGCACCGCCAATGGCGACAGGCGAACAGCCTCTTCCAGCACATTCTGCGCAGCCTTGGTGTCGCCTTCAGCAACCAGCACATCGGCCAGTCCGTCATACAACGCCGGCATCATCGGGAAAGCCTTTAGCGCCTTTTCGTAGACAGCTTTTGCCTGAGCGATCTGGCCACGCTTGAACATCAATCGCCCCAGACCGACATAGGCCCAAGGCAATGGACGATCCGCCAGAATGCTGTTGTACAAGCGCTCCAGCGCCTCATTCTGATTCATGTCGCGCAACGCATCGGCACGGTAACGCAGGCACAGCGGCGAATAGCGCGGGTCCTGCTTGCACAGCTCAATGCAGGCATTCAGGACTTCAACCGGCTTACCCCGATCCAGCGCCTGCAGAATTGGCTTGAGCAACGTCTTGCGCTGCTCCAGTCGCTCCAGCCGCTGGGCCAGGCCAGCGCGGTTGAAAGGCTTGGTCAGATACGCATCCGGCTCATGCTCGAGCGCACTAAGCACCATCGCCTGACTGCTCTCGGCGGTGACCATCAGAAACACGCTTTCATGGCTGATCAGCTTCTCGACCATCAGGTCTTCAAGCACCTGCTGACCGTTCTTCTTGCCATCGCCAAGGTGATAATCCTGCAAGATGAAGTCGTAGCGCTTCTGCGCACACATGCGCAGCGCCACCTCACCCGTGTCGGCAGTGTCGACATCCTTGACACCCAGCTCACGCAACATCGACCTGACCGAACTACGGAAATCCGAGAAATCATCGACGATCAAAAAGCTTTTTTGGTGGTACGCCAGCATCGAAGATTCCAGGCAATTAAGAAGATGAACCCAAAGACAAATGCAGGGACCAGCTCAACTTCGCCGCCCATAGGGGCGTCGCGCAGGACAACGGCCCATCGGGTTATCGGCCAGTTGTGGCGTTCCCTTATAGGTGTTGGCAAACAATTGTGGGGTTAGGTGGATGGACTGCAAACACATGTCAAAAAAAGCCCCGCCAGGTAATCCCGAGCGGGGCTTTTCGATGTTGTTTTCGGCTACGTCGCGGTCGCGATGATGTACAGAGGTCGGAGCGCGTGCAGAAACATCCTGTGTTAGTGGTGTCCCAGGGCAGGTTCGAACTGCCAACCTTCCCCTTAGGAGGGGGATGCTCTATCCAATTGAGCTACTGAGACACATGCCGGCCGCAAGGACATGCGGCGCGATGGACGGCGTGCATGTTAACGGGCAGGCCCGGTTTTGTCATGTCGTCTGTAAGGCTTATTAAGTGTAGGCAAACACCAGCTTCGATCACGGGCTTAGATTCGATCGGCTTTTGCGCTGATACCCTCTTGCACCAATAGAGCCAGCAAATTGTCGACGGCAGTGGAAAGCTCGCCAGAATTGTCCAACCGAAAGATCCCTTCCGGATCTTCCTGAGCGGCGTCCATTAAAAACAGAGCATTGCGCTCAAGTCGGGCTTCGATTTCCTCAGCGCTCTCGCGCCCTCGCCGCTCAAGACGCTTGCGCAGGGCATCGGTTTTTACCGTCAGCACTATGGGCAACAACGACGGATAACGTGCCATGGCTTCAGACAAATGCCCTCTTGAGCCGTTGATCAGTACATGGCGACCGTCACTTAACCAGCTATCGATCTCTGCCGGAATGCCGTAATCCAGCCCATTGGCCCGCCAGCACAGTGCAAAACCGCCTTCGTGCCTCATTTGAGCGAATTGCTCCCTGGAAACACTCAAAGCGTCTTCGCCGACCGATTCAGCCGACCGGGTAATCACCCTGCGCACCACAACGCAATCAAGGCCAAGCAAAGAGTCGCGGGCCGCATCGATCAGGCTGTCTTTGCCGGAGCCGGACGGCCCCATCAAATAAATAAGTCTGCCGTGCATCCCTATATCACCCCCATTGCGTGCTCGCCCTAGTAAATCGGCCATTTGCCACTATTCTGTATCTTGTAAGGAACGAAGATCGTATCCGCATAGCATGCACGCTCAGGGGCGCCCAAGCACGCACCTGTCGGGCAAAGAGGACGCGGTCAGATGTACGGGCCCGGTAAGTGTTTTCAAACCAGTCCGCATTTCTGATAATTGGTGCTGGCATAACGCCTGCTTCCAGTTCAATATTTGTCACAGAATTGACGCCAATGATCTGGCAATTTTGAGGCATGATGCGGGCCTCATATCAATTCAGGTTGAACATTTGGCGACGAGGCTTGTCCTACATGACATCCTGCGGCCAATTCCGAGAACCGCTCCCCTGAACTAACCGGTTAAATATATGCGCCCATTGAAACAGGCAATTTATTCCAGCCGTACGGCTGACAAGTTCGTCGTACGTCTGCCAGACGGGATGCGTGAACGCATTGCCGAGGTGGCTCGCAATCATCACCGCAGCATGAATTCCGAGATCATCGCCCGTCTTGAGCAGAGTCTTATTCAGGAAGGCGCGCTGGGCGAAGAATTGAGCATGCGCCTGGACAGCCCCGAGCTGTCATTGCACGAACGCGAACTGCTTCAACGTTTCCGTCAACTCTCCCACCGCCAGCAAAACGCATTGGTTTCGCTGATTGCCCATGACGCTGAAATGGCCGCAGACGCCTCCTGATTGCATCCCGTAAGCTCTAGCCAGCCATGTGCTGGCTTTTTTTTTGCCTGAAATTCAGCCAATCACCTACTCAACGGCAAGCTCAATTGCCATCGACATAACGCTAATAGATTGAAAAATGAAGGTGCGCGGCCTGCTGGCTTGAGCAAGACCGCACACTAGAAACTCAGAGCAGGAAGATTGTCGCCAGCCCGAGGAAGATGAAGAAGCCACCGCTGTCGGTCATGGCCGTGATCATGACACTCGCGCCCATCGCCGGGTCGCGCCCAAAGCGCGCCAGGGTCATCGGAATCAAAACCCCCATCAACGCCGCCAGCAACAGGTTCAAGGTCATGGCCGCAGTCATCACCACGCCCAGCGACCAACTACCATACAGCAGGTAGGCCACCACGCCGATTACCCCACCCCAGACCAGGCCATTGATCAAGCCAACCGCCAGCTCCTTGCGCATGAGACGCGAGGTATTACCGGTACTGACCTGATCAAGCGCCATCGCACGAACGATCATGGTAATCGTCTGATTACCGGAGTTACCGCCAATACCGGCAACGATCGGCATCAACGCTGCCAGAGCCACCAGCTTCTCGATAGAACCTTCGAACAAACCGATTACCCGCGATGCAACAAACGCGGTAATCAGGTTGATCGCCAGCCAGGCCCAGCGGTTGCGCAAGGATTTCCAGACTGAAGCGAAAATGTCTTCTTCTTCACGCAGACCCGCCATGTTGAGAACTTCGCTTTCGCTCTCTTCACGAATCAGGTCGACCATCTCGTCGATGGTCAGACGACCAATGAGTTTGTCGTTCTTGTCGACCACCGGGGCCGAAATCAAGTCGTAACGTTCAAAAGCCTGTGCGGCATCGTAGGCGTCTTCATCCGGGTGAAAACTCACCGGATCGCTGGCCATGACTTCCGAAACCTGCTTGTCTGGATCGTTGACCAGCAGTCGCTTGATTGGCAGCACACCCTTGAGCACGCCATCGTAGTCAACCACGAACAGCTTGTCGGTATGGCCTGGCAGCTCTTTGAGGCGACGCAAGTAACGCAGAACCACTTCAAGACTGACATCCTCGCGGATCGTCACCATCTCGAAGTCCATCAATGCACCGACCTGTTCCTCGTCATAGGACAACGCGGAGCGAACGCGCTCACGCTGTTGGCTATCAAGGGTTTCCATCAGCTCGTGGACGACGTCTCGCGGCAGCTCGGGGGCCAGGTCAGCAAGTTCGTCGGCGTCCATCTCCTTGGCCGCCGCCAGGAGCTCGTGATCGTCCATGTCGGCGATCAGGGTTTCACGAACCGAGTCGGATACTTCAAGCAGAATGTCGCCGTCGCGCTCGGCCTTGACCAACTGCCAGACAGTCAGACGCTCGGCAAGCGGCAAGGCTTCAAGAATGTAGGCAACGTCGGCGGAGTGCAGATCATCGAGCTTGCGTTGCAACTCGACGAGGTTTTGCCGGTGGACCAGGTTCTCGACCAGGTCGTGATGATGACCTTCCTGGCGATGAGTCAGGTCTTCGACCACTCGCTGGCGATGCAGCAGCTCAACGACTTGAGCAAGGCGGTCTTGCAGGCTTTCTTGCGTTTTCTTTACTTCAACTTCGGTCATAGGCGAACTCCACTCCCAGCAGCGGGGCACGCCGGAAGGATCAATCAGTCAATTCATGATTGGTAAAACGGGGTACTGAGCAACTACTGGGTAAGTCCATGGAGGTATTCCACAAGCCCCGGCGGGGCTGACGGGCGCAATCATACACCGCATGAGGGTTTTAAACGTTAAAAAAACCAGCCTGAAACAAGCGCTTGCGAGATAAACCCGAGCGCTGTCCGCGTCCCTGAAACTGCGACGACTCATCCTGAAAAGAAAACACACCCCCACCGAGAAATGTACTGACTACCCTTGATCGTGACCGTCATGGAGGACGCCCAATGCCCAGGAAAACACTCACAACCCTGTTGATCACCCTGCTCTGCCCGCCTCTACAGGCCACTGCAATGACTGTGCATCGATGTGAAGACGCTGAGGGCCGCATCACTTACACGACGCTGAGCTGCCCTCCTGGAGAGGCACTGTCGCGACAGAATATTTACAACCCAAGCGTTTTCAAATTCGAGGCAATACTCCCCAGCGCCAACCACCAGGAAACATCAGGAATTAAAAGCACACCGAGAGATCCGGTCGTTATCGGCCAAATGAATGACAAATGCGCAAACGTGCTCAGCGCCAAGGAGCGTCGCGAAGCGATCATCAATCAGCGGATCGTTCCCGGCATGAGCCAGCAGGACGTTGAAAGTGCGCTAGGTAAACCTGACAAGGTCAGCATTCGAAACGCGACGACGAATTATCGCTACGACAGCAAGAAAGGTCGAAGCGCGCAAATCGTGTTCGATGAGAAGGGATGCGTAAAAGGCAAATCCCAGACAGCAAAAAGCCCGCGTTAGACGCAGGCTTTTTGGTGTTTGGTGCACTCGACAGGATTCGAACCTGTGACCGCTCGGTTCGTAGCCGAGTACTCTATCCAGCTGAGCTACGAGTGCAATTTGTGTTTTTAGACCAGATCACAACTGGTTGAAGCCAGGTTACTTGCATTACTGCAAACAACCCTTAAATGGTGCACTCGACAGGATTCGAACCTGTGACCGCTCGGTTCGTAGCCGAGTACTCTATCCAGCTGAGCTACGAGTGCATTTGTTGCCGCGCATTATAGGCCGTTAAATCTTTTTGTAAAGCACTTTTTCTAGTAATTTCAACAACTTACCGAAGAAGCCAGATTACAACGTACTAAATAAATAATGGCGGAGAACGGGGGATTCGAACCCCCGACACCCTTTTGAGGTGTACTCCCTTAGCAGGGGAGCGCCTTCGGCCACTCGGCCAGCTCTCCGCAACACGGGGCGTATCTTAACCAACCTTTTCCCCGTTTGCAAACATAAAAAACGATAAAAATTAATGGCTTGGTTCGTCGTCCTTCTCTTTCTTGATCCGCAGGTAGATTTCCTCACGGTGAACAGCCACCTCTTTAGGCGCGTTAACGCCAATACGCACTTGATTTCCTTTGACGCCGAGCACGGTCACAGTGATTTCGCCATCACCAATAATCAGGCTTTCTGCGCACCGACGAGTCAGAATCAGCATACCTTTCTCCTCACGCATTTCATTTCAGGGACAACAGTCTGCAAAAAAAAGGCGTTCGACCTACAACCGGAACGATCGTAGCCCTACACGCCTAAGTATTGACCAGCACGAGCAAAAGAACAGATTTCAGTCGCGCCACTCAAAAAACAAAGGGCGCGGTCAGACCGCGCCCTTAGCGGAGCATCACTCGCCCTGGCGGGCCGGTGCGTCCAGTTCGAAAGCTGTGTGCAGAGCGCGCACAGCCAATTCCAGGTACTTCTCTTCGATCACTACGGAAACCTTGATTTCCGAAGTCGAGATCATCTGGATGTTGATGGTTTCTTTAGCCAGAGCCTCGAACATGCGGCTGGCAACGCCTGCGTGAGAACGCATGCCAACGCCGACGATCGACACCTTGGCGATCTTGGTGTCGCCAACGACTTCACGGGCACCGATCTCGCGAGCGGTGTTCTCCAGCACGGTCTGCGCCGCCTGGTAGTCGTTGCGGTGCACAGTGAAGGTGAAGTCGGTGGTGTTATCGTGCGCAACGTTCTGCACGATCATGTCGACTTCGATGTTCGCGGCGCTGATCGGGCCGAGAATCTTGAAGGCCACGCCCGGGGTGTCTGGCACGCCACGGATGGTCAGCTTGGCTTCATCGCGGTTAAAAGCGATGCCGGAAATGATCGGCTGTTCCATGGATTCCTCTTCATCAATAGTAATGAGGGTACCCGGACCCTCCTTGAAGCTGTGCAGTACGCGCAGCGGAACGTTGTACTTACCGGCGAATTCGACCGCGCGGATCTGCAACACCTTGGAGCCGAGGCTGGCCATTTCCAGCATCTCTTCAAAGGTGATCTTGTCCAGGCGCTGAGCCACGGACACCACGCGCGGGTCGGTGGTGTAGACGCCGTCGACATCCGTGTAGATCTGGCATTCATCAGCCTTCAGGGCCGCTGCCAGCGCCACGCCGGTGGTGTCGGAACCGCCACGACCAAGAGTGGTGATGTTGCCGTGCTCGTCGACGCCCTGGAAACCGGCAACGACAACCACGCGACCGGCCTTCAGGTCACCGCGAATCTTCTGGTCATCAATCTGCAAGATACGCGCTTTATTGTGCGCGCTATCCGTCAGAATCCGTACCTGGTTGCCGGTGTACGACACCGCCGGTACGCCGCGCTTGATCAGCGCCATGGCCAGCAGTGCAATCGTCACCTGCTCACCGGTGGAGACGATGACATCCAGCTCACGCGGAACCGGTTGATCGCCGCCACTGATTTGCTTGGCCAGATCGATCAGACGGTTGGTCTCGCCGCTCATTGCAGACAGCACGACCACCAGGTCATCGCCGGCCTCGCGGAATTTCTTAACCTTGTCGGCGACCTGCTCGATTCTCTCGACAGTGCCGACTGAGGTGCCTCCAAATTTCTGTACGATCAAAGCCATTTCAAAGCCGCCTCAGCCCATGAAGGGCGCCCATTAATCACTCAAACAGCTGCGAAGCCCGCCACTAGACGACGGGCTCGGCACGCAGCCTTAAATACCCTGCTCTACAAACGGCACGGTCAGGGCCAATGCAGCATCCAGTGCGCCAGCGTCGGTACCGCCGCCTTGCGCCATGTCTGGACGACCACCGCCCTTCCCGCCCACTGCTGCAGCGGCTTGCTTCATCAAATCACCGGCTTTGAGTTGGCCAGTCAGGTCCTTGGTTACACCCGCAACCAGCACGACCTTTTCCTCATGGACACTGCCGAGCAGGATCACTGCGCGGCCGAGTTTGTTCTTCAGTTGATCGACCAGCGCCAGCAGCGCCTTGCCGTCCTGACCGTCGAGACGCACGGCCAGGACTTTCACGCCTTTGACGTCCTGGGCAGAAGCCGACAGGTCGTCGCCCGCCGCACTGGCGGCCTTGGCTTGCAACTGCTCGAGTTGCTTTTCCAGCAGACGGTTGCGCTCAAGCACAGCCGACAGCTTGTCGATCAGGTTGTCGCGGCTGCCCTTGACCAGGTTGGCCGCTTCCTTGAGTTGCTCTTCCGCAGCGTTCAGGTAAGCCAGTGCCGCAGCGCCTGTCACCGCTTCGATACGACGCACGCCAGAAGCCACGCCGCCTTCGCTGATGATTTTCAGCAGGCCGATGTCGCCGGTACGATTGGCATGGATACCACCGCACAGCTCGACGGAGAAGTCGCCCATGCTCAGTACGCGCACGCTGTCGCCGTACTTCTCGCCGAACAGCGCCATGGCGCCTTTCTGCTTGGCGGTGTCGATATCGGTTTCTTCGGTTTCAACTTCGGAGTTCTTGCGAATTTCGGCGTTGACGATTTCTTCCAGCGCTTTCAGCTGTTCAGGCTTGATCGCTTCAAAGTGGCTGAAGTCAAAGCGTAGACGCTGACTGTCGACCAGGGAGCCTTTTTGCTGAACGTGCTCGCCCAGCACCTGACGCAATGCCGCGTGCAGCAAGTGCGTGGCGGAGTGGTTCAGCGAAGTGGCGTGACGCACCTCGGCATCCACCTGGGCCTGAACCGGCGAGCCAATGGTCAGGCTGCCCGAATCCAGCACACCGTGGTGCAGGAATGCACCGCCAGTCTTGGTGGTGTCGCGCACGTCGAAACGCGCAGCGCCTGCCTGCAGGTAACCGCAGTCACCGATCTGACCGCCGGATTCCGCATAGAACGGCGTCTGATCGAGAACGACCACGCCCTCTTCGCCTTCGCTCAATACGTCGACCGATTGCCCGTCTTTATACAGAGCAACGATTTTTGCCGAACCGCTGTGAGCGGTGTAACCGGTGAACTCGGTGGCCACATCAACCTTGACCAGGCTGTTGTAGTCCATGCCGAAGGAACTGGCCGAACGGGCACGGACGCGCTGGGCTTCCATTTCGCGCTCAAAGCCCTCTTCGTCGATGGTCAGGTTGCGCTCACGCGCGATGTCGCCGGTCAGGTCCATCGGGAAACCGTAGGTGTCGTACAGCTTGAACACCACGTCGCCTGGCACCACGTTGCCTTTGAGTTCGGCCAGATCCTGCTCGAGGATCTTCAGGCCCTGCTCCAGGGTTTTGGCGAACTGCTCTTCTTCGGCTTTCAGCACGCGCTCGATGTGCGCCTGCTGGGATTTCAGCTCAGGGAAGGCTTCGCCCATCTCGGCAACCAGTGCGCCGACGATCTGATAGAAGAAACTGCCCTTGGCGCCCAGCTTGTTGCCGTGACGGCAAGCGCGACGAATGATCCGGCGCAGCACGTAGCCACGACCTTCGTTGGACGGCAGCACGCCGTCGGCGATCAGGAAACCGCAGGAACGAATGTGGTCAGCCACAACTTTCAGCGAAGCCTGGTTGTCATTGGTGCAACCGATGGCCTTGGCCGAAGCGCTCAGCAGGCTCTGGAACAGGTCGATTTCATAGTTCGAGTGAACGTGCTGCAGCACGGCACTGATCCGCTCCAGACCCATACCGGTATCCACCGACGGTGCTGGCAACGGGTGCAACACGCCATCGGCGGTGCGGTTGAACTGCATGAAGACGTTGTTCCAGATTTCGATGTAACGGTCGCCGTCTTCCTCTGGCGAACCCGGTGGGCCACCCCAGATGTCGGCGCCGTGATCGTAGAAAATCTCGGTGCAAGGACCGCACGGGCCGGTATCGCCCATGGTCCAGAAGTTGTCGGAGGCGTACGGTGCGCCTTTGTTGTCGCCGATGCGAACCATACGCTCGGCCGGAACCCCGACTTCCTTGGTCCAGATGTCGTAGGCCTCGTCATCGCTGGCGTAGACCGTGACCCAGAGCTTTTCCTTCGGCAGGTTCAGCCACTTGTCGGAGGTCAGGAAGGTCCAGGCGTAGGTGATCGCATCACGCTTGAAGTAGTCACCGAAGCTGAAGTTACCCAGCATTTCGAAGAAGGTGTGGTGACGAGCGGTATAACCGACGTTTTCCAGGTCGTTGTGCTTGCCACCGGCGCGAACGCACTTCTGGCTGCTGACGGCGCGGGTATAGGCGCGCTTTTCCTGGCCCAGAAAGCAGTCCTTGAACTGGTTCATCCCCGCGTTAGTGAACAGCAGGGTTGGGTCGTTGCCCGGAATCAAAGAGCTGGAGGCTACACGGGTGTGGCCTTGCTCTTCGAAGAAGCGAAGGAAGGCTTCACGGATTTCTGCGCTTTTCATTAGGTTCTTCCACGGAGGCTGCGGCCAAAGGCCTGTGCGAATCGTCAACAGACGAAGCGACGGCAAAGGGCCGCATTATATCGGCGTTAGTGTGCAGGTACAGTGTGTTTGTACGATACAGGCAGTCAATTGGACGGCTAACACCTTCAGTTTTGAGAAAACTCGACGAAAGTCGCGATTACCTGCTCGATCTGCGCCCGGTTGACGTCCATGTGAGTGACCATGCGCAAACGTGAGGCGGCGCTGAGTTTGATCCCGCGCTCACCGGCAAACGCTTTGAGCGCCTCGCACTTATCACCCATCTGCACGTAAACCATGTTGGTCTGTACAGGTTCGACTGTATACCCCGCCGCGCTCAGACCTTCAGCCAGAAACTGCGCGTTGGAGTGGTCGTCCGCCAGGCGTTGCACGTTGTGATCCAGTGCATACAAGCCGGCCGCCGCAAGAATGCCGGCCTGACGCATGCCACCACCGACCATCTTGCGCAGGCGCCGGGCCTTGCCGATCAACTCGGCCGAACCACAGAGCACCGAACCTATCGGCGCGCCGAGGCCTTTGGACAGGCACACCGACACCGAATCGAAGTGCCGGGTGATTTCCAGTGCATCGACGCCCAGCTTGACCGCTGCGTTGTACAACCGCGCGCCATCCAGGTGCAGCGACAGACCGTGTTCATGGGTAAAGCGGCGAGCCCGCGCCAGATATTCCAGCGGCAATACCTTGCCTTGCATGGTGTTTTCCAGCGCCAGCAGCCGGGTCCGGGCGAAGTGAAAATCGTCCGGCTTGATCGCCGCAGCCACCTGAGCCAGGTCCAGCGAACCATCGGCTTGAACTTCCAGCGGTTGCGGCTGGATCGAGCCCAGCACCGCGGCCCCGCCACCTTCGTACTTATACGTGTGCGCCTGCTGGCCGACGATGTACTCGTCACCGCGCTCACAGTGGGCCATCAGTCCCAGCAAGTTGCTCATGGTGCCCGTCGGCACGAACAGCGCCGCTGCAAAGCCCAGACGCCTGGCCAGTTCGGCCTCAAGCTGATTGACCGTCGGATCTTCGCCGTAGACGTCATCCCCGGTGGCCGCCCTGGCCATCGCGTCGAGCATCCCTGCGGTCGGTTGGGTGACGGTGTCGCTACGAAGATCGATAACGCTCATGAATCAGGCCTCGGAATAGGACGCTAACGTCGCTGCTGATAAGGGAAATCTCTTTCGAAGGGGATTACTGCGGCCAACGCCGCGATTAATCAAGGCCCGGACCGGAAAAGCCGGTTCAAGCCAACGGAAAAACCGATGTATATCATCAGAAAGCAGCCATGCGCAGCCCACAAATATGTGTTAAAAACTCTCCGCCGCCAGAAAATCTGGCAGCAAAACGTTCTCAGGGCGGGGTGCAACTCCCCACCGGCGGTAATTGCGCGCAATGCGCATAGCCCGCGAGCGCTTGGTGTCACTGATGCTTCGGCAGCAGATGACGGCAAGGTCAGCAGACCCGGTGTGATCCCGGGGCCGACGGTCATAGTCCGGATGAAGAGAGAACGGGATTGGCACCAAAGGGCCGTCCGTGGGCAACGCGCATACTCTGCACGGCTGACCTGCACGTACCCTTAAATCCCATTCGATTCATAACGCCCTGTTTTTCACACAAACAGGAGTCAGAACAGATGCAACCCACCGCAATCGATAGCAAAAGCAAAAACCATCAGGGCGAGCGCGTAGCGTTTATCCAGGCGTGCTGGCACAAGGAAATCGTTGATCAGAGCCGTAAGGGCTTCGTCAGCGAGATGATCGCTCAGGGTTATCAGGAATCGGATATCGACTTTTTTGAAGTCGGCGGCGCCTTTGAAATCCCACTGCACGCCAAGCTGCTGGCCAAGTCTGGCCGCTATGCCGGCATCGTTGCCGCAGGCTTAGTGGTTGACGGCGGCATTTACCGCCACGAGTTCGTTGCCCAGTCGGTGATCAGCGGCCTGATGCAGGTTCAGCTGGAAACTGAAGTGCCGGTGTTCTCGGTCGTGCTGACCCCGCACCACTTCCATGCCGGCGAAGAGCACCAGAAGTTCTTCTTTGAGCACTTCGTGCACAAGGGCCAGGAAGCGGCAAAGACCTGCGCCGACACGCTGCACAAGATGCGCGCCTTGCGTCGTAGCGAGCACCGCGCAGTAGCCGTCTAAAACGCAGCATCGCCCTTGTAGGAGTAAGGCTTGCCCGCGATGCAGGCGCCGCGGTCTATCGACCAGACCGCGTTATCGTTCATCGCGGGCAAGCCTTGCTCCTACAGGGGCATCAGCGGCTATCAGGCCAGGTTTTCGGCAGTGGTTGGGACAATCAGAATGCCGGCGCGCAGGCCGTTCTTGACCTTCGGGTTCGGGAAGATGATTCGCGCACCCTCCTCCTCGACGATCCAGCGGGTCTGGGCGATGTCTTCGGCCAGCAGATAACCCTTTTTCAGTTCCGAGAAGTTCTCGATGTCCGCCGGCAGGTTCAAGTGGAAGCTGTCGCTGTGCTTGATGATTTCCCGCGCCACGCTGAACAGTTGCAAACCATCCAGGCTCTGTTCTGCTGACTCCGGCTCGGTGCCTTCGATGATCTGCTTCAAAAGGGTTTCAAGGCGCGAGACGTTGACCCCGTCGTTCTGCCCGAACGGCCGGGCCTTACCCAGCTCAAGGGTGAAAGACTCGGCATCGAGCTTGTCGTAGGTGTACGAACTGAAAACGATGGACGGCTTGTTCTGCAGCAGCACCGCCTCCATGCCGGCAGCGCGCAGGCGAGCCAGTTCATGACGGGAATGCTGACGGCCTTCTTTCCAGGGATACAACGCGAACTGCTCGATCTTCGAGCCGCGGATCGCGGTGTGCAGGTCGTAGTGCAAGCGGGCGCGGTCGGGCAGATTGAAGAAACTCGCTGCCAGACGCTCCAGTTCACAGGCTCGCAGTGCTTCAGAGCCACTGCTGAGTTCGTGACGGCCGTTGAACAGCCGATTGACGTCCTGCTCGATAAACCGCTCGCCGCGACGCATGGCGTCAGGGTTGCCGAACAGGAACAGAATACGTGCGCGCGGCTTCAACTCTCCGCGGGCGATGTCATGCAACAGGCGATCGAGTAACTCGATCGGCGCTGTTTCGTTACCGTGGATGCCGGCCGACAACAGCAAGTCCAGGCCATTGTCACGAGCCTCGGGAGGCCGGACTTCCAGCGCTCCTTCGCTCAGCCAGCGCATCCGCACGCCTTCGACAGTCAGTTGAGTCTTCTCCGCCGGTTCACGGCCGGCGAGGGTCAGTTCAAGCAGTTTGCCGAGGGCGAGCATAGAGCGAATTCCTTAGTGATCGTGTTTGCAATCCGGGCCGTGCACGTGGTCTTCGTCACCGATTTCAGCCGGTTCCATTTCCAGTTGCAGACTTACCAGATTAGTCGCCAATGGGCGCAGCAGCAGGTTCGCGTATTCGGCATCGCCTTCTTCGACGTCAACGCCGATCAGCAGCTGGCCACGGCCGTCGTGCTGGATCCACAACTCTTTGCCCTGCCACATTACCGCAACGCGGGTGCAAGAGGTTTCCAGCTGAGTGCCGTCGGTGTCTTCAAGAATCAGCTGCAGGGTATCGCTCATTTTTACGTTCTCATCGGGAGATAAAGCAACGCGTCCGACTCTTCATGAGCAGGACGCGGGCTTTCAATTGATCTGGAATGGATAAACCGCGCCCAGTTTAAGGATTTGCGTCAGTTCATCCAGTGCCGTCCGGCACTCAAGCAACAATTGTGGGTCCGCCAGATCGCTTTCGGTCATGCGGTCACGGTAGTGCTTGTCGACCCATTGGGTCAGCGTGCCATACAACGGCGGGGTCATGATAACCCCTGGGTTGACCGCCGCCAGCTCGGTTTCATTCAGTGCGACACGTAACCGCAGGCAAGCCGGGCCACCGCCGTTCTGCATGCTTTGCTTGAGATCGAAGACTTTCACTTCGCGAATCAGGCCGCCAGAGCTGGTCAGCTCTTGCAGGTACTGCCAGACGCGCGGGTTGTTCTGGCACTCTTGCGGCACGATCAGCAGCATCGAACCGTCAGCGCGCGAGAGCAACTGGCTGTTGAACAGGTAAGAACGCACGGCGTCTTCGACCGACACCTGGGAACGTGGAACACAGATCGCCTTGAACTGACCGCCACGCTTGGCCAGCTTGGCCGACAGTTCAGCCAGCATTTGCTCGGTGTCGAGGAATGCGTCCTCGTGATAGAACAGCGCTTCGCCGTTACCCACCGCGATCACGTCGTTGTGGAACACGCCCTGGTCGATCACCGAAGGATTCTGCTGGGCGAACACCACACCGTCTTCGCTCAAGCCATGCAGACGGGCAACCGCTTGCGACGCTTCGAGGGTCTGACGCGCCGGGTACTTCTGCGGTGCCGGGTAGCGGGTATCGAACGCGCTACGACCGAACACGAAGAACTCGACACCGGCTTCGCCGTATTCACGGCAGAAGCGTGTGTGGTTGGCTGCGCCTTCATCACCGAACTGCGCCACGGCAGGCAACGCTGCGTGGTGGGCGAAGTGTTTCTGGTCGGCGAACATGGCTCCCAGCACGCGGCTGGTGGTCGGGTGCTCGATGCTGCGGTGGTATTTGCAGTTGAGGTTGGCGGCGGTGAAATGCACGCGACCGTCGGCGGTATCAGCGCTCGGGCTGACGGTGGCGGCGTTGGCCACCCACATGCTCGACGCCGAGCAGCTGGCAACCAGCAACGGCATCGCCTGTTTGGCCGCCTGCTCGATTACTTGAGCGTCGGTGCCGCTGAAACCCAGGCTACGCAGCGCGCCGACATCCGGACGTTCTTGCGGCGCGAGAACGCCTTGCTGAAAGCCCATTTCCATCAGCGCTTTCATTTTCGCCAGGCCTTGCAGCGCTGCTTCCTTCGGATTGGAAGACTGCTGGCTGTTGCTCTGGGACGCGACGTTGCCGTAGGACAGACCGCCGTAGTTATGGGTCGGCCCCACTAGACCGTCAAAATTGACTTCATAGGATTTCATCAGCGAGGCTCCACGAATCTGGTTTTTATAGGCATCAAGTAGCTAAAAGTCAGGCCACATTCCCGTAGCAGTTGCCGAAGGCTACGTTCGGCCGCGAAGCGGTCGTAAAACGGCACACCGTGTTCCTGGATCAGAACCCCGATCGCCTGAATTGCGACCGCTTCGCGGCCGAACGCAGCCTGCGGCAGCTGCTACAAAAAGCGTCTTACGACATCCGCACGCCTGGGGTCAGGGCGGCCGGCAAGGTCAGGCTTGGGGTTTCCAGCGAGGCCACCGGGTACGCGCAGTAATCCGCGGCGTAATAGGCACTGGCGCGATGGTTGCCCGAGGCACCCACACCGCCGAACGGTGCGCTGCTCGCGGCGCCGGTCAGCTGTTTGTTCCAGTTGACGATACCGGCGCGGCTTTCCAGCCAGAACTGCTGATAACGCGCTTCGGAATCCGACAGCAAACCTGCCGCCAGACCGTATTGGGTGTTGTTGGCTTCCGCGATCGCCGCCTCGAAATCAGCGTAACGGATCACTTGCAGCAACGGGCCGAACAGCTCTTCGTCAGGACGATTGGCAACCGCGCTCACGTCAAGAATGCCCGGGGTCAGCAACGCGGCGTTGGCCTGTGGCTGGGTCATTTTCAGCAGCGGCACGGCGCCGTTGGCGAGCAAGTGTTCTTGCGCATCCATCAGTGCCTTGGCAGCGGCCAGCGAAACCACCGAGCCCATGAACGGTGCCGGTTGCTGATCAAATGCGCCGACGTCAATGGTCGCGCTGACCGCCACCAGACGCGCCAGCAGCGTGTCGCCCCAGGCGCCTTGCGGTACCAGCAAGCGACGGGCGCAGGTGCAACGCTGACCGGCAGAAATGAACGCCGACTGAATAATGGTGTACACCGCAGCGTCGAGGTCTGCGACCTGATCGACCACCAGCGGGTTGTTGCCGCCCATCTCCAGCGCGAGGATCTTGTCCGGACGACCGGAGAACTGCGCATGCAGGTGGTTGCCGGTACGGCTGGAGCCGGTAAAGAACAGACCGTCGATACCCGGATTGGCCGCCAGGGCGATCCCGGTTTCACGCGCGCCTTGCAGCAGGTTCAGCACGCCAGCAGGCAGGCCGGCTTCGATCCAGCACTTGACCGTCAGCTCGGCGACTTTCGGGGTCAGCTCGCTTGGCTTGAACAGCACACTGTTACCGGCCAGCAGCGCCGGAACAATGTGACCGTTCGGCAAATGCCCAGGGAAGTTGTAAGGACCAAACACCGCCACCACGCCGTGAGGCTTGTGGCGCAGCACGGCAGTGGCGTCGCCCAGCGGACCGCTCTTCTCGCCGGTACGCTCGCGGTAGCTCTGCACCGAAATAGCAATCTTGTTGACCATGCTGGTCACTTCAGTCGCGGCTTCCCACAGCGGCTTACCGGTTTCTTCACCGATGCAGTGAGCCAGTTCGTCAGCGTGTTTTTTCAGGCTGGCGGCAAAGGCTTCCAGCACACCGATGCGATCTTCCAGGGAACGTTTGGCCCAGGCCGGGAAGGCCTGCCGTGCGGCTTGCACGGCGCTTTCGACCTGAGCAGCGCTGGCGCCCTGCCCCGACCACAGCACTTGCTGGGTGACCGGGTTCAGCGATTCGAACATGTCACCCTGGCCCGCCAGCCATTCACCGGCGATGTATAGCGAATTCATTATTTCGACTCCCGAGCAGCAGACAACGGCACGGCACGTACTTGATCGCCGGCATTGAGTTGAAGACGTTTGGCGGTCAACGGGTCGACCACCAGGGTACCGGCGGCAAAGCGTGCGGGAGCGGCAGTGATCCGGCAGTCTTCGCGTTTACGGTTGTGAATCAAAAATGGTGTCGCGTCATCACCCGGAGTGCCGATGGCCAGTACCAGCGCCTGGCTGTCGCGGACCGCGCGGATCTTGCCGGTTTCGCATTCAACGGCGGGACCTGCGTCGAAGATGTCGACGTAACCCTGGTAGCTGAAGCCTTCGCTCTTGAGCATCGCCAGCGCCGGCTCGGTGTCAGGGTGAACCTTGCCGATCACATTGCGCGCGTCTTCAGAGAGGAAGCAGGTGTACAACGGGAATTTCGGCATCAGCTCGGCGATGAACGCCTTGTTGCCCACGCCCGTCAGGTAATCGGCCTGGCTGAATTCCATTTTGAAGAAGTGCCGACCCAGGCTTTCCCAGAACGGCGAGCGGCCGGCCTCATCGGACACACCGCGCATTTCGGCGATGATCTTGTTGCCGAACAGCTGCGGGAATTCGGCGATGAACAGCATCCGCGCCTTGGCCAGCATGCGGCCATTGAGGCCGGAACGGTAATCGGCGTGCAGGAACAACGAGCACAACTCGGAATTACCGGTCAGGTCGTTGGCCAGGAACAGCGTCGGGATTTCCCGGTAGATGTTCAGCTCTTGCGACGCGCTGACGGTCAGACCGACCCGAAAGTTGTACCAAGGCTCACGCAGGCCGACAGCGCCGGCAATCGCGGAAATTCCCACCACGCGACCGTTATCGTCTTCGAGCACGAACAGGTAGTCCGCGTCGCCGCGCCCCGCTTCGCCGCGAAAGGTCTTTTCGGCCCAGCCAACCCGATGAGCCAGACGCTCTTCGTTGGCCGGCAAGGTGGTCAGGCCGGTGCCGGTGCTGCGGGCCAGGTCGATCAGCGCGGGTAAATCGCTGCTGCGTACGGGACGAACGATCATGCTATCTCCTCAAACGGGTCGCTCAGGCCACCCGTAAAACTCTCTGCTCTTAAGCCTGAAATCGGCCCTTAAACTGCCACCAGGCGCACGCTGGCACCTTCACCGACACCCAAGGCCTCGGCGGCTTCAAGATCCAGGGTTACCGGTTTGCCCGGCGCATAATCCAGCTCGAGCAATACCGCGCGGTAATCCTGCAACTGAGCATTGGCCACCAGGTACTGACGACCGGCACCTTTGACCGGCTCACCGATTTTCACCGGCACCACACGGCTCTGGGCGATCGAACGGATCCCCGAGACACGTGCGTGCAGGGTCGGGCCGCCGTCGAAAATGTCGATGTAGTGATCAGTCTCGAAGCCTTCGCGCATCAGGATGTCGAAGGTGATCTGCGCCCGTGGGTGCACCTGGCCCATCGCCTCTTGGGCGGCGTCCGGCAGCAGCGGCACGTAGATCGGGTAATGCGGCATCAGTTCAGCGAGAAAGGTCCGGCTCTTGAGCCCGCACAGACGCTCGGCTTCAGCGTAGTTGAGGTCGAAGAAGTTGCGACCGATGGCATCCCAGAACGGCGAATCGCCATTTTCGTCGCTGTAGCCGACGATCTCGGTGACCACTGAGTCCGCGAAACGCTCCGGATGGCTGGCGACGAACAGCAGGCGACCGCGAGAGTTGAGTTCCGCCCAAGGCGAACCGACCAGCTCCGGCAGCACGTAGAAACTGGTCAGCAGGCTGTTGCCGGTCAGGTCGTGGCACTGGGAGAGCACATGAATCTTGTTATGAATCTTCAGCTCGCGAGAGGCGTGCACGAAGGTTTCATTACGGAAGCTGTAGAACGGCTCCGAATAGCCGGCCGACGCGACGATGGCCGAGCAGCCCACCAGTTTGCCGGTGGCGGTGTCTTCGAGGACGAAGAAATAGCTTTCTTCACCGTTGAAGCTGACCTCGGCAGCGAACGACGCTTCGCTTGCGGCGATCTTGTCGCTCAAGCGTTCGACATCATCCGGCAAGGAGGTGACACCAATCGGGCTGTCCGCAGCCAGACGCTGTACCTCGCCCAGATCAGCCATTTGCGCGGGGCGCATCACCAGCATGGTGTCACTCCTTTCTCGAAAAACTCTTTGAGGAAAATAAACCGGGCCGGCCTTGAGTCACTCCGACTCAAGTGTGGGAGCAAACTTGTGTGGCGAGGGGGCTTGCCCCCGTTCGATTGCGAAGCAATCGTAAACCGGTCTCCACTTTCTGATTCAAGAGTGTGGTGACTGGTTTTAGGGGAGCTTCGCACCCCAACGGGGGCAAGCCCCCTCGCCACACAGGCTCGCTCCCACATAAGAACCGGCCCGGCATAAGAATTTGGTTCGACGCCTGAATGATCAGGCGTCGAAGGGACTATCAGGCTTGAGTCAATTTGGCCACGGCGCGTTCGAAGCGCTCCAGGCCCTCTTCGATGTCCGCGTCTTCAACCACCAGGCTTGGCGCGAAGCGAATCACGTCCGGGCCGGCTTGCAGAATCATCAAGCCTTCACGTTCAGCCGCGTTGAACACGTCCTTGGCCTTGCCTTTCCAGGCCTCGCTCAAGACGCAACCGAGCAACAGGCCCAGGCCACGCACTTGAGTGAACAGGCCGTACTTGGCGCCGATCTGCTCCAGGCGAGTCTTGAACAGGTCGTGCTTGGCTTTGACGCCATTCAGCACTTCAGGTGTGTTGACCACGTCGATCACCGCTTCAGCGACGGCGCACGCCAGCGGGTTGCCGCCGTAAGTGGTGCCGTGAGTGCCGACGACCAGGTGTTTGGCCAGGTCTTCGGTGGTCAGCATCGCCGCGATCGGGAAACCGCCGCCCAGGCTCTTGGCGCTGGTCAGGATGTCCGGCGTCACGCCGTAATGCTGGTAGGCGAACAGCTCGCCGCTGCGGCCCATACCGGTTTGTACTTCGTCGAAAATCAGCAGTGCGTTGTGTTGGGTGCACAGCTCGCGGGCGCCTTGCAGGTACGCAAGGTCAGCCGGCAATACGCCGCCTTCGCCCTGGATCGGCTCCAGCACTACCGCGCAGGTCTTGTCGGAAATGGCCGCTTTGAGCGCGTCCAGATCGTTGAACTTGACGTGAGTGATGCCGGTGATTTTCGGACCGAAACCGTCGGAGTACTTCGACTGGCCACCGACGTTCACGGTGAACAGGGTGCGACCGTGGAAGCTGTTGAGCGCGGCGATGATTTCGTATTTCTCTGAACCGAAACGATCGTGGGCAACACGACGGGCCAGCTTGAAGGCGGCCTCGTTGGCTTCGGCGCCAGAGTTGCAGAAGAACACGCGCTCGGCAAAGGTCGCGTCGATCAGCTTATGGGCCAGGCGCAAGGCCGGCTCATTGGTGAACACGTTGGACACGTGCCACAGCTTGTTCGCTTGCTCGGTCAAGGCACCGACCAGTGCCGGGTGGGCGTGACCCAATACGTTAACCGCAATCCCGCCGGCGAAGTCGATCAGCTCGCGGCCAGACTGGTCCCAAACGCGGGAACCGGCGCCACGTACCGGAATGAAAGCGGCTGGCGCGTAGTTGGGAACCATTACCTGGTCAAAATCGGCGCGTTGTACCGCAGCGTGCTCAACGGACATCGGAGTCTCCTGATGAGAAACACCCGCCTGAAACTGGCGAGCGATGAGGGGGATTGTAAGGACAGTTTTCAGCCCGGCCTTGCCGCCAAGCGACAACTTCTTATAGCGCAAACACAGGTTTGACCCGGGTTTACGGCAATGCGACAAATAGCGTCGCAAAGGCGCAGTTTAAACTGCCGGAGTACGTTATAGGCAGGCTTGTCCAGCCGGACGGTAATTATGTACTGCACGGAGCACATCGCCGTTTGTTTTCCTTGCGTCTACTTCAAACGCCAAGGAATCGGCCCATGACTCAACACGACGACGAGCTTGCCGCTCATCCGGACAGCCACTACCAACACCTTTCCACACTCCTCCCGACCTGGGTCTTACAAGCGTCGCCCGAGACACGCAACGCGCTGAAAAACGCCAGGCTCGAAACGCCTCACCGGTATCGCAATGCGACCCGCCTGCAACTGCAGACACTGAACGCACTCAACACCGAACACTGGTCCCATCGAAACCCGCTGGAGCAGATGCTGAGCAAACTGCAAAACGCTCGCGCCTTCGCCGAGCCGCTGCTGAGCGAAGCGTTGAAAACCCGCTTCGGCCTGGAGCTGGACGTCAAGAGCACCTTCCTGCGCCTGTACATCCCCCAGACCATCCCCTGGCTCCCGGTCAAATCCGGTGCCGCGCGCACCTGGACAGTGTCATTGCTCGACGCTGCCCTGCACAATTTCCAGGCATCGGAGACTGAGGTGGACGCCTATGAACCGGCCTCGGCCTTCATCACCGAACCCTCCGCCACGGGACAGTTCGACACGCTGCCAGCGATCAAGCAGCACATCTCCATCGCCGGGTTTACCCGGCTGTGCCGAGAACTGGATATCGGCGGCCAGTACAGCGCCTACCTAAACGACAACCTGGGCGTGACCAATCCACTGGTCGACGCCGTTTTAAAGCCAAGCGTCAGGAACGCGCAGCACGCCGCACTCAAGTCGGCACTGCACCAGGGACTGCTTCGACAGAATATTGAAAACGCTACCTGCGACGCGATTCTCGGCTTCCTGGAGGGACGCCCGGGCATGAAGCTGGACGGCGAGCCGTTGCACTGCCATGACCTGACGATGATGTCTTCGGCGTTGACCGGCATTGTCATTTTCGCTCCCAACCTTGAGCACTCTCGCCAGGCAACGCGAATCGTGGCCTATATCCCGGAAGACCCCGAGCATCCCGTCAAGCAGTATCCCGACACGCTGGCGTTCATGACGGAGCTGACCCGCAAGCTGCGCTCACCCGCCTACCAGCGCTTTTTCAGCCAGTTCGTCGACCATCAGGAGAGGGGGCATTTTTTCGCCGACCTTAACCGCCGCCTCAGCGCCGTGACCTGGCACCAGCATCGACACGGCGACCCGCTGCCCAGCTGGCGAGAGACGCCGATCGACAAACCCGACTTGCGATTTTCACTGAGCACGATCAGAACCGACCTGTGGTCCCACCTCTATCAACGACAACTGAACAAGATCCTCAATGATGCGCAAACTATCGCCGTCTCCACCGCCAGCGCCGACCAAGACGCACGATGGGCGCTGTGGGACGCCTTCAGCAAAGTCGCCTCAACGATCCTTGAAGTGGCCGCGTTCGTTGCCCTGCCCTTTGTTCCATTCCTCGGTGAACTGGCGCTGGCCTACATGGCCTACCAACTGCTCGACGAGGCTTTTGAAGGCATCGTCGACTGGGCCGAAGGCCTGCAAAAGGAGGCGTTCGGGCACCTGATGGGCGTCGTCGAATCGCTCGTTCAACTGGGGACATTCGCGGTGGGTGGTGTCATTGCCGTTGGAGAGATCAAACCCCTGCTGCCCCGCGACACACTGGCGCTGTTCGACCGACTCATCCCCGCCAAGGCTGCCGACGGCAAAACACGTTACTGGAAGCCAGACCTGACACCTTACGAGCACTCCGTAAACTTGCCGACCGAGGTCAAACCCGATCACCTCGGCCTGTATCAACATCAGGGCCAGACCCTTCTGCCCCTTGAAGACAAGCTCTATGCCGTGCGCTTGAATAGCGAGACCGGGCAGTTTGCACTTCAGCATCCGAGTCGGGCCGACGCTTATCAGCCGCCCCTGCGGCATAACAACCACGGCGCCTGGCAAACCGGACTCGAACAACCGCTGGGCTGGGACCGGGAAACCGTCATGCGTCGCCTCGGCCATAGCGTCGAGTCGTTCAGCAGCGCCGAGCGCGAACAGATCCTGCGGATCAGCGGCTTTCACGACAACGTATTGCGCGAAACGCATGTCGAAAATTATCGCCCGCCGTCGCTGCTGACCGACACCATCAAGCGCTTCAAGATCGATCGGGACATCCGGGCCTTGATCGAGCAGACCAGCAGCGACCAACCCGAGCATTATCAGGCCCTGAACCAGCGCAAATCGCTGTTCGAATCTCGCTACCGCGAACTTGAAAAAACCGATGATCAGCAGGTTCAGCTACTGCTCGGTACAGTTCAGAACTTACCGACCGACATCGCGCAAGAACTGCTGAGCAATGCAACAGGCAGCGAGTTGATGAGCCTGCACAACGGTCGAGTGCCGCAGCGACTCAAGGACGTGGCGCTAAAAGCCATGGAGGCCGTGCGTGTCGCCAGAGCCTATGAAGGGTTTTATCTTGAAGACATGGAGTCGGCAGATACCCACCGACTGGCTTTGCATAGTCTCGAATCATTGCCCGGCTGGCCCGAGCGCCTGCGCATCGAGGTGAGGGATTATTCGCACGACGGCACCTTGCGCGACAGCATTGGCCAGGCCGACGCGCCGATCCTGAGAACGCTGGTGCTTGCTGATGACTTCACCTACCAGGTGCACGAGAACAAAAAACCATCCGGCGACTTTTATCACGCCATCCTTCTGGCGTTGCCGGATGCAGATCGCACGGCATTGGGCTTCACCCTCGAAGACCGTGAGGCCCTCAAGCAGCGCATCGCCGAACACGCTGCGGACCAACCGACGTTACGCACACTGCTCGCAAAACACCCTCATCGAAAACCGTTCTACGACCCGACAACCATGCGCCTGCCGGGTGGCACGCAGGGTTACAGTCGCAACAACCGCACGACGCCGACCCTCAACGACAGGGTTCGCGAGGTTTACCCCAGCCTTTCAGCGGAAGAACTCGAGCCCATGGTCCTGGCACTACAGCGTCATCCCGACGGCGCTCGCGTAGAGCTCTCACGCCTGGCCAACGAGCTCGAACAACTGCATCGGGACCTGGGAACCTGGGTAACCGATACGCCCACCGTCCACCCCGAAACCAGGGTTGCGCTCAGCGATCTGGAGCAACAGGTCGCGCACCACAATCGCCGCTTACTGGCCCAGGAAATCCAGCGTAGCTGGCGCCGACAATCCGATCGGGACTTTGACGCCCCGGATGGCACCGGCCGGTATGTGCTCAGGTTCGCAGAACCATTACTCGGTGATCTGCCGACACTGACTGCCGATTTCAGTCATGTGTCACTGCTGTCTCTGGAAGGCAGCCGTGCGGCACATGGCGTCCACGGTTTTCTGCAGAACTTCAAAGGTCTGCACCGTCTCGATTTGCGCCGTTTCTCCCTGACCACCCTCCCCGACGCCATTACCCGAATGCCCAACCTCGACGCGCTGGTGCTCAGTGATTGCGGCATCCAGCTCGACGCTGTCACTTGGTCGAAACTGTCTTTATTGAACAAACTGGTCATGCTGGATCTGTTCAACAATCCGTTCAGTGCGGTGCCCAGCGTCGAATCGATGCCCGAACTCGTTCACCTTGACCTGAGCCATACCGGCCTGACCGACATTCCCGCCGGCATCATGCACCACCCCAAGCTCGACACCGCCAGACTTTCCGGCAACAGCATCAGCGAACTGCCTCGCGAATTATTCGACAGTCCGGCGTACCAAAAACACAGCGTGTTTCTTACGCATAACCCACTCTCCGAGAATGCGCGACAACGGATCAAGCGCCACTACGTCGACTCCCTCTTTGACCTGGGGGTCTCTGCCCCTGAGGCGGATATCGAACGAGTCAGGGCGCTGTACCCGAACCTGGAGGTCGAGCAGGCGAGCGACTTTGTGTACGAGTTGCCCGGCACACTGAAAGACGGTCGACTTGAACTGGCAAGCCTGGAAGCAGAGCTCAGTCGGCTCAGCACTGACTTGTCTGCCTGGACGGCCGATCTGCCGGCCCGACACCCGCTGACCGGTGAACCTTTCGATGCACAGCAACAACTCATCGAGCACTCGAGTCGCGACGAGTTCAAGCAATTGCTGGAACAGTGCTGGCGACATGAAACCGATCTGGATGATTTTAATGAGGCGCTTGAGCCCACGTTTGAACTCGTCATCCCCCTCCTCATCAATGGAGAGCTGCCGACCCTGAGCGCCGACTTCAGCCATGTGACGTCACTGGAGATACTGAGCGCCGATGGCATAACCCGCATCGGAGGTTTTCTGGAGTCCTTTCCCAAGCTCAAAAGTCTCAGGCTTCGCGACTGCAACCTGGGCAACATTCCCGATGCAGTGTTCAAGATGGGGCAACTGCGGTCGTTGTCGTTTCCGGAATGCCGCATCAGTCTGTCAGCGGAATCGGTAAGCGCGCTGGCGGGCATGGAACAGCTCGATTATCTCGACCTGGCCCGCAATCCTCTGGGGCGAACGCCTGACCTCAGCCAGATGACAGGGCTGGCGACCGTGCTGCTGAATGAAACCGGCATCACCGAAATTCCGCACGGCCTGCTGCAAATGACAGAGCTGGACTGGGCCGACCTCAGTGACAACGCCATCACCGAAGTTCCCAGCGATGTATTGGAACTGCCGGTGGAGCTCGCTGAAAACATCACGCTTAGAGGCAATCGGTTTTCCGAGGAGAGCCTGTTACGGCTGATCGGTTTCTTCGAACGGACGGGCACCGACTTCGGCGTGCAAGAGGTGATCGATCGAGGTGAAATGGAGATTTCGTCCACTGACGGCACCGAGATCGACGAGTAAAGCAGCCTTCAGCTCAGGGCGTGGCGTGCCTGATCACCCACGCTCCGACGGCACCGAAGACAATTCGAACGGGCTGCTGCTGCGCCGCTGGTTACGATCTTCCCGCGGCGTGGCGCCGAAGAAGTTGCGGTAGGCGCTGGAGAAATGCGGTCCCGAAGAGAAGCCACACGACAGGCCGATCTGGATGATCGACTTGCTGGTTTGCATCAACATCTGCCGGGCCTTGTTCAGGCGCAATTCCAGGTAGTACTGGCTCGGCACGCGGTTGAGGTACTGCTTGAAAATCCGCTCCAACTGCCGACGGGACACGCACACATGCTGGGCGATTTCGTCGGTGGTCAGCGGCTCTTCGATATTGGCTTCCATCAGCAACACGGCTTGCGTGAGCTTCGGATGGCTGGAGCCAAGGCGATTCTGCAACGGAATGCGCTGACGCTCACCACCTTCACGAATGCGCTCGACCACCAACTCTTCGGACACCGCACCGGCCAGTTCAGCGCCGTGGTCACGGGCCAGCACCGCCAACAACAGATCGAGCACCGACATCCCGCCGCACGCGGTCAAGCGATCGCGATCCCAATCGAACAGATGGCTGGTAGCGATGACCTTGGGAAAACGCTCGGCGAAATCATCCTGCCAGCGCCAGTGCACCGCCGCACGATAGCCATCGAGCAAACCGAGCTGGGCCAACGGATAAACACCGGCCGACAGACCGCCAATCACACAACCGGCACGCACCAATTGCTTGAGCGCGCTGCTGAGCGCTGGTGCCAACGTCGTCGGCGGCTCATCAGCCAGCAGAAACAGCTTCTGGAAGTTTTCCAGCTTGCCGGTCCACGCCTCACCCGGTAATTGCCAGGCCCCTTCGGCAGGCGTTTCGGCCTGCAGGAACGAGAGTTCGTAAACAACCTCCGGATGCACGCGCTGAGCAACACGCAAGGCCTCCTCGGCCAGCGCCAGCGTCAAGGCTTTAGTGCTGGGCCAAATCAGGAAACCAATTCGATGGGCAGTCATGGCGGGCAGTCCGAAACGAAAACAGTGTTAAAGCCAAAGGCGGCTGCAACCAAATTAGACCATCTGGCGCGCGGTGCGCAGCATGACCTAATTTGGTGCGTAACGGGAGCGATTACTTCAGGCTACCCGAGAGGAATTGTTGCAGACGTTCGGACTGTGGATTGACCAGCACTTCACGCGGGTTACCGCTTTCTTCAACCACGCCTTTGTGCAGGAACACCAACTGGTTCGACACTTCACGGGCAAAGCCCATTTCGTGCGTCACCACGACCATGGTCCGACCTTCCTGGGCCAGCGCCTGCATCACTTTCAGCACGTCGCCCACCAGCTCCGGGTCGAGTGCCGAGGTCGGTTCGTCGAACAGCATCACCTCAGGTTCCATCGCCAACGCACGGGCAATCGCCACACGCTGCTGCTCACCGCCGGACATATGGCCAGGGTAGGCATCCTTACGATGGGACACGCCGACCTTGGCCAGATACAGCTCGGCCTTTTCACGGGCTTCGGCCTTGGACATGCCGAGGACGTGAACCGGCGCTTCCATGATGTTTTCCATCGCGGTCATGTGCGACCACAGATTGAAATGCTGGAACACCATCGACAGCCGCGAACGCATGCGTTGCAGTTGTTTCGGGTCGGCGGCTTTCAGCGCGCCGTCCTTGTTCGCCACCAGTTTCAGCTCTTCGTTGTTGAGCAGAATCTTGCCAGCGTGTGGTTGCTCAAGCAGGTTGATGCAACGCAGGAAAGTACTTTTGCCGGAGCCACTGGAACCGATGATGCTGATCACATCGCCGGCCGCCGCTTTCAGGGACACGCCCTTGAGCACTTCGTGACTGCCATAGCGTTTATGCAGGTCTTGGACTTCAAGTTTGTACATGCTGTCGGTTCTCACAAAAACAGTCAGTCAGTGGTTTCAGTGCTTGCGCGGGGCGAGGTAGCCCAGCCAGCGGTGCTCGGCCATCTTGAACAGGCGCACCAGAATGAACGTCATGCACAGGTAGAACACGCCTGCGGTGATGTAGGCTTCGAACGGCAAGTAGTACTGAGCGTTCACGGTACGCGCGGCACCGGTGATGTCGATCAAGGTCACGATGGACGCCAGACTGGTGGTCTGCAGCATCATGATCACTTCGTTGCTGTACTGCGGCAGCGCCCGGCGCAGGGCCGACGGCAGCAGGATGCGCTTGTACATCTTGAAGCGCGACATGCCCATGGCCTTGGCCGCTTCGATCTCACCGTTCGGCGTAGCGCGCAGGCTGCCGGCGATGATTTCAGCGGTGTAGGCGCTGGTGTTGATCGCGAAGGCCAGGCACGCACAGAACGTCGCGCTGGACAGCCACGGCCAGAGGAAGCTTTCACGTACTGCTTCGAATTGCGCCAGACCGTAGTAGATCAAGAACAGCTGCACCAGCATCGGCGTGCCGCGGATCACGTAGGTATAAAGCCAAGCCGACATGTTGACGATCGGCTGCTTGGAAACCCGCATCAAGCCCAGCGGCAACGCGGCCAGCAAACCGAACAGCAGCGACAGCGCGAGCAGTTTGAGGGTGGTGACCAGGCCGCCGAAGTACAGCGGCAAGGCCTCCCAAATGACGTTGTAGTCGAAGATCATAGATCAGCCGCCCTTACGCCTACCGAGTAGCGCTTCTCAAGGTGACGCAATGCCAGCAACGAGACACTGGTAATCACCAGGTACATCGCGGCCACTGCGAGGAAGAAGGTGAAAGGCTCACGGGTGGCATCTGCCGCCTGCTTGGCCTTGAACATCATGTCTTGCAGACCGACCACCGAAATCAGCGCAGTCGCCTTGGTCAACACCAGCCAGTTATTGGTAAAGCCCGGAATCGCCAGACGAATCATCTGTGGCACCAATACCCGGAAAAACACCTGAAAACTGCTCATGCCGTACGCCGCACCGGCTTCTGCCTGGCCTTTGGGGATCGCCATGAAGGCCCCACGGAAGGTTTCCGACAGGTACGCACCGAAGATGAAACCCAGGGTGCCGATACCGGCGACCAACGGGTTCAGGTCGATGTAGTCGTCATAGCCGAGCAATGGCGCAACACGGTTGAGCAAGTCCTGACCGCCGTAGAAAATCAGCAGGATCAGCACCAGATCGGGAATCCCGCGGATCACCGTGGAATACAGATCGCCCAGCCTGGCCAGCCAGCGTATCGGCGACAGGCGCAATGCGACCCCGATCAGACCCAGAACAATGGCCAAGGCCATGGACGACAAGGCGAGCTGAAGCGTCAGCCATGCGCCATCGAGGATGACAGCCCCGTAGCCTTTCAACATGATTCAGGTCCTCGAAAGTTGGGATGAAAAAATGGCGCAAACCTCAGAGATCCTGTTGCTTGCGCCATTTCGGACTGACAGCTGCGACTATTTACTTACCGTAAATATCGAAGTTGAAGTACTTGTCCTGGATTTGCTTGTACTTGCCATTCGCACGAATGGCGACGATGGCGGCGTTGATCTTGTCCAGCTCAGCCTTGTCGCCTTTACGCACGGCAATACCAATGCCGTCGCCGAAGTATTTCTCGTCGGTGAAGGCCGGGCCGACAAACGCGAAGCCCTTGCCCGAGTCGGTTTTCAGGAAGCCGTCATCCAGCAGGGTAGCGTCGGCCACGGTGCCATCGAGGCGACCGGCGGCCACGTCCAGGTAAATTTCGTTCTGCGAGCCGTACGGCTTGATTTCAGCACCCAGCGGTTTCAGGACTTCTTCGGCGAAACGGTTGTGGATCGAACCGCGTTGCACGCCGATTTTCTTGCCCTTGAGCTCGGCCAGGTTGTCGCTGACCTGCGTTCCGGCCTTCATCACCAGACGTGCCGGGGTGTTGTAGTACTTGTTGGTGAAGTCCACGGACTTCTTGCGGTCGTCAGTGATCGACATGGACGACAGGATCGCGTCGATCTTGCGCACTTTGAGTGCCGGGATCAGACCGTCAAACTCTTGCTCGACCCAAACGCACTTGACCTTCATCTCTTCGCACAGGGCGTTGCCGATGTCGTAGTCGAAACCGACGATGCTGCCGTCCGGTGCTTTGGATGCGAACGGAGGGTATGCCGCCTCGATACCAATTTTCAGAGGCTTTTCATCGGCGAACGTCGGCAGGGACAGCACGGACAGTGCCAGGGCGCCAAGAAGCACGAGTTTCTTCATCTTAGGACTCCATCGGTATAGGGCGAAAACGGCAGAGTGAGCGACAGCCCAATATGCGAATGGGTGGAAATTGAAAGCGGCGCTGCGTCGTAGGATTGTTGCGTTGAGTTCAGCTCTGATTTCAACGCAGGCAACGGCGAGCGAGTGATCGGCATTCTAACGACAGGCCCGAAGCCGATATTTCTTCAATGCGACAACAAATTACAGAAGCACTGAGAAACCCGACCGAGCGCATTGACAGCCCTGCAAATTCATGCAAGAGCAAAAGACAGTGAACCGATCTATGTTGCAAATTGCGGGCCTATTATTCGCAAAGCCTTCTAATCCGGCAAGCGCAGCGTTGTGTCTTATTTTTTAGGTGGCCTGAGGAGGCCCTGGAATGGGGCTTGGCGTTTCCCAACGCCTCGAAAGCGGGCGGGCGGTTACACATTTAGTTACTTGAGGCGGGGCGGGTAACAGTGGGAAGACTCCTACGAAAGAAGCCGATAAATATTGGTTGCTGATTACACCGTTGTTGATGTGGTGCCCGACAGACCGCCATCGCGGGCAAGCCTTGCTCCTACAGGCTTGAGTCGATCAAAAAGTTGCGAACGACACCAATTTGCAGGAGCAAGGCTTGCCCGAGAAGAGGCCCGCACAGCCACCGACGATCCCAATCCGATCACCACAAAAAAGCCCCGCCAGGCTCAACACCTGGCGGGGCTTTCGATGACTCAAGAACGGCTGTTACGCGACGTTCATGGTCTTGTGCGTATCAATCAAATGCTGCACCACACCCGGATCGGCCAGGGTGGAGATATCACCCAGCCCGTCGTATTCACCCGTGGCGATCTTGCGCAGGATACGCCGCATGATTTTCCCCGAACGGGTTTTCGGCAGGCCTGGCGCCCACTGGATGACATCCGGCGAGGCAATCGGACCGATCTCTTTGCGCACCCAGTTTTTCAGTTCCAGGCGCAGCGCTTCGCTCGGTTCTTCGCCACCGTTGAGGGTGACGTAGACATAAATGCCCTGCCCTTTGATGTCATGCGGCACACCGACCACCGCCGCTTCGGCGACTTTCGGGTGAGCGACCATCGCACTTTCAATCTCGGCCGTGCCCATGCGGTGACCGGAAACGTTGAGCACGTCATCCACGCGCCCAGTGATCCACCAGTAGCCATCGGCATCGCGACGCGCGCCGTCACCGGTGAAGTACATGCCACGGAAGGTCTTGAAGTAGGTGTCGACGAAGCGGTCGTGATCGCCATACAGCGTACGCGCCTGACCTGGCCACGAATCGAGAATCACCAGGTTACCCTCGGCAACACCCTCGATGATGTTACCCAGGTTGTCGACCAACGCCGGCACCACCCCGAAGAACGGCCGCGCCGCAGAACCCGGCTTGAGCGCATGAGCGCCCGGCAGCGGGCTCATCAAGGTTGCGCCGGTTTCGGTCTGCCACCAGGTATCGACGATCGGGCAGCGGGATTGGCCGACGTTCTTGTAGTACCACTCCCACGCTTCCGGGTTGATCGGCTCACCGACCGAACCCAGCAGACGCAGGCTACTGCCATCCGCACCTTCAACGGCCGCGGTGCCCTGCGCCATCATGGCGCGAATCGCGGTCGGTGCGGTGTAGAGGATGTTGACCTTGTGCTTGTCGACGATCTTCGCCACCCGGGTAATGTCCGGGTAGTTCGGTACACCCTCGAACAGCAAGGTGGTCGCGCCGTTGGCCAGCGGGCCATAGACAATATAGGTGTGGCCGGTGACCCAGCCGACGTCGGCGGTGCACCAGTAGATTTCGCCCGGACGGTAGTCGAACACGCGCTCGTGGGTCAGCGCGGCGTACAACAGATAACCGCCAGTGGTGTGCTGCACGCCCTTCGGCTTGCCGGTGGAGCCCGAGGTATACAGGATGAACAGCGCTTCTTCAGCGCCCATCTCTTTCGGCGCACACACGGTGCCCGCGACTTTCATCAGGTCTTCGTACCAGATGTCGCGATGCTGGTTCCACTTGATGTTGCCACCGGTGCGCTTGCACACGATGACCTTCTGAATGCTGCTGGTTTCCGGGTTGGTCAGCGCGTCATCGACGTTGGCCTTGAGCGAGATCTTTTTGCCGGCACGCAGGCCTTCGTCAGCGGTGATCACCACTTTCGATTTGCAGTCGATGATCCGACCGGCCAGGGCTTCCGGCGAGAAGCCGCCGAACACCACCGAGTGAATCGCACCGATCCGGGTACAGGCCAACATGGCGACCACGGCTTCGGGAATCATCGGCATATAGATAGTCACCACGTCGCCGCGGTGCACATCCTGGCCGCGCAAGGCGTTGGCAAACTTGCAGACTTGTTCGTGCAACTCGCGGTAGGTGATGTTGCGGCTCTCGGCCGGGTCATCGCCCTCCCAGATGATCGCGATCTGATCGCCACGCTCGGCGAGATGGCGGTCCAGGCAGTTGTAGGAAACGTTCAGGGTGCCATCGGCGAACCACTTGATATCAACATGGTGATCGTCGAAGGACGTCTGCTTCACCGTGGTGAAAGGCTTGATCCAGTCGAGGCGCTTGGCTTGCTCGCGCCAGAAACCGTCCGGGTTGACGACCGACTGCTGGTACATGGCCTTGTAGGTCGCCTCGTCAGTCAGCGTGTTGGCTGCAACCTCGGGACGAACGGGATACAGAGAAGCCGCACTCATCTTTCTTACCTCGGTGGAATAGTTGTTTTTGTATGGCCCCGTTGTAGCCCGAGGCGGGCCTATAGAACCATTCGACGATGGTAGTAACAAGCCCCTACAAAACGTCGTGTTTACCGAGCGAACCGCTCAGACACCGCGGTTTCATTGGCTTTCAGCCATTTCGAGAAAGGCGGCCCTGAAGCATACGAGGTCGTTTTTAAGGGATTGTTACAGGATATGCCAAAAGTCTTTATCAAAAGCACACCTATATGCGTGCAACTCGGGCGCCTAAAATCAGCCTCGCCAACACGGCAAACGTGATTAACCCAGTTGCAGCCCCCACGAAGGCAGTTAATCCAACACTTAGTTATCAAGTTCCACACGCAACCCCAAAAAGGTTGCGTGACCCCACTCGACCTTAGAAAGGTAAAATTGAAATGAAAGCTTTATTGGTTCTGGCCCTCAGCAGTCTGTGCGCAACCGCCATGGCAGACGAGATCCCGACTGATGTTGCCAGCAACACCGTACCGGTTGAGGAATACACTTACTCGACTCACCTGGACATCGCCAAAGTTATCTCCATGAGCGAAGTTCCCAGCGTTTGCGAAGTTGTACCGGCCCGCATGGAATATGAAGACTCGAAAGGTCAACGGCATATTCTGCGCTACAGCGTAATGGGTAACGGCTGCTCCAACGGCTGATCATCAACGCTGAGGTTTGGCTGATTGCCGAACCCGACATCACCGCCCGACCCTCGTCGGGCGTCGTTGTGTCTGAAGACACAGAAATCCTGACCAAAACACTACATGTAGTGTAAAAAGCCATTTTTGGTTGTTTTTTGAACAGATCATCCGATCAACAATTGCCAGCCGAAACTGCACACAATCGCGCCCCGAAAAACACCCCATCTCCCCTGTAAGTCCCATCCCATCGGGCTTGCGGCGTTTTGACAGCAAACACCGACGTCATCAGCGCTGTCGAGTCGCCAAAAACCGCTAAAAAAAATCTTCATCGGCCAAAGCCCTGTAAACCCTTGCTCCGCCTTGATTACGCGCCCTGCCAAGGGTTCTCTGAGCCACTTCGTCGCACCACAACCGTGAAAAAACACCTATAATGCGCCCGTAAATCGGGCCTGCAACATCCCCTTACAGGAGGATGCAGGACGCTGAGGCCACCGCAGGAGCTGACGACGTTATCTCCGCCCTTAGCGACTTCAGGACACCCGTACACATTTCTGTTTTTTGCCTGCGTACTGCTGCAACAAACGATTCCTTTTAGAGACAACGCGGCCAGCGGGCCGTGTGAAAAACCGACCATCAGTGTTTTCACACGGGCGACTGGCCCTCACGCAGGAGACGACACGTCATGCTGAGCTGGGACGAATTCGACAAAGAAGACGGCGAAGTTGTCGCCAAAGGCGCCAATGCTGGCCACGCTACTGAAGCCAACATGGACCGCCTCGACAGCGCCGGTGGTGCCGCAGCCCTTGAAGCTCGCGCCGTAACCGCCACCGACTCGGCTGCGATCGTTCGCGCCAAGGCCGCCCTCGACAAACTCGACGTCGCCGAAGGCCTGGCCGAACTCGAAGGCGCTTCCGCCCGCGTTGCGGTCGACGAAAAGCGCATGATCAACTGCCGCGCCGACCTCAACCAACTCGTCCCGTTCAAATACGACTGGGCCTGGCAGAAGTACCTGGACGGCTGCGCAAACCACTGGATGCCGCAAGAAGTCAACATGACCGCCGACATCGCCCTCTGGAAAAACCCGGAAGGCCTGACCGACGACGAGCGCCGCATCGTGATGCGCAACCTCGGCTTCTTCTCCACCGCCGACTCCCTGGTTGCCAACAACCTGGTGCTGGCCGTGTACCGCCTGATCACCAACCCGGAATGCCGCCAGTACATCCTGCGCCAGGCGTTCGAAGAGGCGATCCACACCCACGCCTACCAGTACTGCATCGAATCGTTGGCCATGGATGAAGGCGAGATCTTCAACATGTACCACGAGATCCCATCGGTCGCGAAAAAAGCCACCTGGGGCCTGAAGTACACCCGTTCGATCTCCGATCCGAAGTTCGAAACCGGCACCGTCGAAACCGACAAAGAACTGCTGCGCAACCTGATCGCCTACTACTGCGTTCTGGAAGGCATCTTCTTCTATTGCGGCTTCACCCAGATCCTCTCCATGGGCCGCCGCAACAAAATGACCGGCGTCGCCGAGCAGTTCCAGTACATCCTGCGCGACGAATCCATGCACCTGAACTTCGGCATCGACGTGATCAACCAGATCAAAATCGAAAACCCACACCTGTGGGATGCTGAAATGAAGGAAGAAGCTTCGCAGATGATTCTGCAGGGCACTCAGCTGGAAATCGAATACGCTCGCGACACCATGCCTCGCGGCGTGCTGGGCATGAACGCGGCGATGATGGAGGATTACCTGAAGTTCATCGCTAACCGTCGTTTGTCGCAGATCGGTTTGAAAGAAGAGTATCCAGGGACGACTAACCCGTTCCCTTGGATGAGCGAGATCATGGACTTGAAGAAAGAGAAGAATTTCTTTGAGACAAGAGTGATTGAGTATCAGACTGGTGGGGCTTTGAGCTGGGATTGATTTCCCTTTAGTGGAGTCGCATCAAAACCTGAACCCGCCTCATCAAAAATGAATCGGGTTCTGTAAAAAGGGTTGCCAACTGGCAGCCTTTTTTTGTTTTGCTTCGGTGGAAACGTGAGGCTTCACGCAATTGATTCGGGAAGCATGGTGCCTATACCTCGTATGATGGGTGAGTCAGTGAGGCCGTTCGGTGAGTTTATCGAGCAAAACGCAGACCCAAGAGCAATCTAGCAGCCTGACGGTGGCTGTAGCTGGGCAAAGTTATTTGCCCTTTCGGCCAGAGTTAAACGTATCGACCAAAGTTAGTGGCTAGAAGAAATCCCAGTAGACCATGTGTCTCCTGGGATTTTCTTTAGGTAGGCTGAGCTAGGGATCACTTTTTAGGCTGAAGAGCACGGCGTGTATCAGGAATCACTCTAACAACTTGCTATCCCTCCCCCTTACCCTGTCCTACCATCTGCAGATGCTCAGTTTGGAGTCAACGCGCCTACCCCCCCCCAGTGCTTGCAGTGAACTTTGTCTGGTTTACCCCAGGAGGCCAAGCAAGGCTTTAGCAAGGTTCAATACAACGGCAGTCCTCCAGCCCTCCTGTCTATTTCTGTCCTGTCTCTAATTCATCGATGAATATTCACATTAATGTGAACAACTCGAATTAGTTCTTGGCTCTCATGTCGGTGATCGCTGATATACGCCCATCTCATCCGGTGATCGCATGTCGTTCCTTGTTGATGCACCGGCAAATCCAGATCAGCCTTGGCGCGCAGTTTAACAACGATGTCGGAGATACCTGGCTTCTTTACGTACTCGACAACATACCCACGTCTTTGCCGCCCAGTTGAGTAGCGGGTAACCAGTTGCTGGATAGCTTGTGCATGATAAGCAGGCCCCGCATAAATCTTTGCTTCAGCCAGACGTCGCTCAGGGAACTGCATGCTCTCCGATTTGATCGTCAGGTCAACGCGACCGTTGCTGTAACCCTCACGCACTACAGAAAGGCCCGGCATGCTCAATGCTGCCGCCAAGAACGCGGACAGTTTTTCTTCGTCATCTACCTTCAAGTGTTGTGCCTCAGCCTCCATGCGCTGCACACACTCTTCGAAGTGACGATCCAGAAATTCATCAAACTCTTTCTCCGTTTTTACCTGAAACAGCTTCCGCAAAACCGGAAACCAGTTGAACAATGTTTTCAGGCTATCACCCATGCATATTTCCCCCAGCATCCCGAAGAGTCCATCGGATTGACAAACGCTCTGCCCAATCGCCTTCCTCTTGGTGTGCGGACGCCATGCGTCTCACCTCGTCGAAATCCATCGATAGGCTGCTGGCAGAGGCGTCCAATTGAAGAAACTCGCGACGAAAAAGACCCACGTCGTTGGTAGACAGCAAGTTCAAGACTGGGAACAAGATGTTGCTGACCGACAGACCACTGAACTCCTCTATTGCCACCAGATCAGAAAGACCCAAGCTGTCACAACTGCTCTCTAAACGCTCAAAAAGTGTATCAACCGCTCGCGACCAGATGTCTGCAACACCGAACCTTTCCTGTATCACCTTTAGGGCTCGCGCCCTAATCTGCCCACCGCTGCGCGCTCCATCAGCATTTTGGGGTTGATAAGTCACATCAAACACCATGTCCGTCAGCCAGCGTTTGAAGTTCAGGTTGTCGCTGAATTGCTTGAATAGCTCAGTGTGGTCAGACAGCAGTTCTAGCACGACGCGATTGAGCGCCTTGTCGTGTTCCAATCTAGCGTTTTGCTTGTCGGAGTTCGCCTGCGCGTTCTTGTAGGCCTTGTCCTGGGCCACGCGCACGGGAATCTCCTTGGTGATGACCTTGCGGATTTTGTCCTCGTCCTTCCACCCGATGTTGCCGAACAAATCGTTGAAGGTCTTGATGATGTTCGACAGCCTGTCGATTTCGGGCCCACCCTTGCCGCCGCCAGCGCTCGGAGGAACGGGATCAACCGTTGCATCGGTATCGTCCATCGCCATCTTGAGAGCTGCTTGGGCCTCTACGCGATAGCTGTCCATGTCGACCGATTCCAGTACGCCTTTGGAGAGGTCTTCTTCCTTGGGGGCGGGCAACTTCGGAATGAGGAAGTTCAGGAAGATCGACAGCTTCTCCCACGCGGGGTGGCCGTAGTTCAGGATCGCAGCAAGGAAGCCGTAACTACGCACAAAAGCCTTGGCTTTGCCCTTGAAATTCACCTGCCCGTCTTCGTCCAAGTTCCCCTGGTACTCCTCCACGCAAGTGTCGAGAATTGGGTCGAGCTTGTCCCGATCTGCGCCGCCT
The DNA here is from genome assembly GCF_039908645.1 of Pseudomonas helvetica. NCBI lineage: Bacteria > Pseudomonadati > Pseudomonadota > Gammaproteobacteria > Pseudomonadales > Pseudomonadaceae > Pseudomonas > Pseudomonas helvetica. The sequence continues at coordinate 4,782,057 of NZ_CP150917.1, forward strand.
AGGTAAAGCGCGACCAAGTCCTCGACCTGTTGCCAGCTATACACCTGCTGCCCGTCAAGTTCGGCTTTCAGGTCGTGCAGCTTGTTGGCGTCGGTTTGCCCTGTCTGAATCGTGGCGCGATAGTAATCCTGGAATGCTGCCTTCACTGCCTCAGCGTTGTCCGCGAAGTCGAGCACGAAAGTGTCATGCTTTTGCGGATGCGCTCTGTTGAGGCGTGACAGGGTCTGCACTGCCAGCACGCCAGCTAAGGGCTTGTCCACGTACATCGTGTGCAGTAGGGGCTCATCAAAGCCAGTGACAAACTTGTTCGCGACAATCAGGAAACGATACGGGTCATGCTTGAGATTGACCGGGATGTCCTTGCTCGGAAAGCCGTTGAGGTCTGCCTCAGTCTTCTTTTTGCCGCCGATCTCGAAGTCACCCGAGTACGCCACGATGGCCTTGTAGGGGCTCTTAATATGGGCGAGGTAATCCGACACCTCACGGAAGTAGTCGATGGCCCGCGCGATGCCGTTACACACAATCATCGCTCGCGCCTTGCCGCCAATCTTTTGCTTACCCGTCACCTGCGCAACGAAGTGATCGACCATGATCTCAGCTTTGAGACGGATAGCCTTATCGTGCGACTCGACGTAGTGGCGGATCTTCTTCAGCGCCTTCACCTTGTCGAATTCGGGATCGTCTTCGACTGTCTTGGCAACCTGGTAGAAGCTGTCGTAGCTGGTGTAGTTCTCTACCACATCCAGGATGAACTTCTCCTGGATCGCCTGTTTGGTGGTGTAAGTCAGTTCCTCCGGTGAACGGAACTGCACGTTGTCGCCGACGACGATCTTCTCACCGAACAACTCCAGCGTCTTGTTCTTGGGCGTGGCGGTGAATGCAAAGTAGCTGGCGTTCGATAGCAGCTTCCGCGACTGGATGCGCTTCTCGATCTCTGCATTCACTGCATCTTGGGTGGCGTCCTCTTCAAAATCTTCCTCTACGATTTTTCCGCCCAGTGCCTCGTGCATGCGCGCAGTGGTCTTGCCACCTTGACTGGAATGCGCCTCGTCGATCAGCAGCGCGAACTTTTTGCCGGAGAGATCACCCAGTTCATCGAGAATGAACGGGAACTTCTGCACCGTGGTGACGATAATCTTCTTTCCCCGACGCAGGTATTCGCGCAGTTCCTGCGCGTTGTCGGAGTGGCCGAAGATGGATGCTACGTGGTCATACCCTTTAATGGTGCGGGCAATCTGCGTATCCAGTGCGCGCCGGTCGGTGATGACGATGATTGAGTCGAATTGCGCTGTGAGTGGGTCTGCTGCGGTACGCAGCTCCACCAACTGGTGCGCCAGCCAGGCAATCGTATTACTCTTGCCGCTGCCCGCCGAATGCTGGACCAGATAACGCTTGCCCACCCCGTCAGCACGGGCACGGCGCAGCAGGGCGCGTACGGTGCGAAGTTGATGAAAGCGTGGGAATATCTGTTTTCTCTTCTTGCGTTTCTTACCGGTGGCATCCGCTTCTTCTTCCTCCACCACCTGAGCGAAGCTCTCGATGATGTTGGCCAGCGATTCGCGGGTCAAAACCGACTTCCACAAATAGTCGGTCTTCAGGCCATTCGGGTTGGGCGGGTTGCCCGCGCCACTGTTCCAGCCCTGGTTGAACGGCAGAAACCACGACGCCTTACCCTTAAACTCGGAGCAGAAGGCTGCCTCTGCATCGTCGACCGCGATATGGGCCATGCAGCGGCCCAACTGGAACAGCAGTTCCTGTGGGCTGCGCGTGGTCTGGTACTGGACGATAGCGTCGGCCAGAGTCTGTTTTGTCAGTGAGTTCTTCAACTCGAAGGTCAGCACCGGTAAGCCGTTGATGAAGATCACCATGTCCAGCTCGTTTCCGGAGTCGTTGCTGTAACGCACCTGCCGGGTGACGCTGAAGATGTTCTTTGCGAAAACCTTCGCTGACGTCGCGTTGCCAGGAGTGGGCAGCAGCTTGTAAAGGTCGACATGAACCGGCCCGTGGCTCACGCCTTTGCGCAACACGTCGACCACACCGCGCTTGGTGATCTCACCTTGCAAGCGGTGTAGGAACTGGGTGCGCTTAATGCCCTCGGCTGCCAGTTCCAGTGTTTCTACTGCCTTGGGCTGGGTGGCCTGAAGAAAGGCAAGCAACTGCAGGACGTCCAACGCGACATCGCGGTTGTAGTCCGTGGGTTTGCCCTGCACGTAACCGTTATGGGTGGCGGCGAAGTCCGTGGGGGCCAGCTCATGGCTGTACTCCGGCTGCGGAGCGCCTGTCAGGCCACGCACGATGCGCGCCTCGAACCAACGCTCGCTGGTGTCAGTCTTTGACATCGCCATCCTCCTCTTCGTTCACGCTGTCATCCTCATCCCCCAGGGCGACTAACTCCTCGTCGCTCACTATGTCGTCTGGGCCGGGCCGCCATCCACGTACGTCCACCTTACCGGTAACAACGTCAGCAATCTGCCGGTCGCGGTACTCGCGGATCAGCTTAATTTCAGTGAGTGCCTGATCGATGGCTTGATCTAGGGGCGCACTTTTGGCCTTGATGTATGCAAGGATCACCTGCTGCTCTTCTAATGTCGAAGGCATCGCAACAGGGAACCTGCCTAGCACGGTCTCTGCAATCGCTGGATAGGCAATTCCGATTGAATTGGCAGTGACCTGATTGACGAAGCTAGTGCTTTGAATCACATAGCCGAGATATTCGGGTTCAACCTCCCGTCCGGGCGTCAACACCGCGAAACCAGTTGAAGCGATTAGATCGTCGGCTTCTTCGCTGACGTACCAGATGGCTTTCAGGTATGTGCGAACGGTCGAGATGATTGTGTCGCCGCGACGCAGCACCCTGCGCGCTCGCGACGGGGCATTGTCAAAACGGAGTCGCTCCGGTTCCTTTGCTAGCCGGCCAGTCTTTACTGCCCCGATGTCGACGTAGCGGAACTCAAAATCCGGATTCGTCTTTTCTCCCAATGTGCTCGCATTCAAGCGAACCCATCGCTTTAGGGGTTTGATTGACCAATGCTCGGGCACATTCCCCTGCCACTCGATGCCGGACGGCCTCAAGACGACCGAGGCATCAAGCCCTCGCGTCACGGCACGATCGATGATGCGCAGCTTCTGCTCGGTCAGCAGCGCGATAAGGTCGCGCTTGGCCTTGATGAAACGGGCAATGTGAGCATCCTCAGCACGCAGGTAGACGACGATCTGGTCTTGCTCTGGACGCGGCGGTACAGGCGACGGCATCTGTTTGAAGGATTCCCAATACAGACGATTGCGGTCAGCCACGATGCCACGTGAGAACTTGTTGACCTCATGCATGTAAGCGGCTGTGCGAAACAAATAGCTGAAATAGTGGCTGTTGGCCTCCGGGTAAGGCTTGACCACCACGTATGCAGGGCTGACCAGCCCATCTACTGGCGCGGGGCCGACCGCGCCTTGCCACATGCGCATCATATTGTAGGCGAGGTCATCCTTAACCGCCCGCTTGTACTTTTCCTTCTGGCTCATCACCTGCTTGCGCTTCAAGTTTTCCATGTCCCGCACGCATACGCCGGTACGCAGGGACACTTCTAGAATGGGAAGGTCAGGGAAACCCGTTTCCACGCGATGGCCGAACAGACGACCGTTGCGCAGCACTTGCCAGTCTTCTGGCACTTTGGGCATCCAAGGCAGGCCCGATTCTCTGTATCTCGGGTAGGAACTCGCCATCACCATTACGCGCCTCCCACAATCTTGTGCAGTAAGCCCTCTGTCTGCTGCTCTAGCTTGAGGATGTCAGCGCGAATCTGATCCAGCGTGCGCAGCGGGATCGGCTCATAAAAGTAGCGGGCAAACGAAATTTCATAGCCGATCTGAGTCTTGTCCATCGCAATCCAGGCATCAGGTGCGTGCGGTAGCACCTCCCGCGCGAAGAACGCACCGATGCCGCCTAGCTCCTTGAGAGGCACCTGCTCGGTATCGCGCAAGTCGGTGTCGGACTCGTATTCGACAACCTCGCGGTACTTGTCTTCCCCTACCAGGTAACGGCCATCATTATTCGCCACAACGACATCAGTAGCTTTTAGTTTTGTGCGTCTGGCAATAACAGGAGGTGCGGTTTCGTCTCGCCAGCTCACAGCCTTGTAAATAGCTTTTTTCTCAGGCGCGCCCAGCTTCTTGCTGTGCGCTTTCATTACGGCTTCGAAGCGGGTGCGGAACTCGTTGTGATCATCGAATACGGCCTGCCCGATTTCGTTTTGCGCCAGCAAGGCCAGCTCGATTAGCCCCTTGTCACGCAACCAGGTCGCCGAGTCGAGCAATTTCTTGCGGCGCTTTGACGGTACAGCCTTCTTGGCTACTTTGCTTTCACTGTCATCATCTTCGCTGTCGTCGTCTTCTTCGTTTTCGTCTTCTCCTTTCAACCACGCCTCGATGGCTGGCTTGAGCTTGCCGAATTCGGTGTAAAGTTTGTCGCCATGCGTGGTGTAGATTTCGGCGCGAAGGGCTTCATCACCCGATGCAAAGCGCAGGGTTTCTATGCTGTCTGAACGGAGTTGGCTCTTGAGGCGCAGCGGGCGTTCAACCGTGATCTTCCAGTAGCCGAAGTCGGTATTGTCAAACCACCTGCAATCCGGGGTGTCCTGAGGCTCGCCGAGATACAAGCCCAGGATGCGCTGGATGTCGGTATTGGAGAGTTCGCAATTCTTCTTGCCAAGATTGCGGCGCAGCGGCTCGAACCACTTGCTGGCGTCAATCAGCTGCACACGGCCCTTACGATGCTCGGTTTTCTTGTTGGCCAACACCCAGATATAGGTGGCGATGCCAGTGTTGTAGAAAATGTTGAGGGGTAGCGCGATGATGGCTTCCAGCCAATCTTTTTCCAGCATCCAGCGGCGGATATTGCTTTCGCCCTGACCTGCATCGCCCGTGAACAGTGCAGACCCATTGTGGACAAGGGCGATACGGCTGCCCAATGGCGTGTTGTGCTTCATCTTCTGTAGCTTGTTCACCAAGAACATGAGCTGGCCGTCGCTCGATCGGGTGATGAGCTTGAACTCAGGATCTCCGCTATGGTTGACGATGAAGCGCGGGTCGTTGAATTCCTTCTTGCCACCCATCCGCTCTAGGTCAGTCTTCCAACTCTTGCCATACGGCGGGTTGGAGATCATGAAGTCGAACTCGCGACTGCGGAACTGGTCGGCGGACAGGGTGGATTTGTCCGCGCCACCGACGATGTTCTCGGCCTCTGCGCCCTCACCTTTCAGAAGCAAGTCGGCCTTGCAGATAGCGTAGGTTTCGTCGCTGATTTCCTGACCAAATAGGTGAATAGACACTTCCTTGCCGTATTCCTCTGCCAGCTCCTGCAAAGCTTCTTCGGCAACGGTCAACATACCGCCTGTACCGCAGCTGCCATCGTAAAGTGAGTAGGTGCTGGATTCGATATGGTCGGCCACCGGCAGAAACAGCAGCTTCGCCATGAGTTGCACCACGTCGCGTGGTGTGTAGTGCTCACCGGCTTCAAGATTGTTGTCTTCGTTGAAGCGGCGGATCAACTCCTCAAACACAGTACCCATGCCGTGGTTGTCCAACGCCGGGAGCTTGAAGCGCCCATCAGCATCTTTGACTGGTAATGGCGAAAGGTTGACCTCGGGATCAAGGAAGTCCTCGATCAAATAGCCGAGCACGTGAGAGTCCACGAGCTTTTGGATCTGATTGCGGAAGTTGAACTTGGCGAGGATCTCCTGCACGTTGGGCGAGAACCCGTCCAGGTAATCGATGAAGTCATCGCGAAGCCGCTGCCCTGCCGCGCTAGCTTTCAACTTGGCCAGCGTGAACTCGGAGACGTTGTAGAAAGCCTGCCCGGCTGCCATGCGCAGCGCGCCGTCTTGCTCGGCGACGTTGTGGATGTCGAGGAATTTCTTTTGCTTAAGAACTGCGTCCTTGGTGAAAGCCAGCACGGCATCTAGTCGCCGCAGTACTGTGAATGGGAGGATGACGTCGCGATATTTGCCGCGCACGTACACATCGCGCAGTCGATCATCGGCGATATTCCAGATGAAGTCGGAAATCCATTTGACTTGGCTTTGGTCTTGAATTTTTGCGGGGCTCATGGGTAGGCCTTAATGCGTGACTAACAGCTTTCGGTCGGCAGTATAGGCTTTTCGAGAGCTATTTAACTTATTGATGTGGTGTGCCTATCGGGGCTGGGATAGTCCATTCCCTTACGGCCTGATAGAGGGCGCATATTCCGTTGCAGTGAGGAAGTCAGTTGGGCTCAGTAGCCTCTTCTGAAGGGAAGTTTGACCATTTTCTGGATTGACGTACACCCGTACCTAACATTGATGTTAACTATCGATATGAGACAAAGCCATATCGACGTAGTGGTGATGGATTGACAGCCACTACAACCAGTGAAGGGGGGCGATTTATGAAGCTGGTTCGAGACTCACGCACCTTAAAAACCAAGGCACTTAGTTCTCTTCGTACAGGGATGCAGGCGTTCAATAGCTTCGATGACGATGGGCGTATCACTACGGTGCTGCTGCATCTCCAACATGCCTGTGAGATGTTGCTAAAGGCCGTATTGGTGCAGAACCAGGCCAAAGTCTTCGACAAAGAGGCGGGGCGCTCGATCACCTTTGAGAAGTGCCTCGGGCTCTGTACAGCACACTTTGGCCTGACAGCAGAGGAAGCGGGCGTTATGCGCGCTGTTGACAGCCTGCGCGATGCGGCCCAGCACTGGATCATTTTGGTTGCGGAGGATCTGCTCTATCTCAATACGCGAGCACTGATCACGGCTTTTGATGCCTATCTTCAGCGAGCCTTGCAGGATGCCCTGATTGAGCATATCCCGGCTCGGGTTCTGCCGGTCTCGACTATGCCTCCGGGTGATTTCGAGTTCCTGGTAGATCGGGAATATCGTTTGATCCGAGAGTTGCTGGAGCCTGGGCGTCGACATCGGGATGAAGCCCGTGCGCGGATTCGTTCCCTGCTTGCGATGGAATCGATTGCCGTGGAAGAGGTGGTCATATCTGAGCGTGACATCGACCGTATCGAGAAGGCCGTGCGTGCAGGGCATGACCTCCTTGAGGTCTTTCCCCGTCTGTCTACGGTGGGTACGCACACGGATGGTGAGGGAGTGAACCTGGTCGTTCATTTCACCAAGAAGGAGGGTGCACCTGTCCGTTATATTGGAGGGGATGACCCTGCCGACGCAGCGGCGGTTCGCGAGCTAGATCTTCAGAAGAAGTTCTATCTCGGGGCAGCAGACCTGGCTCAGAAGCTTGGGCTAACCCAGCCTAAGGCGCGGGCGCTACGAGCGCATCTGGGGATAGACGCGGATGTGACCTGCCGCCACGTCTTCGAGTTCGGATCGACGAAAATTCCGCGCTTTTCGGATAATGCTTTCCGTCGTATGCGCGAAGCTTTGGACGATCTCGATATTGAGGAGCTTTGGCGGGCACGTGAGCGGTAGCGCAGCTGGCTCAACGCTCGACCGTCAAGGGCTTTATAATCCCTACCCCTTCGCAAAACCGCCCTACTGCTGTCAGCGAGCGCCACAGTCAAACCAGATCCCGCAGCGAGCGTACCGGCAGCCATTTCACCCCAAGGTGTAACTCCAGGCGCCAGGCCTCGCCTTCTCGCAACACGCGAAACTCCTGCGCCGTGCCGGTCTCGACCAGCGCCTGCAACGTCTCCTGCTTGACCGCTCCTTTCAATTCCCCTGCTCTCCCACTCAGCCAGTTCCATGGCATTTGGTATAGCGCAGAGTGTTATTCCGGTAGCCGCAGCGCATCGAGCGATCACTGCCCCCCCCCCCCCCCGCTTCGGGTGTGGGGCCTGATTGACCATAACGTCCAATTACGTGCAGTCCGCATTCCTCCCGACCGCTCAGCGGACTGGCCGCCAATCCACCGGTCAGCATGTGTGCCAAGTGACACCATAGGAATCACACGCCAGAATGCGGCGACTACCAAAAGGGGAGGCCATGAAATCCGAAACACTCACCGTGCGCCAAATTTTCCAAGACCGGCGCCAATACTGTGTTCCCTTCTACCAGCGAGCATATGTGTGGACTCAGCGGAACCAATGGGCCGCCCTGTGGCAGGACATTCAAGAGAAAGCCAATGCCCGCGTGCTGGGAATGAACATCACGCCGCATTTTTTGGGTGCCGTTGTCCTGGAGCCTCAAGCTAAACATGGGCTGATGGGGGTCGACACCTTGCACATCATCGACGGCCAACAACGCTTGACGACGCTCCAATACATTCTGGCCTCCCTGCTGCTCGCCCTGCGCGCAACCGACATGCAAGTTTTTGAGCCAAGCGTCATCGCCTGCATGCAAAACACCAACGAAGAAACCATGCGCAATCCGCAGATGGAGCGCTTCAAGCTGTGGCCCACATTTCGGGATCGCCCACACTTCGAAAAGAGCCTAGCAATCAAGCGCCTAGAAGATTTCCGCGAAGAGTTTTCAGCGCACTTCACTCAGCATGGCACCCTGCGTAAACACTATGATCATCCGCCATCACTGGCTGCCATCTGGTTCTTTACCACGGAGTTCAGCCAGTGGATCCGTTCTGGAGACGGTCAAGAACCGAGTTACGCCGAAGCACTCATCATGGCAGTCCTGCAAGATCTAAAACTGGTCAGCATTTCACTGGAAGCCGAGGACGACGCCCAGGTTATCTTTGAGACCCTCAACGGCCGAGGGGCCGAATTGCACGCGACCGATTTAATCCGCAACTATATCTTCATGCGTGCAGATCACGACGGCGTGGATGCAGGGGCGCTCTACAACACTCAATGGTTGCCCTTCGAATCAGACTACTGGTCGACCAAACAGCGACGCGGCCGCATCAATAAGCCACGGCTGGAATGGTTGATTCACTCGACCCTTCAGGCCGAGATGGGTAGCGAGATTGACCTGTCCCGTTTGTACAACGAATACAGACGTTACGCTGCCGCTAGCACTCCACCCAAAACGGCAGATCGGCAGCTGGTGACCTTAAACCAATATGCTGAGCACTATCGCGATTTGATAGGCATGTCAGGCTCTTCACCTATCGCTCGTCTAGGCTGCCGAATTGCTGCCTATGATGTCACCACGCTACACCCACTGACTTTGCTAATTTCAATAGCTGAGATCACCGATTCAGAAAAGACACGAATGTTCAATGACCTAGTGTCCTACGTTGTGCGCCGGGCGGTATGCGGCCTTACCCCGAAGAACTACAACAACGTGTTTTTGGCTGTTCTACGTCATTTGACGAAGGCGGGCATATCGAGCGAGGAGCTAAGAAATTACCTTTGTACACTCAAAGGAGATGCTTCCCGCTGGCCCGAAAACTCAGAATTTCGCAATGCGTGCATCTGCTCCCCACTTTACCCCGGCCGACTTGATGCGGCCAAAACGCGCTCGTTACTGACCGAGCTAGAGGGAGCGTTACGACTATCTGTCAAGAGTGAGGAGCCCGGGCTCCCTGATCTATCAAACCTCGATATCGATCACATAATGCCACGAAGCTGGCACTCCAACTGGCCCCTAAATGACGGCAGTACAGCTGCGAATAACGATGAAGCAGATATTGAAATTATCTTGCGCTCTGGAGGCTCACTGAGCCTCAGGCAGCAACTTATTCGTGAGCGTTACGACACTATTCCAACCTTGGGCAACCTAACCCTACTGAATCTGAGTGTGAATCGGTCAGCGCAACACTGCGACTTTCTAGTTAAGCGTGACAAGCTAATTGCGAACACGAGCCTTCGTCTCAACATCCCGTTGATTGCGAAACTGAAGTGGGACGAACTAGAAATTTCAGCGCGAGGCGAATTGCTCGCCGATGTTGCACTGAGGATTTGGCCGAAAGATGAATGACTTCTAGCTAGAAATTCAGACTTTATTGAGACTCCACGGGCGCTTGCCGCGATTTACCGCTCTGTATCTGAACCGGTAGATCGAAAAACCAAAAAGCCCTGATTTGATCAGGGCTTTTTTATTGCCCACAGAAAACACTTAATTCCTACACAAAGTAGGGAGCATGCCGCATGGATGCTCAGCGATAGCACTTCTAAACTCCATGACAGGTGCCTAAGAAACACCCAACGTAGAAAGCAAGCCCATCACACAGACTTGAAAATGATAGCCCCTGGGTGCTCGTCATTTGATATCGGTGGAAGGCCTAGCTCGTTGGGATTTCTTAAGCCCGCTCTACGTTGGGTTCTGGCCCTGCCCAATTCATACGTAGAGGTCACGGAATATGACGACTCGAGTCTTACCCCATGTTTTTCCCTCGTTAACAGATGACGTAGCGGAGCCCATCACCTCCACCCTCTTCACCCGCCACAACATCCACCTCCATGCCCTGCTCTTGGAAAACCAAGCCTGGTTTTACGCACGCGATATTGGGCGGTTGATGGGCAAATACCTGGACGAACGCATGTCCCGAAAGCTCGATGCGGATCAACGGCGAATGCTGCTTGTGCAAGCCCATGGCACTGCAGAAGAGCGGTTGATGCTCAGTGAGTCCGGTGTGTATGCGTTGCTGGTCTATCACTATTGCCCGGAGTACCGTTCGCTACGCGAATGGCTGACCCATCAGGTGGTGCCGACGTTAAGGGATGCGCGGCCGTTGCGGGCGGTGGAGCGGCCGACGTTAAGCGTGTTGGATTGGCCGCAGATGCAGTTGAGTCTGTTGCATTGGCAGGATGAACCGTGGATTCGGTTGCGGGATATGCCTTGCATCCTACTGACTCAGCAGCAAACGTCTTGGTGGCGGAAGGCTTCGCGGGTGTTCAAAGTTTTTTAGTCGACCATCGACGTGATGCTTGTGGGATTTCCTTAGTCAATTTGAGAGTTACTTCGGATCATGCCGTAGGAAATTTCGTAGACGCCGTAATGGCCACTCAGTATCGTCCGAGGGTTTTCAACCCTCGGCGATTGTATGGACACTGGAAAGAAACAACCTGGTTGGACTGACGAGGAGCTAACAGCCTCGGTCGATGCCTACCTTAAAATTCTCGCACTCGAAGATGATGGGCAAACCATCAACAAATCGCTCGAACACCAAATTTTGCAGAACGGTGCACTGATCAACCGCAGTACCAAAGCCGTTGATTATCGGCTGCAGAACATATCGTTTTTGTTTGTTGAGCTTGGCCTGAAACCTACTAATTGCTACCCATCCAAGCCAAATATCGGCTCAGGGATTGCCGCACGCGTTGAAAAGATTCTTGCTTCAAAAGGCTTAATCAACCTCGATGACTATTTGCCTACAGATGACGAAGAGACCCTGAACCGTCGTACTGCAAAGCTTCGAGAACAAAACCTCATAGGCGAGCCAGAAGGCATTGAGAAGCCAAAAAAGATGGTGAGCACTACCACCTCGTATGCGCGCTCCCCTCGGATAAAAGCGTGGATTTTGGATAACGCAAAAGGCATTTGTGAAGGCTGCGACCAGCCAGGGCCATTCGTACAGACAGACGGAACTCGCTTTCTTGAAGTCCACCATGTAAAGCATTTGGCCAATCGAGGATCGGATCGTCGGAGTAATGCCGTTGCTCTTTGCCCTAATTGCCATAAGCGTTGCCACCACTCCGCCGAGAAGGATGACTTCACCTCGATGCTGTACGACAAAGTGAATCGGTTAAAGCGGGAGGACTGATCCAAGTAACTGGGCTAAACACTATCCGTGGCGAGGGAGCTTGCTCCCGTTCGACTACGTAGTAGTCGCCAACCGAATAACGCGCTATGCCTGACGCACCGCGTTTTCCTGTTTTAGGGTCGCTGCGCGCCCCAGCGGGAGCAAGCTCCCTCGCCACAAATCGGTGCTTAGGTTGGTAACTGAGTTGAATGGAACTCCGCCCAGTCAGGCTTCCATAGGTTTAGTGCAGTGATGAAAACAGTGAGTGCAGTCCGCGAAGCGGCCCTGAATCCAAATATCGCGGACGTTCAGGTAGAACGCATTTGCAGGTTTTGCGGCTGCTACGCAGCCGAACGGGGGCAAGCCCCCTCGCCACAGTAGTGCTCACCAGATTCAGCGTCACTTTCCAAGCCCACTAATCTTCCACGGGCACACCGCTTCCCTCACCCCGCTCGGCCCGACAATCTCCGGTGTCTGCCCCAACGACCTCGCGCTCAGCACTTTGCCGACCTGCTCGATCAACTTATCAAACCCCAACGTCACATTTTCCTGGTGCAACTTGCGCAGTTGCTCGACCACGGCGTAGGTGAAGGCGCCGTAGCTGGTGGAGCCGACTTCGTATTCGTTGGCCTTTTCGTTTTCTCGGGCGGCGTAGAGCATCAGGGGCATGTAGGGGCCGTGGTGGCCGTAGAGTTTGCCTTGGCGTTGCAGTTGGGCTTTTTTCTCGGGGCGTAGGCCGGTGGCGGCGCCTTGGGTGCTGCGGGTGCGGGTGAGTCCGCGGGAGGTGTGGTCGTGTTCGCTGAAGTCGCGGCCGTCGCTGTCGGTGGCGTACACCCGGCGGTCCCAGTCGCCGGCGTAGGGGTCCCAGCGCAGCATGCGGTGGCGGATGTCGCTGGGTGGGGTGATGCCGCGCACGCGGCCGTTGCCGCGGGTCATGCCGCCGGCGTAGCAGCAGTCGAACATGACGGTCAGTTTGGCGCCGTGGCCGTTCGGGTCGAATGGCAGGTGGCTATAGAACTGGCGGAACAGTTTGTCGGTGAAGTGGGTGTTTTCGTCGTCCCAGTCGAAGTCGTAGAGCACCAGGGTTTCGTCCATGCGGTCGGCTTCGCCGCTGCTGCTGTAGGCCGGCAGTTGGGTGCCGTGGCCGGAATAGAACAGCACGCGCTCGTCGCTGGCGCGGGCGCCTTCCACCAGCCATTCGAGGCGCTCGACGAAGTTCGCCCTCGTCGCTCGGGCGTCGTGCAGCAAGCGAATATCGCCGGCGTCGTAGCCGCTTTCCTGGAGCATGCGGCTGATCAGGTAGGTGTCGTTGATGCAGCCGTCGAGGCGTGCGCCCGGTTCCGGGTAGTCGTTGATGCCGACCACCAGGGCGCGGCGTTTGCGTTGGCCGCTGCGGGACAGGAACGCCGGCACTTCCAGAGCGCTTGCCGCCACCACATCGCGAGCCAGTTGTGGCCAGAGGCCGGTCTGGCTGGTAGCGGATGACAAGTAGGCTTGCGCTGCGTGATTGAGGTCGAGCAGGTCATCACGCAGCGGCACGCTGAACTCGGTTTGCAGGTCGACCCGTGCCGAGTCTGGCGAGGTGATCGGCCGGGTCAGCAAGCCGTCGTTGGGGTTGTAGAGGTGGAACCAACGGCGAATGCCTCGTCCGTTTTCACTCAGGCGCATCACCCGCCCGCCCCACACTTCGCGCATCACCAATGGCAGTGCGATGGGCGAGCCGAAGCTGACGAATACCCGGCCATCGACGAGTTTCAGCGCCGAACCTTTCTTGGCCACCGAACGGCGCAAGGCGTCGTAACCGATCAGGCTGCCCAGCCCTTGGGCGAAGATGATCTGCGGGTTGAACGCGTCGATTTTTTCCAGCAGATGTTGGGTCAGTGCGGTGCGCAATTCGGCGTCTTCGATCCATTGCACGATGGCGCCGACGGTGGTGCGCAGCATCTGATTGACCGGCAGGCCCCAACTGCCGAAATCCTCGTCGGCCTTGCCCCTGGCATCGTCCCGCAGCATGGCCAGGCCGCGGGTGATCTGGGCGAAGTCCGGTCCATCCTTGAGTTGGTCATCGAAGGGCAGAAAGTCGATGTCCTGGTCGTCGATAACGCGACCGTTCTGCGCCAGTTGGCTGCGGATCAGCGTGCGCCATTGTTCCTGCCAGTTCGCGTCGGTACTGCCCTGCCCATTGGCGGGCGGCGTGAATCCCACACCCGGCAGGCACAGGACTCGCAGTTGCGCGGGCACAACAGCCGGCGCCGCCCCTGCTTGCAAGGTTTTGACGGCGGGCGCACCAACGGCAGCCACCGTTTGACCGTGGGCGGTGGCCATCAAATCCTGCAGGCGCCGCAGTTTCGCTTCCAGGCTGTCGGCACTGGGCGCGGCGGACGTGAGGGCAGCCTGGCCGGGCTCAGCCAGTGCACGGGTGCGGCTGTCGAGGAAACGGCTGACACCTTGGGCACTGTTTTTCCAGATCTGCTCCGGATCCAGACCATCGAGGTAACCGGTGGCGCTGTCCACCACCTGCCGGCTTTGGGTCGCCAGTTGGGACTCGATCAAGGGCAGCCCGGCGCGGCTTGGCACGGCGGTGGCTGCCAGTTTCGGCGCAGGTGCAGTGCTTGCGGCTGTGCGCCAGATCGGCGCGTTGCCGAAGTGCTGGGCCGCGACCACCCTTGCACCTAGGGCACTGCGCGGCAGTTGGAAATGATCGCAGAGAAAGGCCAGCAAACTGGTGTGGTCGTAATGCTGCGCCTGGAGGTTGTCGGCCCACGGAATCAGACCCGGATTGAGCCAAGGTGAAGCGAGGATCGCCGGTACGCGGATACCCAGCCGAGTGAAGGGATTGGGCCAGTCAACATCAACCGTCGACCCCGTCGCCACGCAAGTCGGCGGCACCACATGGTCATGGAAGCCGCCGTGCTCGTCGTACAGCAGCACGAACAGGGTTTTGCTCCAGAGGTCGGTATTGGCCGACAAGGCATTGAACACCTCGCCGACAAACTGATCGCCAAAGCGCAGGTCTTCCGGTGGATGATGCGACACATTAGGCCCGAGCTTACCGTTGAGCAGGCCATAGCTCGGCTCGATCCACGACAGTTCGGGGAGCTTGTTGCCGGAGACATCTGACTTGAAGTCGTCGATGCTCATGTGTTGCAAGCCACCTTTGACCAGCGCCGCCAGCGGGATCGCGCCGTC